>CAZGTQ010000452.1:0-26197 GCA_964528575.1 uncultured Planctomycetaceae bacterium | reverse complement strand
TGCGGCACCTGGCACCTCCCTGTCGCTGAACGACAACAAGGTGTGCGACACCGTAGCTCGGCTACGCCTTCTGGGCGCGCGCTTCTTCCAGGCGGCGCTCCGCGAGTCGCGCGGCGGCCTCGCGGGTCGAGATGTCCTCGTTGCGCGAGATCTCGAAGACGATGTTGAGGTTGTCGTAGATGCGCTCGATCAGACGCAGCGAAACGGCCTCGTCGTAGCCGCCCTCGTGCAGCTCGCACGAGACGTTGATGATGCCGCCGGCGTTGATCACGTAGTCGGGCGCGTAGAGGATCCCGGCGGCGCGCAGGTCCTCGGCGTGACGCGGCTCGAGCAGCACGTTGTTCGCGCAGCCCGCGACCGCCTTGCACCGCAGCTCGGGGATCGTCTGGTCGTTGATCCCCGCGCCGCGCGCGCACGGCGCATAGATGTCGCACGGGATCTCGTGGTGACCGGCGTCCGGCACCGCCTCGACGCCGTAGCCGTCCACGAGCTCGCGCACGCGCTCCTCGTTGATGTCGCACACGATCACCTCGGCCCCGCGCTCCTTGAGCATCGGGGCGAGCCGGCCGCCGACAGCCCCCACGCCCTGGATCACGACGCGGCGACCCTCGATCTCGGGCGAGCCGTAGATCTCCTCCAGCACCGCGCGCATGCCCTGCACGCAGCCGCGCGCCGTGTACGGGCTCGGGTTGCCCGAGCTGCCGGACTCGCGCGACAGACCGGTGACCCAGCGCGTCGTCTCGCGGACGTGCTCGAGATCCCCGATCCCGATGTTCATGTCCTCGGCGGTGATGTACAGGCCGTTCAGCGCAGCGACGAACCGCCCCATCGCGCGAAAGAGCGCCGGCGACTTCATCGTCTTCGGATCGCCGATGACGACGGACTTTCCGCCGCCGAGACCCGTCTCCGCCACCGCCGATTTGTACGTCATGCCGCGCGCGAGTCGCAGCACGTCGAACAGTGCTTCGTCCTCCGAGACGTACGGCAGCATGCGCATGCCGCCGAGAGCCGGGCCGAGAGTGGTGTCGTGTACCGCGATCAGGGCGTGCAGCCCGCTGTCCTCGTCGCGGCAACGGAGAACTTTCTCGTAGCCGTCGACCTGGATCTCGGAAACTTCCATGTGCAATGAGAGCGGGTTGAAAGAGGTCGCGGCACCGGCTCGCTGCTGTCCGCACGGCACGGGACCCGGGCCGCGTTCGCGGCGGCCGCCCATGTTATCGAACAGCGCCGCAATTCGTCGAGCGGCCCGGCGCGGGACGGGGGGAAGGCGCGCCCGGTGCCGCGCCGCCCCTTCCGCGAACGATCGGGTAAGCTACCGGGTTCTCGCGGCGGCGCGCGGAACGCTCCGCCGGACGAGCCGCGGCGCGCGGGCCGGACCGTATAACTGGTCGCCGCGATGATCCTTCCGCCGGACGAAGAGCGCGCCACGCGCGACGCCGAGGTGCCCTGGAGCCGGCGCCGGCGGCTCGAAGGGCTCGCGCTCGCCGTCGTCCACGCGACCGGTCCCGACCCGTCGCGCGACGGCGTCTTCCGACTCCAGGCGCTGCGCCACCGCGGCGACGGCTGGGAGCGATTCGACCGTGTCTGCCGGCCGTTCGCGTCCGGCGCTGCCGCGTCCGGCGACGCGGCGGCAGCGAGCCGCCGCATGGCGCTGGAGTTCGGCATCACGCAGCGCGAGCTCGCCGACGCGCCTGCCGCCGAATCCGCGTGGGACGAGCTGCGCGCCTTCGTCGGCGAGGCGCCGCTCGTCGTGCCCGAGCGCGAGGCGTACGACGCGTGGGCCGCGAGCGCGGACGCGCCGCGCGCCTCGCTCGGCGCCGACGAGTTGCGCCAGCTCCTGCTCCCGGGCACGGGCGGTGCGCTGTCCGCCGCCGCGGGACCGGACGACGTCCTCGCCTCGATGCGCGCGAGCGTCGAGCGCTTCGTCGCGCTCGGCGACGCAGCCGTCGCGCTCGCCGCCCACGGCTACGCCGGCGCCTGGCGGCTGCTCGTGCACGCGCATCCCGGCGCCGCGGACGCGCTCGCCCTCGCGCTGACGCTCGTCGACTTTCCCGACGACTGGGTCCCGGACGGCGACCTGTTCGCCCAGGCGCAGGCGGCGCGCGCGCTGTCGGGCGCGCTCGAGCGCTGGCCCGAGCCCGGTGCGGCGCTCGACGCCGCGCTGCCCGCGTGCGCGCGGGGCGAGCAAGCATGGCGCGAGCAGGAACCGCTGCCGCCCGACCGCGCGCAGGTCGCGCCGCTCGATGCGGACGACCTGCGCCGCGTCGACGAGATCTTCGAGGTGCATCTGCCGGCGTACTTCGCCGAGCGCGAGCGTGACGGCGCGCGGACGCACCGTCTCGGCCAACATCGTCTCGGCCAACATCGTCTCGGCCAACATCGTGTCGCGCGCGAGGTCGCGCGCAGCCTCGGCCGCGACGAGCTGCTGCTCGTGCACGCGCCGACGGGCACGGGCAAGACGCTCGCGTACCTCGTGCCCGCGTGCCTGTTCGCGCTGCGCAACGAGCTGCGCGTCGGCGTCTCGACGTACACGCGCGCGCTCCAGGACCAGGCGATCCGCCGGGAGGCGCCGGTCGCCGTCGAGATGCTGCGCCGAGCGGGCGTCGCGACGCCGGTGCGCACGACGCCGCTCAAGGGCCGCGCGAACTACCTCTGCTGGCGCGCGCTCGCCCTCCACGTGCCGCAAGACGGCGACACGGCGATCTACCGCCTGGCGTGGACGCGCCTCGCGCTGTTCGCGCTCGCCGACTCCCACGCCGACCTCGACCGCTTCCCGCGCCGCTCCGACCTGCCGGGGCTGCCCGCCGACGAGCTCGACCGCGAGCTCGCGCGTCTCGTGCGCCACGCGCGCGCCGAGAGCGGCTGCTGCGCGACCGCCGACGACCGGCGCACGTGCGGCGCCCACGTCGCGCGTCGCCTCGCCGAGCGCTCGCACGTCGTCGTGACGAACCACAGCCTCGTGCTCGCGCGCCGCGAGCTGTTTCGCCACGTCCTGTTCGACGAGTGCGAGCACTTGCACGACAGCGCGCACGAGGCGTGGAGCCACGCGTTCGACCCCGGCGCGGCGCGCGAGCTGCTCGGCCGCGTGCACCGCGCACCGCGCGGCGGCCGCGCGAGCTCGCTCCTCGCGCGCGTCCAGGCCGCGACGATCGCCGCCGGGAGCGCGGACGAAGCGGTCGCTGCGCACGCCCGCGCACGCGCCGCGCTGACCGAGCTCGAGATCGGCGTGCGCGACTTCGAGACGTGGCGCGAGGACGCCGAGCGCGACCGGAGCGAGCGGGACACGCACGCGCTGCTCGCCGAGTACCTGCGCACGCGCGAAGCCGCGCCGCTGCTCGACGCGCACGCGCGGCTCGCGCGCGCGCTCGACGTGCTCGTCGCCGCGCTGAGCGAGCTCGCCGAGCACCTCGAGGAGCTCGCCGTGCCGGGCCGGCGCCGCCTGCGCCGCTCGCTCGACCTCGTACGCGTCGAGCTCGCCGAGGCGCTCGAGGCGGCGGAAGCGTGGATCCCGCGCGGCGAGCGCGACGAGCCGGCGCTGCGCCGCGACGTCTTCTTCTACGACGTGGAGCACGACGGCGCGCGCCGCTCGCTCGTCGCCCGCGTGCTGCTCCCGCACGAGTTCCTCGGCCGCAGCTACCACCCCGAGCTCGCGAGCGGCGCGTTCCTGTCGGCGACGACGTTCCTCGGCGGCGGCTTCGACCGCGCGAGCCGCTACCTCGGCCTGTACCGCGCGGCGCACCCCGCCGAGGACGAGGATCGCCCGCCGCGCGCGTTGCGCACGTTCCGCGCGCCCGACGTGTTCGACTGGAGTCGCGTCGTCGTGTGCGCGCCGCGCGACGCGCCGCAGGTGAACGACAAGAGCGCGTTCCTCGCGTACGTGCGCCGCTTCGTGGCGCATCTGGGCGAGCGCACCCGCGGGCGCATGCTGGTGCTCTTCACGAACGCGACGGACTGCCGCCAGGTCGGCGCGGGGCTGGCGGACTTCTTCCGCGAGCGCCGGCTGCCGTTCTGGTACCAGCGCATGGCGGGCTCGCGCAAAGAAGAGCTCGGCGAACGCTTCCGCGCGCAGACCGACTCGATCCTGCTCGGCCTCGACACGTTCTGGTACGGCGCCGACTTCCCGGGCGAGACGCTCGAGTACCTCGTGCTCGTGCGGCTGCCCTACGGCGTCCCCGACCGCTACCACCACGCGCAATGCGCGGCGCTGGGGCCGAGCGAGCACAAGAGCGCGATCTACATGCCGCGGGCGCTCGCGAAGTTCCGCCAAGGCTTCGGCCGGCTCATGCGCAAGGAGAGCGACCGCGGCTGCGTGTTCCTGCTCGACGGCCGCGTCCACGACCCGCGCCACCGCGGCTTCCTGCGCGAGCTGCCGCTCGCCGGCGCGCTCGATGGAGCGCTGGAAGTGGGCTCGGCCGGCGCCCGCTTCGTCCGCGGCGACACCGACCGCTGCCTGCGCGAGTCGCTCGCCCACATGGGCATGCTCGCCGACGTCGCACGCCGCGGCCTCGACGCGCCCTTCGCCGAGACGCGCGACCCGGCCTCCCGCGAGCGCGACCTCGAGGAGCGGGGCGAGCTGCCGTTCTGACCGCGCTCGGCGTGCACGGGTGGACTAGCCCGGACTAGGATGCGCCGATGGACGCGACTTCCGACGGTGCCTCGGACGATCCGCTCGTGCTGGTCGACGGCGAGGACCGCGCGCTCGGGGAGCTGGCCAAGCGCACGTGCCACCTCGTGCCGGGGCGCAAGCACCGCGCGTTCACGGCGCTCGCATTCGACCGCGCCGGGCGGCTCCTGCTCGCGCGACGGGCGGCCCCGAAGATGCTGTGGCCCGGGTTCTGGGACGGGACCGTCGCGAGCCATCCGCGCCCCGGCGAGTCGTACGTCGCGAGCGGGCGGCGGCGCGTGCGCGAGGAGCTCGGCGCGGAGGCGGCGATCGGCGAGCACGGCCGCTTCGACTACGAGATCGGCTACGCGGACGTCGGCGTCGAGAACGAGGTGTGCTGCACGCTCGTCGGCCTGGTCGAGCCGGGCGAGCTCGCGCCGGACGCGGGCGAGATCGACGCGCTCGCGTGGATCGAGCCCGACGCGGGCGTGCAAATGCTCGCGGCCGAGCCCGAGCGGCACTGCCCGTGGCTCTACCTCGCGCTCGCGTGCGTCGCGCGGCCGCGGCCGCTCGCGCCGGAGCTCGAGCCGCTCGTCGCGCCGTGGCGCGCCGCGCTCGCGGGCGATCCGCTCGCCGCGGCGCGCGCGCACGCGTTCGGCGACGCGCCCTGGCGGCTGCTCGACGAGCCGTCGTGAGCGCCGTCGTGAGCGGCGAGCCGAGCTGGACCGAGGTCCGCGTGCGCGTCCCCGCGGGCTGGGAGGAGCTCGTCGCGGACGCGCTGGCGCAGGAGGGCGCGACGAGCGCGGCGATCGAGGCGTGCGCGGCGGACGAGGTGCTCGTGCGCGCCTACCTCGTCGTGCGCGCGGACGACGCGCAGCGGCGGGCGCGGGTCGCGGCGCGGCTCGCGGGTCTCGCCGAGCGCGCGGGCGCGCCGGAGCTCGCGGGGCTCGAGCCGGCGTTCGCGCACGTGGCGCACGCCGATTGGGCGAACGCGTGGCGCGCGCGCTGGCGACCGTTCCGCGTGGGGCGCGTCTGCGTGCTCGGGCACGATCATCCGCCGCCGCCGCGGCGTGGCGACGTCGCGCTGCGGCTCGAGCCGGGCTCGGCGTTCGGGACCGGCCGGCACGCGACGACGCGCGCGTGCCTGCTCGCCGTCCAGCGCCGCGTGCGCCCGGGCCAGCGCGTGCTCGACGCGGGCACGGGCACGGGGATCCTCGCGGTCGCGGCTGCGCTCTTCGGCGCGCGGCGCTGCGACGGCTTCGACCTCGACCCGCTCGCGCCGCCCGTCGCGCGAGCCCTGGCCGAGGCGAACGGAGTGGCGGAGCGCTGCCGCTTCTTCGCGGGCGGCTTCGACGCGCTCGCGGCCGATGCGCTCTTCGACGGCGTGTGCGCGAACATCTACGCCGACGTCGTGTGCGCGCGCGCCGAAGAGATCGTCCGCGCCGGCCGCCGCGGCGCGTGGTTCGCCGTCTCGGGCTGCGCGGTCGACAAGCGCGAGCCGGTGCTCGCCGCGCTCGCCGGAGCGGGCCTCGACGTGCGCGGCGTCGACCGCCGCGGACGCTGGCTCACGATCGAGGGCGAGCGGAGGTAGGATCCGCGCCATGTCGGCAGCGACCGATCGCAGGCTCGTCGAGATCGTATCGAAGGTCGCGGGGGGCGGGCGCGTGCTCGACCTCCCGGCGGGCGACGGCGAGCTCTTGCGCAAGCTCAGCGAGGCGGGCGTCGACGCGGTCGGCGCGGACCTCTTCCCCGAGCTCAGCGCGTTCCGTCCGGAGGCGGTCGTGCGCGCGGACATGAACGCGCGGCTGCCGTTCGAGGACGGCACGTTCGCGGCGCTCGTGTGCCAGGAGGGCATCGAGCACCTCGAGGACGCGGCGGGCTTTTTGCGCGAGTGTCGCCGCGTCCTCGTCGACGGCGGCACGCTGCTGCTGACGCTGCCGAACGTGATGGACCTGAGCTCGCGGCTCAGCTACTTCCTCACCGGCCTCAAGAGCTTCCACGGCGACCTGCCGAACGAGGACGCGACGCTGTGGGGCTACGAGGGCGGCCGCGTCTATCACGGCCACGCGTTCACGCTGCCGTTCTTCCAGCTCCGCTATCTCTTGCGCATCGAGCAGTTCGACGCGATCGAGCTGGAGTGCCTGAAGCCGAGCGGGACGTCGCGCGCGCTGTACTGGGCGATGCGGCCGGCGATGGGCCCGCTCGTGCGCCGCCAGCTCCGCCGCCGCAGCGAGCGCGACCGCCGCGAGGGCAAGCCGGCGGCGAGCGAGCCGACGCGCCGCGAGCTCGAGCGCTTCGCGCTCTCGCGCGACCTCTTGTGCGCCAAGCGCGTGCTCGTGCGCACGACGCTGCGCGAGGGCTCGTTCCGGCCCGAGCTGCGCGACGCGCCGGTCGCGCGTTGAGCGAGCGCTACGGGCAGGGCGTACCGCTCGTGAGCGCCGTCGTGAGCGTCGCCGGCGCCGCGACGTCGGCATCGATCAGCACGAAGTGGTGCGGGTACGTGATCACGGTGAGCACGCCGCAGCCGGCGCCGGGCGCGACCGCGGTCGCGTCGACGTCGAGGCCCGAGCCCGTGTAGGTGATCTCGTCGACGCCGATCGAATAGCCGCTCGACGGGCGCCAGCCGGCGAAGACCGCGACGACCGCGCTCGTCTGGAAGTCGACGGCCGGCGGCGGCGGGGCGGGGATCTGGAAGGCGGCGTGCTGGGTCCAGAACGTCGTCCAGGCGGAGGCGCCGTCGATCACGGCGACGCCGCCGGAGTCTGCGAGCGGGTGCGCGCTCTGCGAGCCCGCGAGGAGCGTCGTGAACGGCTCGCTCGCGAGCGCGGGCGTCATGCCGCTCGTCACGCGCGAGGTCAGCGCGACCGGGTGGACGAGCAGGGCCTGCGTGTAGAGCGTCGGTCCTGACGGCAGCGTCGAAGGCACGCTGACGGACACCGAGCCCTGGCCGGTGGGGTCGAGCACCGTGAGCCCGAGCACGATGCTGTTGCCGGGGTCGAGGACGACCGGGACGCCGCCGATGTCGATCGGGAACGGCGCGGGGAGCGCGCTCGCGAACACCGCTCCCACCTCGCCGGAGCTCCCGTCGATGTCGAAGCGGACGTCGTGGCCGAGGTAGATGCTCGCCGGCGCCTGGCCGAGGTTCTGGTTCAGCGTGACGTCGAACAGGTCGAGCGTCTGCGCGGCCGCGCCCGGCGCTAGGAAGGCCAGCAGGCAGGCGAGGAAGGGAACGCAGACGGGGCTCGTGTGTTTCATGGCGTCATTCTCTCTCAGACTCTCGGTTCGAGCTACGGCCCGGAGACTTCCTCGAGCCAGCGCATGAGACGCGCCTCGAGATGCGGCAGGTCCCAGCCCAGCTCGCCCTGCAGCACGATGATCGGGTTCTCGCCCTGGCCGTCCTCCGCGAGCGCGCCGCCGATGCGCCCGAGGATGCGCGGGACCTTGGTCGGCTGGCTCTCGATCAGGTACGCGGCGAGGGCGAACGCGAGCAGCATGTCGTCGTTGTTCATGCCGTTCACGTCGCTGCCGAGCACGAACGACAGCTTGGGCTTGTGCTCGCCGCGCATCATCTCGAGCGCCATCGCGAGCCAATCGGCGTCCTGCTGGCGCAGGCGTGTGCGCATCGTGCGCGCGGCGTCCGGCACGTACCCGGTGTCGCGTACGAAGAACGAGAGGCGCGTGCCGATGAGCTGGTGGTTCAGGTAGAGCCCGAAGCCCTCCCAGGCCCACCCGTGCTTGGTCGTGATGCCGAACGCGTCAGTGAGGAGGCCGCCGAACGTCTGGCGCACGACGCCGTCGACGCGCATCTCCGGTTCGTGCGTCCACTGGCCGAAGACGTTCGTGTCGCCGATCGGCCCGCCGCCGAGCGTGCGCAGGCGCGCGACGGCGCCGGATGCGAGCCCGGGATAGTTGCCGAGGAAGCGGTCGCGGTCGTCGGGCGTCTCGAACAGATAGACGGTGAAGCCGTCGCGGTGCGGCGTGTCGACGCCGAACACCCAGCGGAACAGGTCGCCCGCCGCGTGGATCGCGACGGTGGCGCGGTGGATCTCGGAGCGCGCCACGGCGCCCATGACGCGCACGCGCTCGGTCCGCAGCCCAGCGACCCAGTCGATGCCCATCGCCAGCTCGAAATCGACCGGCTCGCTCGGCTCGGGCGGCGGTACGGCGCGGAAGTGCTGCTCGGCCTCGGTCTCGATCCGAGCGCGGCGCTCGAGCGCGTCGCGGCTCTCGACGAGCAGCCAGCGCCCGTCCTGCGCGCGCACGGCGCCGAGCATGCCCTGGACGATCTCGTCGTTCTGTTCGAGCGCGAGCAGCCGGTGGAGCACCTCCCAGCGCCGCGAGTGCGTCATCTCGCTCGCATGGACGGTGAGCAGCCGCAGCACCTCCATGCGGAACTCGCCCTGCAGCCCCTTCCGCTCGTCCCGGAACGCCGGGAGCTCCCCCTCGGCGTAGTCGCGCGGCTCGCGGTAATCGCGGGAACGCTCCCACTCGCCGTCGCCGTTCTTGCGGAACCCGAGCCCATGCCGCGCGCGCTTGTTGTCGGGCGCGAGGACGAGGACGCGCTCGTAGATGCGGTCCCGCTCGAGGTACAGCCGCGCCTTGTTCGCCCGCGCGGCGAGGTCCTCGAGCTTCTCGACGACGCGCGCCGCCGCCGCGTCGAACCCATCGTCGAAAGCATCCGCCCGCCCCGGCGCGCGGAACGCGAGCAGACAGGGAACCAGGGCCAGGAGGAGGAGGAGGAGAGCTGCTCGCACGTCGGTGTCGCCGCCGGGTGCCGGTGCCGCCGCCGGTGCCGGGTCGAAGCGGGGTCCTTTCTAGCGGACGCGGGCGGGGGGGCTTCGCAACGGCTGCGTACTTTCCGCGGCGGGGGGGGCGGAGGGGGGTCGGGGGGGGGGCGGAGGGGGTACCCGCCATAGGATGTCGCATTTCATGGGCTCCCCCCCCTGGGTCCACCATCCTCCCCCGCCCACCCATCGGGCAGGACCGGGGCGGGGGCGCCGCGGTGACGCATTTCGTGCTCGCGTCCCTCGTCCTGGCCCCCGCCCGTCCCGTTCGTTACCCAGGGCGCCCATGGTCGAGGTCCAGCCCCTCCCGTCGCGGGCCGAGCGGTGCGAGCGGGTCGAGCGCACGCCGCCCCAGGTCGTCGTCGTCGGCGGCGGGATCACCGGGGCGGGGGTCGCGCTCGACCTCGCGCTGCGGGGCGTGCGCACGCTGCTGGTCGAGCGCGGGGACTGGGCCGGCGCGACCTCGAGCGCGTCCTCGCGTCTCGTCCACGGCGGGCTGCGCTACCTCGAGCAGTTCGACTTCGGCCTCGTGCGCGAGTCGTGCCTCGAGCGAGCGCTGCTGTTGCGCAACGCCGCCGGGCTCGTCTGGCCCGAGCGCTTCGTCTTCCCCGTCCGGCGCGGCGATCGCACCGGCCTCTTCAAGCTCGCGCTCGGGCTCGGGCTCTACACGCTCCTCTCGGTGCCGCGCGCGCTCGGCCTGCCCGGGCTGCTGCGCGCGCGCACCGTCGCGACGCGCATCCCCGGCGTCGAGCGCGAGACGCTCGTGGGCGCCGGGCACTACCTCGACGCGGCGACCGACGACGCGCGGCTGACGCTCGCGGTCGTCGCGAGCGCCATGCGCGCCGGCGCCGTCTGCCTCTCGCGCACCGAAGCGATCGCGATCGAGCATGACGAGCGCGGCGCCTCGGTGCGGCTCGCCGACCGGCTCGACGGCTCCGAACGCACGCTGGCCTGCCGCGCGGTCGTGCTCTGCGGCGGACCCGGCACCGAGGAGCTGCGCGCGCGCGCCGGGCTCGGCGGCCGCTGGATCACGCCGACGCGCGGCAGCCACGTGCTCGTTCCGCGCCAGCGCCTGCCGACCGACGGCGCGGTGATCTTCCCCTCGAGCCTCGACGGGCGCGTCATGTTCCTCATCCCCTGGCCGCGCGCAACCGCGATCGGCACGACGGACATCGAAGCGCGCGCCGACGTCGAGCCGCGAGCGACGCGCGCCGAGGTCGAGTACCTGCTCGAGTCGGCGAACGCGCTCGTGCCGCACGCGAAGCTCGGCCCCGACGACGTCCTCTCGACCTGGTCGGGCCTGCGCCCGCTGCTCGCGTCCGAGGCCGATCCGTCGGCGCGCTCGCGCGAAGAGCGCATCGTGCGAGAGGGCAGCGTCTTCACGATCGCGGGCGGCAAGCTCACCGGCTACCGCGCCGTCGCCGAGAACCTGTCCGCGACGCTCACGGGCGCGCTCGGCATCGGCCGCAGCGGCCGGCGCTCGCCCACGCGCGACCACACGCTCGTCGGCGCCGAGCGAACGCGCGTCGCGCGGCCCGCGTGGTCGCGCTGGAGCGGCGCGCTGCCCCCCGACGCGCTCGCCGACGCGTGGCGCAAGCGCTACGGCGCGCGGCGCGAGGCGGTGCGCGCCGCGTGCGAGAGCATGCCCGGCGGGCTCGAGCCGCTCGACGCGGAGACGCTGCTCGGCGAGGTCGACTGGAGCGTGCGGCACGAGGATTGCTTCTTCCTGGACGACTTTTTCTTCCGGCGCACCGACCTCGGCTATGCAGGGCCCGAGGCGGTCGAGGCCGCGGTCGAGGCCGTGCTGGGACGGCTCGGCGAGCGGCTCTCGTGGGACGCGTCGCGGCGCGACGACGAGCGTACGCGCTTCGCCGCGTCGCTCGCGCGCCGGCACGCGTGGCGCAAGGACGGCAGGGAGCAGCGATGAACGAGACGAGCAAGAGCATCCGGACATTCCTGGGCAGGAGCGGCGGTAGGAGCGTGGGCGGGCCTCAGGGAACGCCGAGCAGTGGACGATCGAGGGGCGCCGGAGCCGTCGCGGCGGCGCTCTTGGCCGCCGTCGTCTGCGCGCTCTTGATCAGCGCCTTCACGAACAGCTCCTCCAGCCCGCACGAGGCGTCCGCCGGCGACGACCCGCGCCAGACGGTGCGCACGGCCGAATCCCTCGTCGCGGGCGCGGTCGTCATCCGCGGCTGGGCCAACGAGCACGGCCGGCTGCCGAGCTCCGAGCGCGGCGACGCGCTCCTGCGCCAATCGCTGCTCGCCGATCCCTGGAGCAACGAGCTGCGCTACGAGCTGACCGCGGAGCTCTGGCGCGTCACGAGCGCCGGGCCCGACGGCGCGTTCGGGACCGCGGACGACGTGTTGGGCCGTTCGTACTCGGCTCAGAACGACTTGCTCGACCGCTCGTACGTTCGTTGACCCCTTTTGGCGAATGCGCGCATCGCCGCGCGCGTATGCTCCGGGGCCATGACCGACCAGCCGCACCCGGTCCCCCAGCCGTCGGAGACGAACACGGCGGGCACGACGGGCTTCATCCTCTCGCTCGTGTTCCTCTGTACGGGCGGCTTCCTCAGCCCGATCTCGCTCGTCGTGAGCTTCTTCGGACTGCGCAAGGAGCCGCGCGGGCTCGCGACGGCAGGCGTGCTCATCAGCGGGCTCGGAACGCTCGCGGCGGTCGTGATCGCCATCGTCTTGCTGTCGGCCGGGCGCGAGGTCGTCGACTTCGTCGAGACGCAGAAGCTACGCGAGCAAGCCGAAGCCGAGATCGCGGCGGGCACGCAGCTCGTCCGCAGTTGGATCGACGACCACGGGTACGTGCCCGACGAGGTCGAAGGCAACGCGATCCTGCGCGAAGCCGGCCTCGACGATCCGTGGGAGCGCGAGCTGCGTTTCGAGCTCGCCGACGGCCAGTGGCGCGTTTCGAGCGCAGGCCCCGACGGCGCCATCGACACGGCGGACGACGTCGGGGGCCTCTGGCTCTCGCGCTGATTCGAACGAGTCCGTAGGCGAATTCGGCTTGCGGGACAGGGTCGGGGCCCCGGTGGAGTGGTTAACCTGACGCCCATGGGTGTCGCCATCGCTCTGGCCCTGCTCCTGCTCGCCCTGGCGCTCTTGTGCAAGGGCTGGTCGTACTGGGCGTGGGCGTTGCCGTGCGCCGCGGCGATCGCGTGGTGGGCGTCGAGCGGGGTCGAGTCGCCGATCCTGTTCTGGACGACGACGCTCGTGTTCGTCGCGTTGGCCGCGTTCTTCGGGATCCCCGCACTGCGGCGCGCGGTCGTCACGCCACGCCTGTTGCGCGCGATCGCGCCGATCCTGCCGCGCATGAGCGACACCGAGCGCGAGGCGCTCGAGGCGGGCACCGTCTGGTGGGACGCCGAGCTGTTCTCGGGCAAGCCCGACTGGAAGGAGCTGCTCGCGTTCCGCTCGCCGCCGCTCACCGCGGAGGAGCGCGCGTTCCTCGACGGCCCCGCCGAGGACGTCTGCCGCATGACGAACGACTGGGACGTCGCGCGGCGCGGCGACCTGCCGCCCGAAGTGTGGGCGTTCCTCAAGCAGCACCGCTTCTTCGGCATGATCGTGCCGCAGCGCTACGGCGGCCTCGGGTTCAGCGCGGTCGGACACTCGGCGGTCGTGACGAAGCTGTCGTCGCGCAGCGTCGTGCTCGGCGTCACGGCGATGATCCCGAACTCGCTCGGGCCGGCGGAGCTGATCCTCCACTACGGCACCGACGAGCAGAAGAGCTACTGGCTCCCGCGCCTCGCGCGCGGCGAGGAGGTGCCCTGCTTCGCGCTGACCGAGCCGGGCGCGGGCTCGGACGCGGGCTCGATGACGAGCCGCGGCGTCGTGTGCCACGGCGAGTACCGCGGCGCGCGCGTGCTCGGCATCCGGCTGAACTGGGACAAGCGCTACATCACGCTCTCGTCGGTGTCGACGCTGCTCGGGCTCGCCGTCAAGCTCTTCGATCCCGACGGGCTGCTCGGCGGCGAGGAGGAGGTCGGCATCACGTGCATCCTCGTGCCGGCCGACCTCCCGGGCGTCGAGATCGGCCGGCGTCACGACCCGCTCGGCGTGCCGTTCCACAACGGCCCGACGACCGGCACCGACGTCTTCGTGCCGGTCGACAACATCATCGGCGGCGCGCAGATGGCGGGCGTCGGCTGGCGCATGCTGATGCAGACGCTCGCCGCCGGCCGCGGGATCTCGCTGCCGTCGATGGCGGCCGCGGCGTGCCAGGCGTGCACGCGCGGCGTCAGCGCGTACGCGTCCGTGCGCGAGCAGTTCGGGCTGCCGATCGGCCGCTTCGAGGGCGTCGAGGAGGTCGTGGCGCGGATCGTGGGACGGACGTACTTCGTCGACGCGACGCGGCTGCTGACGCTCGGCGCGATCGACCAGGGGCAGAAGCCGTCCGTGCTGACGGCGATCGCGAAGCGCTATCTCACCGAAGCGATGCGCCAGGTCGTCAACGACTCGATGGACATCGTCGGCGGAGCGGGCATCGTGCGGGGGCCGCGCAACATGATCGCGCCGGCGTACCAGGCCGTCCCGGTCGCGATCACGGTCGAGGGCGCCAACATCCTGACGCGCTCGATGATCGTGTTCGGCCAGGGAGCGCTGCGCTGCCATCCGTTCGCGCAGCGCGAGATCACGGCTGCGGCCGCGCGCGACGTCGACGCGTTCGACGAAGCGTTCTTCGGCCACGTCGGCTTCGTGTTCACGAACGCCGCGCGCTCGTTCCTGCTCGGCCTCTCGGGCGGCAGCCTCGCGCCCGCGCCGATCGGCGGCCCGATGGGCGCGACGTTCAGCGACCTGACGCGGATGAGCGCCGCGTTCGCGCTGCTCTCCGACGTCTGCATGGGCACGCTCGGCGGCTCGCTCAAGTTCCGCGAGGCGTTGACCGGGCGGCTGGCCGACGCGCTCTCGTGGATGTACATCGCGTCGGCGACGCTGAAGCGCTTCGTCGACGACGAGCAGCCCCAGCGCGACCTGCCGATCGTGCGCTGGTGCACCGAGCACGCGCTCGTGCGCGTCCAGGAAGCGCTGCTCGGCGTGCTCGACAACCTGCCGATGCGTCCAGTCGCGTGGCTGTTGCGCCCGGTCCTGTTCCCGCTCGGCGCGCGCTTCCGCGAGCCGGACGACCGCCTGGGCGCGATGGTCGCGCGCGCCGTGCTCGATGGCGGCGAAGCGCGCGACTCGCTCACGCCCGACGCGTACCGCCCCGATTTCGGCGAGCCCGGCCTCGGCACGGTCGAAGCGGCGCTCCAGGCCGCGCTCGCGGCGCGCGGCGTGCGCAAGAAGCTGCGCGAGGCGGTGCACGCGAAGCAGCTCGACAAGGAGCCGGCCGTGACGCTCGTCGACCGCGCGGTGGACGCCGGCGTGCTCGACGCGAAGGAACGCGAGCTCGTCCGCGCCGCCGCGAAGATGCGCGACGCGGCGATCGCGGTCGACGCGTTCGACCCCGGGCAGTACGTGGAGCTGCCGGCGTAGGAGCGGGCCGATGAGTGCGCGAGCGATCGGCTTCGTCGTGCTGCTCGCGGCCGCTGCGCTCGTCCTCGCGTGGTCGCTCGCGCGCGATCCGTCGCGCGACGGCATCGAGCCGTCCGCGCAGTCGACGCCGGTCGAACGGCTCGCGAGCGAGACTTCGGCCGACGCCGGTGCGGGCGAGGTCGCGCCCATCGCGGTCGCGCCGGGCGCGCACGAGCGCGCGGCCGTGCCGCCGGCCGCGGCGCCCGTCGCGCTCGTCGAGGGCACGCTCGTCGACGACGAGGGCGCTCCGGTCGCCGGCGCGCGATGTGACGTCGCGGGCCAGTCGTTCCGCAGCGGCGCGGACGGCCGCTTCGCGCTCGAGGTCCCGCCGGGCGAAGTGGAGCTGTCGATCGAAGCCGAGGGCGTCGCGCCGCTGCGCGCGCGCGTCGTCGCGCCGTGCGACCTCGGCACGCTCGTGCTGCACCGGCGGCGCACGCTCGTCGTCCAGGTCGTCGACCACGAGCAGGCGCCGATCGAGGGCGCGCAGGTCACGGCGACGAGTCTGCTTCGCTACGAGACGTTCGACTCGCAATCGACGGACTCCGCGGGCCGCGCGGCTCTTGGGCTGCCGCTGCGAGAGGCAGCGCGCGTGCACGCGTTCGCCGATGGGCACGCGACCCGCGGCGCGAACGTGGCGCCCCGCGAGACGCACGTCACGCTCGAGCTCGCGCGGACGACGGTGCTGAAGGGCCGCGTCGTCGACGTCGAGTCCCGGCCGATCGAGGGAGCGATCCTCACCTACGCGTATACGTCCGCGACGAGCGCGGCCGACGGTTCCTTCGCGATCGCGACGCCGAGCGCGACGTCGCGCTACATGCTCGCGGCGCAAGCACCGGGCTACGAACGCACGACCGTGATGCCCGAGCTCGGCTCGCCCCCGCCGGACGTGACCGTCGTCCTGCGACGCAGCGCGTCGATGGTCGGCCGCGTCCCCGCGGGCGTGGCCGTGACTTCGATCACCTGCGCGCTGGACGCGCGTGCGGACTGGCGTCCGTGGCAGCGCGACGCGAGCCTCGACGGAACGAGCTTCGTCGTCGACGAGCTGCCGCCGGGCTCAGGGCTGCGGCTCGAGATCACGCTCGCGTCCGGCCGCGTCACGCTGCCGGTCGCGCCGCTCGCGCCGGGCGAGCGCCGCGACGTCGGCGAGCTCGCGCTTCCCGCGCTCGGCCGCTTCGCGGTGCAGCTCGTCGCGCCGCCGCGTTTCCTGCGCGACGTCGAGCTGGAGTACTACTGGCTCCCCGCCGCCGAGCTGCGCGCCACCGTTCTCGACGAGGCCGTCGCCATCGAGCGCGATCTCGTCGACACGTCGCGCCCGCTCGAGCTCGGCGCGTTCACGGACGGCACGATCCGGATCCAACTGCAGAGTGCGGGCTTCGACGCGTTCGATCGCGAATTCGAGACGAGCGGCGAGCGCGACCAGGTCGTCGCGCTCGAGCTCCGTCCCGAGCTGCGCGTCGAGGGCGTGCTGCGCGGCGCGCCCGAATGCGTGGACGGCGCGACGCTCAGCTTGCTCCACCGCGCGAGCGGCCGGGGGAGCGCGGGGCTCGTCGCGGCCGACGGCTCGTTCGCGATCGGCCACGTGCGCACCGGCGTGCACGACGGATACGTGTACGGCCCGGGGCCGGAGAGCTGCGTCTACTCTACGGTCGCGGCGTTCGCGCGCGACCTCGACCTCGCGCACGGCATGGGCCCGCTGCTGCTCGAGCTGCCGGCGAGCGAGCGCGTCGTCACCGGCCGGCTCGACGGCGTCGAACGCATTCCGGCGGAGCTCTTCGCGCAGCTCGAGGTGGTGGGCGTCGGCGAGGACCGAATCATCTACGACGCCGAGCTCGCGCCCGACGGGACGTTCCGCATCGTCCTCGGCGCGTTCGATCTGGAGAAGATCTACCTCGGCGCCATCCACTTCGGCGTCGCGCTCGGCAACCCGTGGCTCTCCGGCTGCTCGATCGAGGGCCGCTTCACCGCGGGCGACGACGTCACGATCCCGGTCCTGCGCTGACGGCTACGACGCAGCCAAGCGCTACACCCGACTCACCGTTCGCCCGGCGGCGTGTCCGACTTCCACTGCTGCCGCAACGCCTGCCGGACCTCTGCCACGGCCTCGGGGCCGTCGATGAGCTCGCCTCGGTCCGCCTGCTCCAGCCCCTCGGCCAACGCGCGCCGCAGCCCCGCGACGTGCGCGTCGCGCAGACGATCCCGCTCCGCCAAGAGGCGGAGCGCCTCGCGCACGACCTCGTTCTCGTTGTCGTAGAGGCCCAAACGACCCTTGCGCTGGAACAGCTCCTCGAGCTCAGGACTGAGATCGACGCTCAGAACGCGCCCGTGAAGGCGCAGTTCTCGCCGCTCGTGCTCCAGCGGCGGTCGAGCGCCTGTTCGTCGCAGGCGAACTCGTCGACGCGGCCGACGATCGGCTGCTCGACCTTCGCGAACGGCCGGTACCAGACGTTGGAGGGCATCTTACAGCACGCGCGGTCGGCGACGTCCGAGCCGACGAGGCGCACCGCGTCGCCCGCGCGGACGGCGAACGAGCCGTTCGCGCTCTCGAGCTCGATCGCGGCAAGGCGGACGTCGCGCACGGTGCCGACGGCGGCGGCGTGCTCGCTCTCGAGCCAGGCGAGCGCGGCGTCGCGCGTCGCATCGTCCGTGCCCTCAGGCAGGTAGACGATCGACTCGCGCTCCGCGGCGTCGGCGAGGTTGTCCTGCGCCGCGACGACCGCGACCACATCGAGCCCGGCGAGCGAGACGCCCTCGTGCGCGCCCGCTTCGATCTTCCACGCGAGGACCGCCTCGCGGCCCGCGGTCGTCCGCTCGCCGCCGTAGTGGCACGCGCCGGCGAAGACGCTCGCGGTGCGCGCCTCGACGTAGCGGCCGCGCACGGGCGCGGCGACGGCGTCGGAGCAGGAAGACGAAGACGAAGACACGGACGCGACCGACGCGACGGCCGAGCACGGCGCCGCCGGCGCGGCGGCCACGACGGCGGGAGCCGACGCGCAGCAGTCCTCGGGCAGCGCGCCCGCGAGCGGGCAGTCGCCGGGGCAGAAGACGTAGGCGAGGGCGGCGCCCGCGGCGGCGAGCGCGACGGTGGCTTTGAGGATCATGACGGGCTCCGGGACGATCGGGGACGAGGCGTGGTCAGAGGGACTCGAAGCAGGGGCGGCCGTTGCGGCAGTCGCGCGGGTCGACCACCTCCTTGTCGGGGCCGATCTTCATCGCCGTCGCGCTGCACCAGCAGTCGCCGCTCGCGTCGAGGAGGTCCTCCTCCTCGAGCGCGGGACCTTGGAGGAAATAGTACTTCTTGCTGCGCAAGTGAACGCAGAACGGGCTGATCGGCGGCTGGACGGGCTCGGGCATCGCTCTACCCCCTCGCGATCGTGCGCAGGGCCTTGGTGATCAGGCCCTTCGTCAGCGGGACTTTGTAACCGTTGTGCTCGAGCGGCTCCGCGCCGGCGAGCGCATCCTCGCCCGCCGCGCGGCACGTCTCGTCGTCGATGCGGCGGCCGACGAGGAGCTGCTCGGTCGACTCGCAGCGCCACGGGATCGGCGCGACGCCGCCGAGGCACAGCCGCGCCTCCGCGATCACGTCGCCGTCCATGCGGCAGGCGAGCGCGACCGACGCGAGCGCGAAGTCGAAGCTCGTCCGCTCCTGGAACTTGAGGTACGTGCTGCGCCAGCCCGCCAGGCGCGCCGGCACGGTCACGTACGTCACGAGCTCGTTCGGCGCCAGCACCGTCTCGCGCGTCACGTCGCCCTCGGACGGGAGCGTGTAGAGCGCCTGGAGCGCCATGCTCCGCTCGCCGCCCGCCACGTCCGCAGAACGGGGCGACTGCACGAACACGCGCGCGTCGCTCGCGACGAGCGCCGGCGCCATGTCCGAGGGGTGCACGATGTACGACGGGCCGCCGCCGAGGATCGCGTTGTACTTGCTGTAGCCGCCGTACGAGAAGCACTCGTCGCCGCCCTTCTTGAGGCAGACCGCGTGCTCGTTGCGGTAGTAGACGCAGCGCGGACGCTGGCACAGGTTGCCGCCGAGCGTCGCCAGCGTGCGGATCTGCGGGCTCGCGATCGACTCGGCTGCCTCGCAGAGCAGCGGGTAGCTCGCGCGGAGCTGCTCGTCGCGCGCGAGCTGCGCGAGCGTGACGAGCGCGCCGATCGCGACGTCCTCGCCCGGCTCCTGGTGCTTGCCGCGCAGCGCGGAGAGCCCCTTGATGTTGACGAGTCGCTCGGGCTCGACGAGATGCTCCTTCATCTCGGTGAGCAGGTCCTGGCCGCCCGCGAGCACGCGCGTCGTCGCCTCGTCCCAGCCGCCCGTCGGCAGCGCCGCGAGCGCCTCGTCGGTCGTCTCGGGCATCACCATCCGGAAGCTCTTCACCGGCCACCTCCGTTGCGCAGGCGCTCGAGCTCGACGAGCACCTTGTCGGGCGTGATCGGGAGCTCGCGGACGCGCACGCCGCACGCGTTGTGCACGGCGTTCGCGATCGCGCCCGCGCCCGGGATCGCCGGCGGCTCGCCGACGCCGATCACGCCGCGCTCGTCCTCGTCGTCGATGAGCGCGACCATCTCGGGCATCTCGAGCGAAGCCGCGAGCTTGTACTCCTCGAAATTCGGATTGAGACAGAGCCCGAGGTCGGGGTCGATCAGCGTGTTCTCGAGCAGCGCGTAGCTGAGCGCCTGGATCATGCCGCCGTTGATCTGGCTGCGCGTCGCGAGCCGGTTGAGCGGAAGTCCCACGTTCTGGATGCAGACCATCTTGACGACGCGCACCGCGCCGGTGAGCAGGTCGACCGCGACCTTCGCCGCCTGCGCGCCCTGCACGTCGGTGGACGACAGGCCGGGCTGCCACGTGCCGCGCACGGCGACGCCTTCGGCGCCGAGCGTCGCGCACGCCTGCTTCCAGCTCATCGCGAACCCGTTCTCCGGATCCTCGACGCGGCTCTCGCGCAGCCGCAGCGACGCCTCGCTCACGTTCGCGGCGCTGCCGACGCGCTCGAGCAGAGCGACCCGCGCCTTGTGCGCCGCGTCCTTGACCGCCGGCGCGAGGCTCGCGACCGTCACGCTGCCGCCCGAGGCGTTCGCGTTGCCGAGCCGGCTGTTGCCGATGTGCTCACGCACGGCGTCGAGCGGCAGGCCCAGCTCCTCGGCGACGATCGAGCGGACGTACGTGCGCGTGCCGGTGCCGAGGTCCTGCGTGCCGACCGACACGTCGACGGCGCCGTCGCGCGCGATCGTCACGTCGACCTGGCAGCCCGGACGGCCGCCGCCGCCCCACGTCGAGACGCCGAAGCCGATGCCGATCGCCTCGTCGCCGGTCGCCGGACCCGGCTTCGCCTTGTGCGGGTGTTCCGCCCAGCCGACCTCGCGCGCGACGACGTCGAGCTGGCGGTGGTAGGTCTCGTTCGCGAGGTTGCGCTTGCGGATCGCCAGCGGATCGACGCCGAGCGCGTAGGCGAGCTCGTCGAGGATCGACTCGATGCCGAACGACGCCTGCGGGTGGCCGGGAGCGCGCATCGCGCGGTTGCCGTCGGTGTTCGTGTGCACCGAGCGCGAGCGGGTGCGGTAGCTCTCGGGCGAGTAGATGTACGGCTGCCGCGCGTACGATCCGTCCGCGATGCCGCCGAGCTTGTCCGCGTCGGAGACGAGCGCGAGGAGCCGGCCGTCGCGCGCGCCGGCGGCGCGGAACGTCGCGTGGTTGCCGCTGCGGTTGCCCGACGTGACGAACTCGTGCGCGCGCGGCAGGAACAGGTGCACCGGCCGCTCGAGCTTCTTCGCGAGCTGGCAGGCGGTCTTGCCCTCGATGCCGATGCTGAACTTGCCGCCGAAGCCGCCGCCCATGTACTGGACGTCGCACACGACGTCGACGCCCTCGCCGAACTCGCCGGCGGCCTGCTCGTGCGCGGTGAACGTGCCCTGCGTCGACGCGTACACCGTGACGCTGTCCCCGCCGCGGTAGTCGACGACGACGCCGTGCGTCTCGAGGCACGCGTGGTTCTGCACCGGCACGACGTACGTCGCCTCGACGACCGCCGCGGCCTTCTCGAACGCCGCGTCGACCTCGCCCTCCTCGCGCTCGAACGGCCGCTGGGCGTTGCCGCCCCGCTTGACCTCGGGCGCGCCGTCCGCGAGCGCCTGCTCGCGCGTCACGACCCAGCCCGCTTCGTCGGAGAAGCGCGCGCGGATCGCCCGCACGCCGTCCTCGGCCGCCTCGGGCGTCTCGGCCGCGACGACCGCGACCGGCTGCCCGAGATAGCTCGTCCGCTCGTCCTCGACGACCATCGCGTCGATCACGCGCGGCACGCCCAGCGCGGGCGCGACGTCGATCTCCTCGACCTTCGCCGCCGGAACGTGGCAGCACAGAAAGCGCGCGTACACCATGCGCTCGAGCCGCTGGTCGTGCGGATACTTCGCGCGCCCGGTGACCTTGGCCGGTCCGTCGACGCGCGGGACGTCGCGGTTGACGTAGCGCATCGTGGAGCGGTCGCCCCACGCCGGATCCTGGACGGCCATCACCGGCCTCCCTTGGTCGCAGCGGCCGCCGACAGCGCCGCCTCGAAGATGTGCGGGTACGTGCCGCAGCGGCACACGTTGCCCGAGCACGAGCGCTTGATCCGCTCGAGCGACGCCGCGGGCTCGCGCTCGAGGCAGGCGGTGATCGCCATGACGAAGCCCGGCGTGCAGAAACCGCACATCAGCGCGTCCTTCTCGACGAACGCGGCTTGCAGCGGCGTGAGCTCGTCGCCCCGCGCCAGCCCCTCGACCGTGCGGACCTCGCGCCCGACCGCGTCGACCGCGAGCACGAGGCAGCTCACGACCGGCTCGCCGTCGAGCAGCACCGTGCACGCGCCGCAGTTGCCCTGGTCGCACACGAGCTTCGTCCCGGTCAGCGGCGGGTCGCAGTGGTTGCGCAGCGCGTTGAGCAGCGTCGTGCGCGGCTCGACGCGCACGCGCTGGCGCGCGCCGTTGATCGAGAGCTCGATCTCGAGCTCTCCCGCGAGGGTGCGCGGGTCCGCTTCGGGGTCCTGCGCGCGCACCGCGACGGCGCCGGCCGCCTGGGAGCCGACGATGCCGCCGACGGCGACGGTGCCGGCGCCGCGCAGGAACGCGCGCCGCGACAGCGGCTCGGAGGCGCTCCGCGGCGCCTCGGTCCTCTTCTCATCGGTCACGCAGCGTCCTCCGGGTGGGCGGTCGACGAATCGCGAGAGGCATGCGGCTCTCGCGGGGTCGCGCATTCTAGCCGGGAGCGGCCGACGGCCGGCGGGAAGGACGCGGCTCGTCCGCGATCCGGGCTTATCTTGTCGGGGATGCGTCCCCCCCGTCCCGCCCGGCGCGCGGCCCTCGCGGCGTGCCTCGGCGCCCTCGTCGCGTGCGGTCCCGCGCCGCCGGAGCCGTCGCTCAACGTGCTCCTCGTCACGGTCGACACGCTACGGGCCGACCGGCTCGGCTTCGACGGCTACGGGCTGCCGACGTCGCCGCGGCTCGACGCGCTCGCCGAGAGCGGCGTCGTGTTCGACCGCGCGCAGGGAGCCTCGTCGTGGACGCTGCCGAGCCTCGCGACGATCCTCACCTCGCTCTACACGTCGACCCACGGCTGCTGGACGTTCGTCGACCCGCTCCAGCCGTCGTTCCACACGCTCGCCGAGACGCTGCGCGACGCCGGCTACGACACCGCCGCGGTCGCGAGCCACGTGTTCCTCGGCACCGACTACGGGCTGCACCAGGGGTTCACCCACTTCGACGACGATCTCGTGCACTGGCTCGTCGCCTCGCACGACGCGATCTCCTCGCCCGAGGTCAGCGACAAGGGGATCCGCTTCCTCGAGAACAAGGCCGCGGTGCCCGAGGAGGGCCCGTGGCTCCTGTGGCTGCACTACTTCGATCCGCACGAGATCTATCAGCCGCACGAGGGCTTCCTCGAGCCGTTCGGCATCGACCCGGACGCGCGCGGGACCTTCGACGTCGAGCAGGAGAGCCGACTCTACGACGGCGAGGTCGCGTTCACCGACCACCACGTCGGGCGCGTGCTGGACGCGCTCGAGCGCCTCGGTCTCGCGGACGACACGCTCGTCGTGTTCGTCGCCGACCACGGCGAGGAGTTCGGCGACCACGGATCGAGGCGGCACGGGCACACGCTCTACGGCGAGCTCGTGCGGACGCCGCTCGTCGTGCGCGCGCCCGGTTTCGCGCCGAGCCGCGTCGACGCGCTCGTCCACACGGTCGACCTCGCGCCAACGGTGCTCGAGCTCGTCGGCCTGGCACCGGTCGCGGACCAGACCGGCCGCAGCCTCGTGCCGCTGATGCGCGGCGAGGAGCTGCCCGAGCGCGGCGTGCTCGCCGAGCTCAACGCGGCGCCGTCGACGAACCTGCGCGCGTGGATCGACGGCCGCTGGAAGCTGATCCTCGACCTCGACCACGAGACGGCGAAGCTGTTCGACGTCGAGGCGGACCCGCTCGAGCAGAGCGACGTCGCCGCCGGCCAGCCCCAGGTCGTCGCGCGCATGCGCCAGGAGCTGCTCGACGCGGTCGGCGAGGCGCTCCACGAGGGGCGGCTGTACGAGCGCACGGCGCACGGGCTGAAGCTGCTCGCCACCCAGGACGAGCAGTTGAAGAACCTCGGCTACACCGGCGGCCGATGAGCGGGCGGAGATCGTCGGTCGCGGCGCTCGCGCTCGCGGTCGTGCTCGTGCTGGTCGTCGCCGCCGTCCAAGCGTGCGGCGAGAGCGAGGTGCGCGTCACGCACTACCCCAGCGGCGCGCAGTGGTCCGAGATCCACTACGTCGACGGGCGGCCGCACGGGCGCGTGACGACTTGGTACGAGAGCGGGCAGAAGCGCTCCGAGGGCGTCTACGAGCACGGCCAGGAGGCCGGCACGTGGCGCACGTGGCGCGAGGACGGGCTCGAGCTCTCCCGGCGCACGTTCGCGGACGGCCGGCCCCACGGGACGTGGCTGCGGCGTTTCGCGCAGTCGGGCGCGCTCAAGTTCGAGGGCCGCTTCGACCAGGGGATGCGCGCCGGCGTGTGGGTCGAGGGCTACGACAACGGCCAGATCGCGGGTCGCGGCCCGTACGTCGACGGCCGGCGCAACGGCGACTTCGAGCTGTTCCATCCGAACGGCGTGCAGTCGCACGACGTCACGTTCGAGGACGACCACCTGCAGGGGCACGCGACCCACTACACGCCCCACGGAGAGAAGCACACCGAGGGCGTCTACGAGATCAACAAGCAGCACGGCAAGTGGGTCACGTACCACCCGAACGGGAACGTCTCGCTCGAGCTGATGTTCGAGCACGGCGTGCTCGACGGGCCCGCGCGCGCGTGGCACCCCGACGGCTCGCGCATGTCCGTGGGCGCGTTCCGCGACGGCGCGCGCCACGGCGAATGGACGACCTGGGACGCGAACGGCGACGTGATCGCGCGGCAGACGGGCACGTGGGTCGACGGCGAGCGCGTCGAGTGAGGCTCGCTGGCGGGCTCGCCGCTCACGGCTCGAACACGACGAGCCCCCAGGACTCGTGCGGGTGCTCGGCCCACGTCCGCCGCTCGCGCAGCGCCGCCAGGAGCGCATCGAAGTACGGCTCCGCGAGCCGGTACGTGAGCGGCCGCGACGGCGCGAGCTGGCGGTAGTTCGTCTCGACAGCGATGCGGCGGCCAGCGGTGAATTCGTCGATCGCGGGCAGCACGACGGCGACGAACTGGTCCGGTCCGTAGCCAGCCTCCGCAGCGGCGCGCGCGAACGGAGCGATCAGGCTGTGCTCCTCGATGCCGGGCAGGTGGACGTCGATCTCGGGCGCGGCGAACGTCGTCGAGAGCAGGACTCCGCTCTCGCCGAGCGCCGCGCGGACGTGCTCGACGCGCTCGTACGGGTCGTAGCCGCGGTCCCACTCGGCGACGTACGCGCGTCCGAGCAGCGCCTGGACGACGAGCGCTACGGCGAAGAGCGCCCGGCGCGCGGCCGGTCGCAGCGCGTCGGCCGCGCGCGCGACGAGCGCAGCGTAGAACGGCAGCGTGCCGAGGAAGTACGCGCCGTTCTCGGGGACGCCCCACCACCAGGTGAAGAACGCGAACGGGATGGCGCACGAGACGAGCAGCGCCGTCAGCGCGAGCGGCTCGCGGCGGAGCGTCCACGCGCCGGCGAGCGCGAGCGGGAGCACGAGCGCGAGTGGCCGCATCCAGCCGGGCCAGAGGAAGTCGGCCGGCGTCGCGATGCCTGTGTACTCGTCGAGGACCGAAGTGACGGTCGAGTCGACGAGCGCGAGCTCGCCCGTGCGGTACCAGCTCGCCGCGAGGAGCGTCGCGACGAGGGCTGCGAGCAAGAGCGGCCCGACGACGCCGAGCACGAACGCCGCGCCGAACGGCGGCGCGACGCGCGCTCGGGCGTACGCGACCAGCGCGACCCAGCCCGGGCCGAGCAGCACGGCGGTCTGATGCGTCAGCGCGAGCAACGGGAACGTCGCCGCCACGAGCGCGAGGGCGAGCCACGGCCGCCGCCACGGCGCCCGGAGCACGATGGCGGCACACAGCGCGACCGCGGCGAAGTGCGGCGCCGCCACCTCGACGGTCGTCGCGAAGAACCACACCGCGGGCGTCACCGCGGCGAGAGCGGTCGCGAGGGCCGCGCCCTCGCGCGCCGCCCCGAGGCCGCGCGCGACGAGCCAGGTCGCTCCACACCCGAGCGCCGCGGCGAGGGCGGACGCCAGCGTCGCCGTCCGGATCGGCTCGTCCCCGGGCACGAGCGCGTCGAACGCGCGCAAGTACGGCAGGTACAGCACGTTGTGGTACCGGTGCCCCTCGCCGCTCGCGAGCATCGACACGAGCCCCCCGCCGTCGCCGTACATCCGCGTCTGCAGCGTCGCCGCGAACAGGAGCCCGGCCGCGAGCGCGAACGCCGCCGCGACCGCGAGGTCGGCGCGGCTGGAGACGCGAGAGGAGGGGCTCGACACGCCGGCAAACCCTACGGAACTGGCTCGCTTCCGTGTGCACGCGGACCCGCCGAAGCGCCTCTGGAACGGCGTTCGAGCGCCCGGAGCGCGATTCGACCGCGGAGCAGGGCCTGCGCACCCGCCGGTCGGGCCGCATCGGGCCGCATCCGGCGGATCGGAGCCGGCCGCAACGAGGCGTCGAACGCACGCTTGCACATCGAACCCAGCCAGTTCCCACTGGTCGGGTGAGGATTTTGTTCCTGTCCCAGCGGGTCCCCTACCCGCCCAACCGCGGCGACAAGATCACGACGTGGCGGCTGATCGAGCGCATGCGCCGGAGCCACGCCGTGCGCGTCGTCGCGTTCGCACACGAC
>CAZGTQ010000451.1:0-28207 GCA_964528575.1 uncultured Planctomycetaceae bacterium | reverse complement strand
AGCAGGAACGCGCCGTCGACCGCCGCGACGCCGTAGAGCACGTCCGCGACCGGCAGCGCGTTCGTCGCGAGCACCTCGGGACCGTCGGCCCGCGCCGCGAGCACCGTCGTCGTGCCGCTCTTGCCGAAGAAGTAGAGCCGCTCCCCCGCCGCGAGCGGCGACGTCCAGCACGACTCGTCGAGCCGATGCGTCCACGCGAGCGCGCCCGACTCGAGGTCGAGACACGACAGCGCGCCGCTCTTGTTGACGAGGAACACGCGGCCGCCGTGCACGAGCGGCGAGCCGAAGCCGCTCGGCCGCGCGCCGTCCGCGCGCCAGCGCACGCGCGCCCGCCGCCCGTCCGAAGACGTCGACGGGGAGTCGTCCGGCGCCGGCCGCTCCAGCGCGAGGTTGCCCTCGACCTCCGACGAGCCGACGACGACTCGGTCGCCTGCGATGGTCGGCGACGGCACGGTGTTGCCGCCGACGCCGTCGAGGAACCAGCGGCGCGCTCCGTCCGCGAGCGCGAAACCCTCGACGACGCCGTTCGAGCTGAGCACGACCTCGTCCCCGCCCGCGATCCGCGCGATCGCGGGCGTCGACCACGAGACGCGCGGCTCGCGGTCGACCTTCCACACGTTGCGGCCGGTCGCCTTGTCGATCTTGACGAGGTAGCTCGGCCCCTCGTGGTCGAGCAGCAGCACGACCGCGTCGTCCGCCGGAACGACGGAGGTCCCGACCCCGTGGCGGCCCCCGTACGGCCCGTAATCCGCCGTCAGCGAGCGTTTCCACAGCGTCTCGCCCTCGTGGTCGAGCGCGACGAGGTCGCCGCTCTCGAAGAACGCGACGATGCGCTCGCCGTCGACCGCCGGCGTCGGTGCGGCGCGCGACACCGTCTCGGTGTGCTCGATCTCGACGCTCGCGCGGAAGCTGCGCGACCAGAGCAGCGTCCCGCCCGCGAGGTCGTAGCAGCTCACGTAGCAGCGCTCCTTGCGCGGCCCGTCGACCGACGTGACGAAGACGCGTCCGCCGATCACGACCGGGCTCGACTGGCCGTACCCGACGAGCTCCGCCGTCCACGCGACGTTGCGCTCGGCGCTCCACTCGAGCGGCAGGTCGGCGGCGGCGCTGTGGCTCGTGCCGGCGCCGCGGAACGCGGGCCAGCGGTCGCCGGGGCACACGGCGACGTCTTCGCCGGCGGGGACGAGCGCGAGGAGCGCGGGCACGAGGTGCATCACGGCTGGCGCCCCCCCGCGTCGACGAGCACGACGTCGACCCGCTCGCCCGGTCCGGCCGCCGACGAGACGACGAGCACGCGGCCGCGGTGCTCGAACGCACGCGGCTCGCGCAGGCCCTCGAACGACACGTCGAGCGGCTCCCAGCGCTCGGCGCCGGGCTCGAGCGCCGCGAGCCGCGGCGCGCCGCCCGCGACGTGGAGCGCGACCAGCCGCTCCCCGAGCGTGACGAGCGCGAGCACCTGCCCCGCGGGCGCGGCCAGATCGCTCCACCCGCCCGACGCGAAGTCGAGCACGTCGCACGAGGCGATCGGCTCGCCGTCCGCGCCCGCGCCTCCGGCGAGCACGAGCCGCTCGCCCACGAGCGCGTGCGCGAACGAGCTGCGCGCGCGCGGCAACGCGACGCCCGCCTCGATCCAGCCTGCGTCGCCGCTCGGGTCCCAGCGCAAGAGCTCGAGCGCCGGCGCGCCGCCCGCGCTCCCGCCGACGATCCACAGCTCGTCCCCGCGCCGCGCCAGCCCGGAGCCGGCGCGCGCACTCGGCAGCGGCGCCGCGGCGGGACGCCAGCGGTCCTTCGTGAAGCTGTACGTGCTGAGCGCGTCGCTCGCCAGGGCGTACGCGAGCTTCGCGTCCGCGCGCAGCGCGAGGCGCAGCGGCGCGTCGTGCTCCGCGGGCGCGGCGATCCGCTCCCAGCCGAGCGTCGCGAGGTCGAGCCGCCAACCGTCCGCGGCGAAGTAGGCCGAGCGCTCGCGCGCGAACGCGCGGTCGGCGCGCGCCGCGGCCGGGGCGGGTACGGTCCAGCGTGTGACGCGCGGGCCGGGCTCGGCCGCCGGCGCGGCGAGCCGCTCGACCTGGCGCACGCGGCCGTCCTCGGCGATCCCGCCGACGGCGAGCAGCGCGTCGCCGGCACGAACGAGCTGGTGGAAGAAGCGCGCGAACAGCAGCTCGCCCGCGCGCTCCCAGCTCGACGCGCCCGCGGAGAGCCGGTACACGACGCCCGAGCGCCCGCTCGCCCAGATCGTGTCGCCGGCGCCGACCGCGGCGACTCCGAAGCCGAAATCGGGGAACTCCGGCCCCACGGACCAGCTCTCGGCCGCCGGGTCGTACACGTCGACGGCGCCGGTCACCTGACCGTTCGCATCGATCCCGCCGATCGCCCACACGCGCCCGCCGGCCGCCGCGACGGCGAGCGCGCGGCGCTTGAACGGCGCGGGGATCGCGCGCCACGCCGGCGTCTCGCTCGCGAGATCGGTCGCGAGCAACGTCTCGGCCCACGCGCGCTCGTCGCCGTCGAGCCGCCAGCCGCCGCCGACGTACAGCGTGTCGCCCAGCAGCGTGGCTTCGTGCGACGAGCGCGGCTCGGGCAGCGGCGCGAGCGGCTCCCACGCTCCGGCGAGCGGATCGTAGCGCGCGAACGCGTCGAGCGACTCGAGGTGCTCGGGCGCGCCGCGCGCGTTGAGCACCGTGAGGCCGCCGACGCGGTAGACGCGGCCGCCGTGCGCCGCGAGCGCGACGCTCTGGATCGGCTCGTCGAACGGCAGCTCCTCCCACGTCCCGCCGTACAGGTCGAGCCGAAG
Organism: uncultured Planctomycetaceae bacterium; assembly: GCA_964528575.1. Lineage (GTDB taxonomy): Bacteria > Planctomycetota > UBA1135 > UBA1135 > CAZGTQ01. The sequence goes on along the minus strand of CAZGTQ010000451.1, from coordinate 25,416 downwards.
GAACGAGCGCGACTGGTCCTCGCGCACGTAGTCGTGCGGCGTGCCGAAGTAGCCGCCCAGCGTGTAGAGCCAGCCGCCGTCGGCGACCGCGCCGAAGCTCGTCACGCCGCGCGGCGCGAGCGCGAACGGCGAGCTGACGACGGCGTCGGGAGCGGGGTCGCCGGCGGCGGCGGACGACGCGGCGAGCACGAGAGCGGGAAGGATCGGCTGCATGGCGTGTGCGGGCGGGGCGTGGGATGGAAGGGAGGCTCGGGGCGCTTCGGGGACGCCCCGAGCCTCGTGCGGGTCGTTGGACCCGGCACGTGCGGGAGCAGAGTGCAGGCAGGCTTCAGAGCTTCGTGTTCACCATCAGGCGCACGTCGAAGCCCTGGTTCGGGTCGCCGCCGAGCACGCCGTTCGCGCTCAACAGCACGTCGAGATCGCCGTCGAGGTCGCGGTCGAACAAGGCGGCGTCGAATCCGATGTAGTCGCCCGGGTCGAACCACGTCTGGCGCACGAAGTCGCCCTCGGTGCCGCCCTGCGCGCCGCCCTGGTTGAGGAAGAGCAACGGCTCCGCGCCGAGGAAGAAGTCGTGCACCGGCATCAGGACGTCGAGGTCGCCGTCCGCGTCGAGGTCGCCGGCGTGCGCCGACAGGCGGATCGCGTAGGTCGAGTCGAAGTCCTCGAGGAAGCTGAGCGGGTCGTCGACGAACGTGCCCTCGGTGCCGCCCTGCGCTCCGCCCTGGTTGATCAGGACGTCGTTCGCGCTCATCGGCTGCACGGTGAACACGCTGTTCGCGACGACGAGATCGAGGTCACCGTCGCCGTCGATGTCGGCGAAGACCGCGTCCTCGGTGTTGTCGGCGCGCGACAGCGGCAGCACGCTCGTCGCGGTCGCGTCCGTGAACGCGCCGGTGCCGTCGTTCAGGAGCAGCAGGTTCGGCTCGCCGATGTCGTTCACGAGGCCGGCGGTGTCGGTCTTGCACACGAAGAGGTCGAGATCGCCGTCCGAGTCGACGTCGCCGAAGCGCAGCGCGGTCGTCGGCGCGGTCGGCACGTTCCACGCGGCGGCCGCGAACGCGCCGTCGGCGACGAACGTCCCGTCGCCCGCGTTGCGGTAGAGCTGGTCGATGCCGCCGGGCTGGCCGAGGTGGTTCTCCGGCCCGTTCGCGACCGCGAGGTCGAGGTCGCCGTCCGAGTCGACGTCGCCCAGCTCGAACCGCGACGTCCCGCCCTCGCCGGCCGGCAGCTTGCCGCTCGCGTCGAGCGCGAAGACGCCGGCGCCGTCGTTGAGGAACAGCCGGTCCCGCACGTCGGCGAAGTCGTCGTGGCCGCCGGCGACGACGAGGTCGAGGTCGCCGTCCGCGTCGACGTCGCCGAGCTCGAGCGCGCCGACCGGGCCGCCGGGGTGGGCGATGCGGGTCGCGCTCTGGTCGAGGAAGCCGCCGGTCCCGTCGTTCATCCACACGACGAGGTCCGCGTCGAGCGCGAGGACGGCGTCCGGCCAGCCGTCGCGGTCCAGGTCGCCGGTCTCGACGTGGTTCGCGCCGAGGTTCGCGTACGAGGCGGGCAGGTACGTCGCCGCGTCCTCGACGAGGTAGCCCGGAGCGGGCGCCGGCGGCTCGATCTCGGTCGCGACGACGCGGCTCGTCACGAGGTGGCCGTCCTGCGCGACGACGAGGACCTGGCTGAAGAGCGCGAGGCCGAGCGCCGAGCCGAACTGGCCGGGGAGCGTGGGCAGCTCGAGCCGAAAGCGGCCGCTCGCGTCGGTGGCGACGAGCAGGTAGTCGGAGGCGGCGACGCCGACGACGGGGATCGCCGTCTGCGCGGGCACGATCGGCTGGCCGGAGAAGCCCAGGAACGCGAACACCGCCGCGTTGGGGGCGGTCGTGCGCAGGTCGAAGACGAGTTCCTGGCCGCCGATCAGCGGCCCGACGCGCAGATCGGCCCCGTGACCCAGCGTCTCGTCCTCGGCGAGAGCGGGCGCGGCGAGCGCGACGAGCGCGACGAGCGGTGCGAGGCGTGCGAGCGGTGCTCGCGCGAGAGGGTGTCGTTCCATGGCAGCAAAGAAGAGCGGGTGTCGTTGCGGTCCAGCCCGCCGGCGGCGGGCTCGGGCCCCGTTTCTCTGCGCTGCCCCGAAGGTGCCTCGCTCGCACGCCGGCGCGGGGATCATTCCGGCGTGCAATTGAGACGCAGTCGCAAGTAAGGACCGACCATACGCCGTTCCCACGCCCTGTCAACCGGGCTCCTCGGGCTTTTCGTCTCTAAGATCCGTCGGCCTTGGCGACCGAGCTGCACCTGCACGTCCACCTCGAGCCCGACGCCGACCGCCGCGCAGCCCTCGCCCGCGCGCTCGGCGCGGTCGACGCATCCGGCGCGTCGCGCGGCACCTGGTCGCCCCTGTCGGCGCGCGAGGGCGAGCACGGCGCCGAGCTGCTCGTCGACACCGGCGAGCGCGATCGCACCGGCGCCCTCGCCGTCCTCGACGCGAACGTCGCGAACGTCGCGCCCGACGCGCTGCACGCCAGCGCCGCGACCGCGCTTGCTTGCACGCGCCTCTTCGCCGGGTCGCCCGAGCCGGGCACGGTCGGCCTCTCGGTCGAGTCGCTCGGCCCGCGCGCCCTGCGCTTCCTCGGGCGCGTTCCGTTCGCGCCCCTCCTCGTGCGCGTCTGGGACTGCGGCCCGTTCGTCGCGACGCGCGGCGCCGCGCTCGATCCGGCGAGCGCCGAGCGCGTCGACACCGCCGTGCGCGCGAACCTCGAGACGCTCACGTCGGTGCTCGTCGAGCTCTTCGACGCGCTCGCGCCGCGCCTCGCGCTGCTCGTCACCGACGAGGCGCCGCCGCGCCTCCACGATGCGCACCTGGCGTACTTCGCCGACGAGCGCGCGGCCGCCGACGCGTTTCGCGCGTGGGCGCGCGCCGAGAGCGAATCGCCGAGCCCGCCGCACCCGCGGCGGGACGCGGCGCACGCGCGCGCGCTCGTCGAGCCGCTGCGGGCGGCGCGCGAAGCGGCGGACGCGCTCGCCCCCGCCGACGTCGCGCGCGTGCTCGCGTCCGGCGCGTTCGACCGCTACGACCTCGCGCGCGGCTTCTGCGTGCTCGAGTACCCCTGGTTCGTCAACGCGTTCCTCGACCGCTTCGTCGTCGCGCTCGGCCGCGCCGCGGGCGGCGGGAGCGCGTGACGCGGCAGACTGCCGGCCGGCTACGTCTCGCGCTCGCCGCGGGCGCGCTCCTGCGCTTGCTCGCGGCGCAGCGCCTCGAGCGCGTCGTCGGAGAGCTGCAGCGAGTCCTCGCCGTCGACGCGCTTCGCCCGCGGCAGCGCCGCGTCGCGACGCGCGGCGCGCAACGACTCGGGCCCGCGCAAGAGCGACGCGGGCGGCAGCCCGCGCTCGTTCGCCGCGCCGGCCGGTCCCCCACCGGCGGTCGGTCCCATCAGTCCCAAATCCCCACTCTTCATCGGCGGGCCCGCTCGCCGATCTCCAGCCGCCCCCGATTCCCGCCGCGCCCCCCGCTCGCCGGCCCCGCGAGGGCCTATAACGAGCCGATGGCCCGCCGCGTGCAGGGCCCAGCGCCATGGTCCAGCCCTCCGCGAGCCCCGCCGCGCCCCCTCCCGCCGAGCCGCGCCGCAAGCGCCGCTGGCCGCGCGTCGTCGCGGCCGTCGTGCTGCTCGCCGTCCTGCTCGTCGTGCTCGGGCCGATCGTCGCCGCCCCGTTCGTCGAGAGCGCCGCCGAGGACGCCCTCGAGGAGCGGCTGTACGCGGACGCACGCCTCGACGGCCTCTTCCTGCGCCCGAGCGGCCGCGCGCGCCTCGCGCAGCTCGCGCTCGACGACCTGGAGGGCCGTCCGCTCGCGCGCATCGAGGGCGTGCGCGTCGACGCCGACGTGCTCGGCGCGCTGCGCGGCCGCGTGCGCGCGCGCGTCGAGGTGGCCGGGTTCGAGTTGCACGCGCGGCGCGGCGCGGACGGAGCGTGGAACCTCGCGACGCTCGCGCGGCCCGCTGCGGGCGAGCCCGACGACGGCGGCGACGACGAGCGCGATCCCGACGAGCAGCTCCGCGAGGTCGACCTCGAGCTCGAGGCGCGCGACGGCCGCGTCGTGCTGCACGGCGAGAGTGGCTCGACGGAGCTCGCCGGCGTCGCGCTCACGCTCGACCTCGACGGCCTCGCGAGCGCCGCGCCCTTCCGCGCGAGCGCGGACGTCGTGCGCCGCGGCGAGGACGGCGAGCCCGTCCCCGCGGGCCGCGTCACGGTCGAGGGCGAGCTGACGCTCGCGCGGGACGGCCGCGTCGGCGCCGACACGATCGCCGCGGCGGTGGACGTCGTGGTCAGCGAGCTCGCGCTCGCCGCGCTGGAGCCGGCGCTGGCGGGCGTCGCGCGCTTCGAGCACCTCGCGGGCATTCTCTCGGCCGACGTCGGCGCACGCCTCGCGCCGGGCGGCGCGCTCGAGGCGCAGCTCGAGCTGCGCGCGAGCGATCTCGACGCGCGCGCGCCGTGGACCGGCGGCGAGGCGCTGCAGCTCGCGAGCGCGACGGCGAGCGCGCGCGTCGCGCTCCCGTCGGCGGGCAACGGCACGCTGAGCGCGGAGCTCGTCGCGGGCGATACGCTGCGCGCGACCCTCGAAGGCACGCTCGAAGCCGCCCCGCACGCGGCCGCGACGGCCGGCGCGCCCGCCTGGCAGCGGCTCGCGCGCGTCGCGGCCGACGCCCGCGTGAACGTCGAGCTCGGCGCGCTGTCCGAGGTCGCGCCGGCGATCGCGCGCCTGCGCGAGGGCGTGCGGCTCGCGGGACGCGTCGAGGCCGACGCTGCGTTCGAGCTCGAGCTCACGGGCCTCGAGCCGCGGCGCGTCGTCGCGCACGGCTCGGCGCACGTCGTGGACCTCTCGGCGCTCGACGCGAGCGGCGAAGAGCTGACGACCGAGGAACTGCGCCGCTCGCGGCTGGCGTACGACGCGCGCGCCGACCTCGTCGTCGGCGAGCTGGAGCTGCGCTCGCTCGAGCTCGACCTCGGTCCCGTGCACGCGCGCGCATCCGGGCGCGCCGCGGGCCTCGGCGCGTCGGGCGCCGACGCCGGCGAGGCGGGGCTCGTCGTCGACGACGCGCGCTACGAGCTCACCGCCGACCTCGAGCGGCTCGGCGCGACGGTCGGCCGCTTCGTGGACCTCGGCGGGCTCGCGCTCGGCGGCCGGATCGACGCGCGCGGGCGGGCGGAGCTCGAGGACGGGACGATCGCGGTCGACGCGACGCTCGACGCGGTCGGCGTGCGCGCGGCGCGCGTCGCGCCAGACGACGGCGGCTGGAGCGTCGGACCGCTCGACGTCCGCGGCGAGCAGCGCGCGCGGCTCGACCTGCGGCCGGGCGGCACGAGCACGATCGACGTGGCCACGCTCGACGCGGGCTTCGCGCGCTGGCAGGCGGCGGGCGTGCTCACCGATCTCGGGCGTCCCGCTTCGCTCGCGGGCTCGATCGCGTGGGGCGCGACGATCGAGGGCGCCGAGCTCGTCGACGCGCTCGGCCCGCTGCTGCCGTTCGCCGCGCTCGACGCGCACCTCGTGCACGGCGGCCGGATCGAGGCGCAGAACGGGCGACTGGAGTGGAACCTCGAGCTGCGCACCGACGAGCTCGACGTCGCGCTCGCGGCGGGCGCGGACGAAATCGACGCGACGCAGCCGCTGCGCGCGCACGCGAGCGGGCTGCGCGCCGAGCTCAGCGCGACACGGACGGACGACGGCCGTCACGCGCTCGCCGGCCGCGTCGCGCTCGGCGGCGCCGCTCTCGCGGGCGGCGGGCTGGGCGCCGCGGGCGTCGAGCTGCCCGCGCTCGCGCTCGAGCTCGACGCGACGGTCGACGCCGCGGCGGGCGACGCGGCGCCGTTCGCGCTGGTGCTCTCGGGCCCCGGCCTGGCGGGACGGCTCGCGGGCGAGGCGCGATCGCTGCGGCGGGAGCCGAGCGCCCAAGCGCGCCTCGAGCTGACGTTCGAGCCCAGCGCGTGGAATCCCGCGCCCGATGCGCGCATCGCGGGCGAGCCGCTCTACGCAGCGATCACGTTCGGCCTGGAGAACGGCGCCGCGACCGCGCGCGGCACGCTCGAAGCGCAGCGGCTGAACGTCGTGTTGCCCGCCGACGGCGGAGCCGCGCGCGAGGTCGAGCAGCGCGAGGTCACGCTCGCGCTCGACGTGACGGCGAGCCGCGTGCGGATCGAGGCGCGCGAGCTGCGCTACCGCTCGTCGACCCTCGACGCGAGCGCGCGCGGCACGATCGCGGGCCTCGACGAGCCGGCGAGCGCGACGGCGGACGTCGACGTCGACGTCCGCGCGGCGCTCGAGCGCCTGCTCGCCGACCTCGGCGCCGCGTTGGGCGTGCCGGAAGGGGCGAGCGCGCGCGGGGAGCTCGCGCTGCAGCTCGACGTCGGCGGCGAGCCCGGCGCGTGGAAGGTCGACGGCGAGGCGGTCGCGCACGACCTCGATCTCGTCGTGCCGGCGAGCGAGCCCGGCCGCGCGCCGCTCCAGTGGCGCGAGGACGAGGTGACGCTGGAGATCGCCGCGCTCGTGCACCCGGGCGAGCAGCGCGCCGACGTGCGGCGCGCTGCGATCGAGTCGAGCGCGGTGCGCGGGGACGCGACCGCCACGCTCGCGCGCGAGAGCCGCGAAGGCGCGGAGGACGCGCTGCTGGTGCGCGGGCTCGAGGGCCGGCTCGTGTACGTGCCCGACCGGCTCGGCGCCGTGCTCGGTCCGTGGCTGCCCGGCCAGCTCAGCGGCGCCGAGGAACAGGAGTGCACGTTCGCGTTCGACGGCGAGCTCGCGGCGCTCGACCCGCTCGCGCTGCTGCGCTCGACGCGCGGGCGCAGCACGCTCGAGCTCGGTCTGCTCGCGCTGGCGGGGCTGGAGACGACGGGGCGGCTCGAGCTGCTCACCGCCACCGACCGAGCGACGGCGACGGGCGACCTCGTCGCGAACGGCGGGACGCTGCGCTTCGAGGCGACGGCCGACCTGCGCGCCGGGGCGCAGCCGGGCGAGGCGCGGCCGCGGTCGACCGCGCGCGTCACGCTCGACGACGTGCGCGCGCGCGGCGAAGCGATGGGGACGCTGCTCGCGCGCGTCCATCCGATCTTCGCGGCGGCGCGGGCGCAGTCCGCCGATCCGGCGGCGGAGGGGCTCGTCACGGCGCAGATCGAGCTCGTCTACGACGGCGCGCTCGACTGGCGGACGCTCGCTCAGGATCCGAGCGGGCTCGCGCTCGCGCCGCTGTCGGGCTCGTGCTCGCTGCGCGTCGACCAGGCGCGGGTCGAGCGCTCGTCGTTGCTCGGCCAGATGCTCTCGGTGCTGGGCGTCGACGAGCACAGCGACATGGACGTCCGGCCGATCGAGCTCACGCTCGAACGCGGCCGGCTCCGTTACGCGAACCCGTGGACGTGGACGATCGGCGAGACCGAGACGAGCTTCACGGGCACGATCGGGCTCGACGGCACGCTCGCGCTCTCGTGGAACGTGCCGATCACGAAGGCGCTCGTCGCGCGCACGAACGAGCTCGCGGTGCTCGAGGGGCAGACGATCGAGGTCCCGCTCGCCGGCACGCTCGAGGACCCGAGGCTCGGCTGGAGCGAGCTCCTGCCCGAGCTCCTGATGAAGGCGGCGAAGGCGCGGATCGCCGAGGAGCTGCCCGGCGGGCTCGGAGGGCTGTTCAGCGGCAAGGGCGGCCTGCTCGGCCCGGCGGACGTGCTCGGGCAGGCGGACGCCCTGTGGGATGCGGGCGAGCGCAAGAAGGCGCGCGAGCTGTACGGCGAGATCCGCGCGAAGCACCGCTTCACGCTCGTCTACCTCGCGAACAAGGATCGCATCGAGGAGCGCCAGCCGAAGGACTGACGCGGCCCTTGCGCGCGCTGCGCGCTCGTGCGGGTAGGCTCGGTCGGGGCCCCCCGAGCCGCCGCCCCGGGTCACCGCCCGGGCCACCCGAGGTCGTCACCATGCGCACGTCGCTCCGCGCTCTCGCGCCGCTCGTCTCGCTCGTCCTGCTCGCCGCGCCGCGCCCGGCACAGGACCTCGTCGCCGCCGGCGCCGACGGATTCCTGTGGGCCGTCGATCGCGACACTGCGAACGTGACCCCGATCGGAGCATCCGGCGTTGCGGATCTCGCGGGGCTCTCGTTCGCGCCGGACGGCTCGTTGTGGGGCCTCTCGGGCGGCGCGCCGCCGAGGCTCTGGCGCTTCGACCGCACGACGGCGCAGGCGAGCGAGGTGATGGCGATCGACATCGGCCAGCTCGGCTGGAACGAGGGCGCGCTCGCGTTCGTGTCCGACGGCGTGGCGCTGGTGGCGGGAGCGAGCGCGCTCTTCGGCTCCACCTTGTTGCGCGTCGACGTCGTCGCGCAGACGAGCACGCAGGTCGGGCCGATCGCGGCCGAGCGCGACGTCAGCGGCCTCGCGATGCGCGCCGGCGGCACGCTCGTCGGCATCGACCTCGGCCGGCAGGAGCTCGTCGCGATCGAGCCGTCGGACGCGAGCCTGACGACGCTCGCCGAGCTGCCGCAGCCGTTCGTCGGCGCGAGCGGGGTCGCGGTCGCGGGCGAGCTCGCGTTCTACGTCCGCAACGCGTTCGGGTCGGACCAGAAGGTCCTCGTGCGCTTCGACCAGGCGAGCGGCGACCAGCTCGACGTCGGCACGCTCGCCGTGCCGGGTCCGCCGATCGTCGGCCTCGCGGGGCACGGCAGCTTCCTCGCGGACGACCCGAGCGTCTCGGTCGGCCTCGGCGGCCAGGTGCAGATGCGGCTCGACGTGCCGCTGCTCGCGCAGCGCCCCTACCTCGTGCTCGGGTCGGTGTCCGGCACCGCGCCCGGAGTGCCGATCGGCGGCGGCGTCCTCCCGCTCAACTTCGACGCGTACACCGCGCAGACGCTGCTCGCCCCGAACGCGCCGCCGCTCTTGGCCTCGTTCGGCCTGCTCGACGCAGGCGGCGCCGCGACGGCGACGTTCGTGCTCGGCCCCGGCACGCTCGGCCCTGGGTTCGCGGGCCTCGAGGTCGCGCACGCCGCCGTCGTGATCGACGTGACGCCGACGCTCGTCTCGCTCGCGTACTTCAGCGTCCCGCTGAGGCTCGAGCTCACGCCGTGACGGCGGCCGCGCCCGGCGGCGGGTGCTCGCGCAGGAGCTCCAGAACGCGCGCGAAGAGCTCCGTGCGCGGGGACCCGCGGCGCCACGCGAGCGCAATCGTGCGGCCGGCGAGACCGGGGCGCAGCGGGACGCGCACGGGGCCGCGGCGGCCGCGCTCGCCGGCGACGCCTTCGGGGCCGAGCGCGATCGAGGGCACGAGCGTGACGCCCACGCCGTTCGCGACCATCTGGACGAGCGTGTGCAGGCTGCTCGCGCGGAAGTCGACGGCTTCGCGGGCGCCGGCGGCGTCGCACAGAGCGAGCGCCTGGTCGCGCAAGCAGTGGCCGTCCTCGAGCAGGAGCAGCGTCTCGTCGGCGAGGTCCTGCGACTCCAGGCGGCGGCGGCCGGCGAGCGGATGGCCGCGCGGCACGACGGCGAAGAACGGGTCGTCGTAGAGCGACGCGGTCTCGAGGTCGCCGAGCTCGGCCTGGAGCGCGACGAGCGCGAGGTCGAGCCGGCCCGCCTCGAGCTCGGCGACGAGCGCGCCCGTGCGCTCCTCGCGCAGCGCGATCCGCAGGCCCGGGAAGCGCCGGCGCAGGAGCGGCAGCGCGCGCGGAAGCAGGTAGGGCGCGATCGTCGGGATCACGCCGAGGCGCAACAGGCCGGTGAGCGGGTCGCCGAGCGCGCGGGCGGCACCGGCGAGGTCGTCGAGCTCGGCGAGGATCGCGCGGGCGCGGCGGGCGAGCTCCTCGCCCGCCGGGGTGACCAGGACCCGGCGGCGGTCGCGCTCGAACAGCCGCGCGGCGACCAGCTCCTCGAGCGAGCGGATCTGGGCGCTCAGGGCGGGCTGCGACAGGAACAGCGCCTCCGCCGCGCGGCGGAAGTGCAGATGCTCGGCCACGGCGACGAGGCACTCGAGCTGACGGACGGACGGGCGCTGATCGCTGATCGGATCAGCCTATCGGATCCTGCGGAACATCCGATTGGACGAATCGGACGCGATGGCCGATGATCCCCGCGTCACCGACACGACAAGACGACACGACAAGTCGACACGAGATGTCGACGCGACCAAGTCGCAGGAGGAAACCGTGGACCAGAAACTCGCTTCGAGCCTCGGCACGCTGCTCGCCGATTACCAGGTCTTCTACCAGAAGATGCGCGGCTACCACTGGAACGTGACGGGCCCGCTCTTCTTCGGCCTGCACGCCCAGTTCGAGGCGCTCTACGACCAGGCCGCGCTGCGCGTCGACGAGCTCGCCGAACGCCTCGCCGCGGGCGACCATCGGCCCCCGTCGAGCCTCGCGCAGCACCTCGAGCTCGCGCGCCTGAAAGAGGATCCGAAGGCGACCGACCCGACCGAGATGGTGCGCTCGACCGTCTCCGACCTCGAACGGCTCAACGGCTGGCTGCGCGAGACCGCGCGTCAGGCCGAGGGCGCGAAGGACACCGCGACGATGAACCTGCTCGACGGCTTCGCCGACGAGCAGGAGAAATCCGCCTGGATGCTCAAGGCGTTCCTCAAGGCGTAGCCGCAAGAGCGCGACCGGCCGTCGCGCGATCAGCGGTCGCGCGACCGGCCGACGCCGCAGCTCGGCCGTGCCCCGCGGGGCACGGCCCGCCCGTCACCGGAGCGAACGCGACGAGAAGACCCCGATCCCGTCGTTGGCCTCTTGCTCGATGCGGGCACGCTGGGCCGTGGCGGCCTGGTTGCTCGGATCGAGCGCGAGCGCGGCATTGGCCTGGCGCAGCGCGTTCTTGTAGTCGGTCTGCACGGTGTAGTGGCTGGCGAGGTGCAGGTGCGCGTCGACCATCTGGCCGGTCGCGAGCGCGCGGTACTTGACCGCGCCCTCCTGGACATGCACGACGTCCGGATACTTCTTGCGGACTCCCTCGATCTCTTTCAGCACGAACGCGCCGTCGCTGATCGCGCCCTCGAAGTCCTTGACCGCGGTGCTACCGCGCGAGGTGAGCCCGGCCTTCGTGAGCTCGATCATGCGATCGTAGCGCCGCTTGGCCTCCTTCAGGTCCTTCTGGATCAGCTCGGCGTGCTCGCGCTCGAGCTCGTCGTCCTGGGCGTGGCGCCGAGTGGTGTAGAGCCCGTCGAGCATGGTCGCCGCCTGCTCGGCCTGCGGCTCGCCCGGGAGCTTCTCGATGAGCAGCGTGAGCCACTTCTCGGCCTCCTTCGTGTCACCCTTGGCCTGCGCCTCCTGCGCCTGCTCCAAGCAGAAGTCGGCAGCCTTCTCGCGCAGCACCGTGCGCTCCTGCTCGACCTCGTCCTTCAGCGACGGGTCGGCCTTCTCGGCGAGGCCGTAGCGGCGCGCCGAATGCTTGTACAGCCCGATGTCGCGCGCGAAGTTCGCGAGCTGGAGCTGGCCGCGGCCGCTGTCCTCGGGCACGAGGCTCGCGTGCACCATGTACACCGAGCGCTCGTCGAGCTGGTCCAGCCGGTAGTCGACCTCCTTGCCGCTCTCGGTGCGGAACGACAGCACCTGCTTGGCGTCGTCGTACGCGGTGGCACGCCCGCGGACGACGGTGCCGTCGCTGAGCTTGATGCTCTGCGCGCCGGCGAGCGGAGCGAGGAGCAGAACGAGCGCGAGGGCGCGCACGCGGGCGGTCGGGCGATTCATCTCGAGATCCTCAGCGCGGGATGGCGAACGTGCCGCACACGCAGTCGGGGTTCGCGTAGTTGTTCTTGCCGGCGAGGCACGTCGGATGCGCGCAACCCAGCATGGCCGCCTCGGGCGTGCCGCAGGTGCAGGGCACCTCGGGCGCCGCCACCGGCGGCCACTCGGGCTCGGGCGGGTTCGAGCCGCATGCGAACGACAGCGCGAGCAGCATTGCCGCGAGGACGCCACGGGCGATTCTCTTGCCAGGCTTCGGATTCATGGCGGCGGCGACGACCCTACGCGGCCGCGCGTTCGACGCGCCGCACGTCGGGGCAGCATGTGCCATGATGCGCGCATGCGAGCTCGCACCGCCACATTCCTGACGATCACACTCCTGACGGTCACACCCCAGACGGTGGTCGTGGCCGCCGGTCCCGGCACGGACGCTCGCCAGCCCGCTCCGCCGAAGCGAGCGCCCGGCGAGCAGGAGCCGGCCGCCGGCGAGCAGGCGCAGCCAACCGCTCACGAACCAGCACAGCCGTCCGTGCGCATGTGGCACGAGCTCGTCTACGACGACGAGCGCAAGTCCGTGCTGCTCGTCAACGGGTCACCGGCCGGCGGGACGTCGGCGTCCGACACCGTCGAGCTCTGGGCCTGGACCGGAGCGGGCTGGCAGCTCGCATCCGCGGACGGCCCGCCGTGGCGCAACCTGGCCGCAGCCGCCTTCGACACGCGGCGCGACGTCCTGGTCGTCTACGGCGGGTCCCGAGGCGAGGTCGGCGAAGCCGAGTACGTCCAGCTCGCCGAGACCTGGGAGTGGGACGGCGCGGGCTGGACGCAGCGCGACGTGTCGGGTCCGGGGCCCCGCGAAGGCCACGGCATGACGTTCGATCCCGTGCGCGGCGTCGTCGTGCTCTTCGGCGGGAGCACCGGCGACGTGATGCGGGGGGACACCTGGACCTGGGACGGCCGCGCCTGGACGAACGCCGGCACGAGCGGGCCAGAGCCCCGCTTCCCCGCCCTCCTGGCCCACGACGGCGCCAGCGGGACGGTGCTGCTCTTCGGCGGCCACGCGGTCGATGGCCGCGGCTTCACGACCTTCGACGACACCTGGACGTGGGACGGGAGCGGCTGGCAGGAGCGCGAGGGCGCCGGCCCCTCGGGCCGCGACGGCGCGCGGTCGGCGTTCGACGCGGAGCGGGGCCAGACCGTCGTGTTCGGCGGGTTCCAGATGGAGCCGGCCCCCCGGAACATGGACGACACGTGGATCTGGAACGGGACCGCGTGGACGCCGAGCAGCGCGCGCGGCCCGGCGGGGCGCAACCACCACGCCATGGTCTACGACCCGGCCCGCCGGCGCGTCCTCCTCTTCGGAGGCTTCGACCGGCCCAGCTCCCCCGCGCTGCCCGACCTCTGGGAGTGGGACGGCACGACCTGGACCTGCAAGGCCGGCTGTCCGGACGACAGCGCCGGCCCGCGCTGACGGGAACGGTCAGCGTTCCGCGCGCAGGAACGCGATCAGGCGGTCGAGGCCCGTGAGGAGCGGCTCTTGCGGGCCGCCGAAGCCGAGCCGCACGAAGCGCTCGTGGCCGAAGTGCGCGCCGGGGACGACGAGCGTGCGGTGCTCGACGCGCATGCGTTCGGCGAGCGTGCGCGAGTCGATCGGCGCGTCGTAGCGCATCCAGAGCATCGCGCCCGCCTCGGGCGGCGCGGCGTCGAACAGCCCGGGCGCCGCGGCGAGCCGCTCGCGCACCGCCGCGAGGTTCGCGCGCAGTAGCGAGCGCGCGCGCTCGAGCAGGGCGCGGCGGCGCGCGGGATCGAGCGCGTGGGCCGCGAGCGCCATCGTCACCGGCGAGACCGCGATCGTCGTGTAGTCCTTGCGCGCCCACAGCGGCTCGACCGCGCCCGCTTGGCCGCACACGACCCAGCCGGTGCGCAGCCCCGGCAGACCGTACGCCTTCGACAGCCCCGACGTGACGAGCAACCGGTCGGTGCGCCCCCACATCGTCGGCGCCTCGTCGCGCGGCTCGAGCTCGACGCCGCGGTAGATCTCGTCGGACAGGACCCAGGCGCCGACGCGCTCCGCAGCGCGCGCGACGGCGTCGAGCACGGGCGCGCGCAGGATGCGACCGGTCGGGTTGTTCGGCGTCGTCAGGAGCACGAGCCGCGTGCGCGGCCCGACGAGCTCGTCGAGCTCGTCGGGATCGGGCGCCCAGCCGAGCTCCGCGCGGATCGGCCACGGCTTCACCGTCGCGCCGAGCGCACGCGCGAGCCCGTGCGCCTGCATGTAGCTCGGCAGCAGCACCACGACCTCGTCGCCCGGCTCCACGGTCGCGAGGCACGCGACGAGGTTCGCTTCGGCGCCGCCGTGGGTGACGAGCACGTCGCCCGCGCTCGCGCCCGGGTACAGCGCCGCGATGCGGGCGCGCAGCTCCTCGCTGCCGTTCGTGCGCGGATAGCCGAGGTGCACGCGACCGAGCGCCTCGAGCTCGAGCACGTCCGTGCCCTCGAGCGCGAGCAGCTCCGCGACGCTCGGCGGGTGCACCCCGCTCTCCGAGAGATTGATCTCGACGTCGTGCTCGTGCGTCGACTGCCAGCGCTCCAGCTCGAAGGGTTCGATGCGCATCGCTGTCTCGAATGGGTGCTAGCGTGCCTTCATCCGGGTATCTACTGTGCAAGGTGGAACACGAGCCCGACGGCGTGGCGCTCGCCGCGCGTGATCGGGTCCATGCCGTGGCGGAGCTGCGAGCGGAAGAGCACGAGGTCGCCCTCGTCCGCCGCGACCGCCCGGCGCTCGTCTTCGTACAACACGAAGTCGCCGCCGTCGAACTCGACGCCGCGACGGCTGAGCACGACGAGCCCCTGGAGCGGGAACCAGACCTTCCCGTAGATGTCTCGGTGCGGCCAGTTCACGCCGCCCGAGCCGTAGTCGATCAGGATCGACGACGCACGGCGTTGGCCGGCGGCACGGCAGCGCGCGTGGAACGCCCCGAGGGTCGCCGGGAGCTCGTCCGACCCGAATTCGCGCGCGATGGGGACGAGGAGCGCGTAGAGCCGCTCGCGCAGCTCGTCGAGCGGGTCGGGCAGCGGCTCGCGCCAGTACTGGTAGGTCCCGATGCCGTAGCCCTTCGGCCGCATCTCGATCGTGCGCTCGAAGCGGTCGGGCTCGTGCGCGGCGGCGCGGATCGCGTCGCACTCGGCGGGCGCGAGCAGCCGCGGCACGCGCAGGAAGCCGCTCGCGGCCAGATCGCGGCGCGCGGCGGCGAGGTCGATCGCCGCGAGGCGCGCCGCGAGCGGCGCGTTCGGCCCCGCGCGACGCTCGGCCGGCGGCGCCGGCAGCGGCCCGTCGCGCGCCGGGGACCCGCGGTCCGCGCGCCGCTCCCCCGCCCGCGCGCTACGCGAGCTACCCGCGCTACCCGAGGGCAACGGGACGAAGCCGCGCGAGCGCGCGCCCAGCGCGCCGGCGAGCGGCTCGACGCGCGCCGCCGGCCAGCGGTCGGCGCGCGGATCGCCGGCCGGCGCGAAGATGCGCTCCGGCAGGCGTCCCACGAACGGGACGCGTGCGCGCTCGCACCACGCGCGGACGGGCTCGCCCTCCAGCGGGCGCGCCCCCTCCTCGCGCAGGCGCGCGAGCTGGAGCGCGGCGCGCGACGGGTCCTTCGCGAGCGCGCCGTTCGACGCGACGACGCGGTGCCACGGCACGGGCGAATCGACGGGGCACGCGTGCACCGCGCGCGACGCGGTGCGCGCTCCGCCGGGTCGGCCCGCGAGGCGCGCGACGTCGAGGAACGTGCGCGTCTCGCCGCGCGGGATCGCGCGGACGACGTCGAGATAGTGCTCGAGGGACACCGCGCACGTTCTAACCCGGCACGTCTGCCGCAGGGATCGGGACAGGGACGTTCCGGCCGCGACGTTCCGGCTCGAGATGCGCCAACCCGCGAATGACGGGCAAAAGCTCCGCCCCGAGCGTGGTTGGCGCGCGGCGCGGTGTTGTAATGGCCGCGTCCAGTTCGCTCGGAGGGGAATCATGCTCGGGGAGCTCTTGTACGCGCCGCCGCGCTGCGTCTGCGCCGTCGTCGCGACCGTCGTTCTCGCCGCCGTTCCGGCCCAGGCCCGGCAAGAGAACGGATCGAACCGCCTGTCCGGCCCTGGCGCGCCGGACGTCGATGCGTTCGCCGCGTCGCTCGCGGAATCGGTCGAGGCGTCGAAGACGATCGGCGTCCTCCCGCTCGCGTTCTTCCCCGAGGGCGGGGAGCCGTTCGTGACGCGCCTGGGCGTCGAGCTCGGCACCGAGCTCGCCACGGCGATCGAGAGCGCGGGCTTCGGCGGCGTCGTGCTGAACCCGCGCGAGATGATCCAGACGTTGCGCGACCTGAACGTGACCGAGCCGACGGCGCTCTACCGCTACGCCGACGTGCTCGCACAAGGGCCGCGGCTCGGCGTCGACGTCGTCGTGTTCGGCACGATGTCGCAGCCGGACGTCGCGGGTCGCGCGGACCCGATCGAGGTCGAGGTGATCGCCGCCGACGTGCTCGAGAGGTTCGAGGTGGGCTCGAGCTGCGCCTTCGCGATCCCGGGCACGAAGCAGCACAAGCGCGCGATCGATCTGCTCGTCCCCGACCGCGCGTGGACCGTCGCCGAGCGGCTGCCCGCGAGCGGACGCGGAGACCTCCTGCACGAGCTGCGCGTCGCGGTCGTGCTGCTCTCCAAGCGCATCGAGCAGCACCCGTGCTCGCAGCCGAAGGAGGAGGAGCGCCGCATCTACGTCGCGCCGGCCGACTCGTCGCTCTTCGCGAGCGGCTTCAACGAGCTCTCGTCGCTGTGGGACGAGTACCGGCGCAACAAGCTCGCGCTCGACGCGCGCCCGATCCGCCCCGACGGCTCCAATCCCCGCGACGAGCCCTTCTCGCTCGGCGGCTACGAGTTCCCGAACGTCGACGCCGCGCGCGCGTTCCTGACGGCGTACCGCAAGAGCCTGCAGAGCACGGACAACTACCGCTTCTGCACCGACGTCGCGCGACAGGTCGTCGAGGAGCTGCGCCCGCGGCTCGATCCCAGCGAGGTGTTCAACGACCTGACGTTCCTGCAGAGCGCGAACCCCGAGGAGCTCGACGACCTGCTCACGAGCGGCGGCGCCGTCAACGACCGCACCGTGCAGGCGCAACTGCGGCGCGCGGGCATCACGATGGTCGTCCAGCCGCGCTTCCTGCGCCTGGGCGAGTACTTCCTCCTGCGCGCGGACGTGTACGACCTCGAGGAGCGCGACTTCGCGCTCTCGACGTCGTTCGCGCTCGACGGCCGCTACAGCAAGGCGCTGGCCGAGAAGCTCGAGGTGCTCGACCCCGGCGGCGGCGTGAGCGAGTCGCTCGTTCCGCTCGACCGCGCGTCACGGCAGGAGGACTGGGCCGGCACCTGCGAGCGCGTCGAGTCGGGCGTCTTCTGGCTCCAGGGCGAGAGCGAAGCGGGCATCGCGACCGGCACCGGCTTCCTCGTCGACGCCGCCGGCCTGGTCATGACGAACGCACACGTCGTCGAGGCGCTGGCGACGGGCACGCGGTGGGCCGTCGTCCTGCACGACGGCAGCCTCGTGCCGCTCGACAAGCTCGACGTCGTCCAGAGCGACCCGTTCCTCGACGTGGCGATCCTGCGCGTCGCGAACTTGCCGAAGGAGCTGCACGTGTTCGAGCTCGCCGGCACCGAGCGCGCGCGCCGCGGCGTCGAGGTCGCGGTGCTGGGCCATCCGAAGGGCACCGTCGCGCAGGTGTTCACGCCGGGCCACCTCAGCTCGACCGAGGAGCTCGTGTACACCGGCGGCGAGACGCGGCGGCCGAGCTACATGTACACGTGCTTGACGCGCTCGGGCTCGAGCGGGAGCCCGGTGCTCCTGCGCGACGGCCTGGTGATCGCGGTCAACTCGCACGGCACGCGCGGCGACGTCACGGCGGTCGACGCCGACGGCAACACGGCCGCGGTCTCGAGCGACATCGGCGTCGTGAGCGGCGAGCTTCCCGGCTTCGCCCTCGGCGCGCGCTCGACCGACGCCGCCGGCATCCTCGAACGGATGCGCTCGGAGTGAGCGCGTCGTTCCGACTCTCCCCGCTGGATTCCAGACCCACGAGCAACGAGCAAACGTCCATGAACTTCCGCCTCCCGGGCCTCTTCGCCTGCGCTCTCGCCCTCTCGCTCGCCGCCTGCGCCTCGACGCCCTCCAAGCCGCTGCGGCCCGGCATCGACGAGCTCAACTCGCTCGTCGCCGACAGCACCCAGCAATTGCTCCAGGACATCCGCGAGGAGAACGCCGCCGCGGACATCTGGCTCGCGTACGCGGGCGTCGACAACATGAGCGCGGCCGACCTCGGCTCCGCGAAGGCCGACACCGATCAGGTCGTCACCGAGATCCTCGTGAACTCGAAGGAGTTCCGGATGATCAGCGAGCGGCAGGTGCAGGCCGCGCGCCGCGCCGCGGGGATCGCGCGCGTCGAGGAGCTGACGCTGCAGGCGCCGCGCGACAAGTTCCTCGCGCAGCTCACCGAGCAGGGACGGGTGCCGGAGTACCTGATGTTCGGCAACTTCACCAGCGTCGACGCCGACCGCGAGGACGGCCGGGAGCGGCGCTACCGCCTGACGCTGCAGATGATGGACTCCAAGACCGGAGAGATCGCCGCGCAGCGCTCCGGCGTCTTCACGCAGCAGGAGAACCGCTAGGGCGGCTCGCGCACACCGTCTCGCACCACTCGCACCGTCTCGCACCGTCGCACACAGACTCGCAAACAGACTCGCACATCGAAGGGAGACCTCCCGTGACAAGACTTGCAACGAACGGCCGCGCGCTCGCCGCGGCCGCGCTCGCCTGCGCCGTCGCCGCCTGCGCGACGACACCGAAATACCTGAAGAGCTACGAGCAGGGCGACATCGTCGCCGCCGAGCAGGGCCTCGACGAGACGATCGCGGACAAGGTCGAGCTGCCGGTCGAGGAGGTCCGCGTCGTCGGCCAAGCGCCGAACTGCGACGTGAAGAACGCCGACCTGGGGCTGCTCTTCCTCGACAAGGCGATGCTGCGCCTGACACAGGGCGACCCGAAGACCGCGCTCGAGTGGATGCGGACCGTGCGGCCGGCCCTCGACTCGGCGTACGTCGACTCGTTCGGGGAGTACCTCGGCAACCTGCAATCGATCGCGCTCGGCGACGGCGCCGACGAGTACCGCGGCGCGGACTACGAGCACCTGCTCGTGCGCGTGATGCTCACGCTCGCCGACGTGCTCGCCCAGCGCGCCGACTACCGCGCCTACGCGTTCCAGATCGGCGAGAAGCAGGAGGAGATCCTCGGCTCGGAGCTCGGCAGCGAAGCGGGCTACAACCCGCGCGAGGCCTACACGCGCGTCGCCATCGGCGCGTACCTCGAGGGGCTCGTGCGCGAGGGCGAGTACCAGCCGTCCGAGGCGCGCCTCTCGTACGAGCGCGCGCAGCAGTACCTGCCCGACAGCACGCTGATCGCCGAAGGGCTCGCGCGCACGACCGAGGGCGCCTTCGCGCCGGAGGGGCAGGGCGCGGTGCACGTGTTCTACCTCGGCGGCCGCGGGCCGACGTTGGACGAGGAGCTGATCTCGCCCGATGCGGAGATCGTCGTCGCGCTGGCCAAGGCGGCCGTCGTGCTCCTCGAGGAGCTCTTCGAGGACCAACTCGACCTGTCGCCGTTCTTCCAGGACCTCGTCCCGCTGCCGAAGGTCGTCGTGCACGACGCGAACGTGCCGCAGCTCGTCGTGCGCGAGGCGACGACGGGGACCGAGGCGCGGGCGGAGCTCCTGCTCGACGTCAACGTCGTCGCGCAGGAGCAGCTCGAGGCGAACAAGCCGATGCTGCTCACGCGCGCGGTGCTGCGCCGCGCGCTCAAGGCGTACGCCGCGAGCAAGATCGACGGCGGCGACAGCCTGTTGGGCGAGATCTTCAGCTTCGGCTCGACGGTGATCGAGCGAGCGGAGACGCGCAACTGGGCGACCCTCCCCGCGCAGATCCAGGCCGCGCGCATCACGCTGCCCGAGGGGACGCACACGCTGTCGCTCGGCGACGGCATGGAGACGATCGTCAACGTGCGCGCGCAGAACGACACGTTCGTGCTCGTCGCGCAGCCGTTCCTCGCGCGGACGGGCACGGTCGTCGTCGACTCGACGTCGCGCGACTACTACGGCGCCGAGACGACGAGCGCGGCGGTCGCTCCGTAGCGACGGAACGCGGCCCGGGTCATTCCACGATCCCTCGATCGCGGAGTACCCGGGCCAGCGCGGGGCTCTCCACGCTGGCCAGCTCGTACGGCGTGCGGCCGTCGGCGACCGCGCTCTTGTCCTCCTCGGCGAGCACGAGCAGAAGGGCGTCGACCATCTCCGCGAGCTGGTCGTGCGTCGCCTCGCTGAACGCGAGCGCGTGGAGCGGCGTGTATTCGGACGCGTCGCGCGCCGCGGGGTTCGCGCCAGCCTCGAGGAGCAGCTCCCACACCTCGACGCTCCCGCTGCGCGCGGCGAGGTGCAGCGGCGTCTGGCCGCGGCTCTTCTCCGGCGCCGAGAGCGCGCGCTTCTGATCGGCGCTTCGCAGCGCCTCGACGAGGACCGCCGCGACGTCCGCGTGGCCCTCCAGCGCGGCGAAGTGCAGCGGCGTCCACTTGTTTCCGGACAGCGCAGCGAGCTCGGCGCCGCGCTCGACGAGCAGCTTCGCGATCTCCGCGTGCCCGCTGTTCGCCGCTTCGTGGAGCGCCTGGCGACCGTCCTCGACGCCCGCGACGTCGGTCGACGCACCCTCGTCGAGCAGCGCGAGCACGCGCTCGAGATCGCCCGCTTCCGCGGCGCGCACGAGCGCCGTCGTGCCGTCGACGACGCGGTCGGGGTCGGGCGGCGGCTCGAGCGGCTCGAGCGGCTCGACCGGATCGAGTCGCTCGGGCTCCAGCGCAGGCAGCACCTCGAGAGCGACGGGCGCACGCGCCTTTGCGCCCCCGGCGCCGCGGGCGACGACGTAGTACGTCGCGAGCTCCTGCGCGCTCCTCGGCACGCCGGCGATCGCTCCGCTGACGACGTCGAGCCCGAGCCCCGCCGGCAGCGCGCCGCCGTCGAGCTCGAACGACTCGGCCTCGCCGGTCGCGATCCGCGGCGGGTACGAAGCCCGCTCGCCCACGCGAAACGTCATGCGGGCCGGCTCGTACGCGAGCTCGAGCGCCGGCGCGACGACCACCGGGTCCGGCGGCGCCGCGATGCGGAACTCGATCTCCGCCGGCGCCGTCGCGCCGCCGGCGCCGTGGGCGGTGATCGTGTGCGTGCTCGTGCGCGGCTCGCCGCTCGGCGCGCCGCTCACGACGCCGGTGCGCACGTCGAGCACGAGCCCCGCCGGCACGCGGCCCTCGTACGACGTCGCCGTGCCGGACTCGAGCGCGGGCGCGAACGGTCCCGCGGCCTCGCCGAGCACGAGCTCGATCGGCGCACCGCCGTTGTAGGAGAGCCCAGCGGGCGACGTCGCGACGATCGGTTCGCCGCCGGTCTCCAGCGCGTCGAGGATGCGCGGCACGGCGACGACGAGCGCGACGAGGAGGACCGCGATCACGCCCGCTCCCGCCGCCTTCGTCGCGCGCCGCTTGGGCCGCGGCGTGACGACGGTCGCGTCCTCCCGCAGCGCGTCGTGGAAAGCAGCGATGTTCTCGAATCGCTCGTCCGGCGAGCGCTGCAGCGCGCGATCGATCGCGTAGGACACCGGCGCGGGCACGTCCTCGCGCACGTCCGAGAGCGACGGCGCTTTCGCGCCCGGCACCTGGCCGGTGAGCAGCTCGTAGAGCACGACCGCGAGCGCGTACTGGTCCGCGCGGTGGTCGGCGTCCATCGTGCTCTCCTGCTGCTCGGGCGCCATGTAGCGCACCGAGCCCATCATCATCCCGGGCGTCGTCAGGTGGATCTCGCGCTCGACGCGCGCGATGCCGAAGTCCATCAGCTTCAGCGTCTCGTCGGCGCACACGAAGACGTTCTCAGGCTTGATGTCGCGGTGCACGAGGTAGCGGTGCGCGTAGGAGAGCGCTGCGCACAGGCTGTCCGCGTACAGCAGCACCTCCGCGACCTCGAAGCGCCGGCCGTCGCGCCGGCGGCGCTGGATCCGCTCGCGCAGCGTCTCCCCCGACAACATCTCCATCGTCAGGAAGAACGCGTCGCCGTCCTGCTGCACGTCGTAGACGTTGATGATGTTCCCGTGCGTCAGCTTGCTCGTCGCGCGCGCCTCGTCGAGGAACCGCTGGCGCAGGTGCTCGACGCCGAGGTAGCGCGGGAGCAGCACCTTGATCGCCACCTCCTCCTCGCGCACCGCGTCCCACGCCGCGTACACCGCGCCCATGCCGCCGCGACCGAGCGTGCGGCGGATCTGGTAGCGGCCCGCGAGCACGTCTCCGCGCCGCGGCCCGGGCTCCGCGCCCGCGCCCGCGCCCGCGCCGGGTGCCGGCCCCGCGGCCGACGTGAGCGTCTCGTCCCCCGCCGCCGCGCCGGCTTGCGGCTTCGTGCTCGGCTCCGTCGGCTCGGTCTGGTGGTCGTGCGGTCGATCCAAGGGCGCCCCGTCGGGCCCGATTGCAGCACAATCGCAGGGCGGCGCGCTACACGTGGTTGCGCAGCATCAGCTCCTTGGGGTGCGGCTCGAGGTACGTCTGCCCCGCGAGGTAGGCGACGTCGAGGGTGCGGACGAAGTGGCGGATCAGCGTGAGCGGGACCACGAGCGGGACCAGCCCGCAGCGATAGTCCTCGATCACCGCGGCGAGGCTCGCGCGGGCCGCCGAGTCGAGCAGGTCCTTGAAGTGCCCCGCGGCGTGCTGGAGCACGTTCGTGTGGCGCCGGACGCTCGCGGGGCGGGCGAGCGCGCGCAGGAAGAGCGTGCGATAGGACTCCGCGAGCTCCTCGCTCTCGAGCTCCTTGGCCCGCGCGACGAGGCGCCCGAGGTCGCGGTAGAGCGCCTCGTCGTGCGCGAACAGGAGCAGCTTCTCCGCCGTGTGGAAGCGGACGAGGTCGCCGGCGGTCCAGCCGTTCGCGAACAGGTCGGCGACGCGCCGGTAGGCGAAGACGCGCTCGACGAAGCTCTCTCGCAGCCGGGCGTCGTGCAGCCGCCCCTCCTCCTCGACCGGGAGGTGCGGCCAACGCTCCATCAGCGCCCGCGCGAACAGGCCGACGCCGTTGCGCGAGGGCGAGCCGTTGCGGTCGTACAGCCGCACGCGCTCCATCCCACAGCTCGGAGAGTCCTTCTTCAGCACGTACCCGCTCAGGTCGAGCGCGGCGAGCCCCTCGACGCGCGCGCGCGCGAACGCGTTCATCCGCTCGGTCAGGTCGGTCCCGTCCTTCTGGACCACGAGCCGCGGCTCGTCGTCCGCGGCGCGCACGAGCCGCATCGAGTCGCGCGGCGTCTCCAGGCCCATCTCGACCTCGGGGCACACCGGCACGAACGTGACGAAGGGCGCGAGCGTGTCGGTGAGGTACCGATCGCGCTTGTGGCCCGAGTCGTGCCGCACGCGTTCGCCGAGCAGGCACGCGGACACCCCGATGCGGATCTCGCTCGTCGGCTTCACGGCTCGAGGTAGACGCGCCCGTCGAGCGCGAACCACGGACCCGCCGCGCTCGTGTCGACGTGGCCGTCGTCCCACACGACGCGCAGCGCGTACGTCAGCATCGACTCGTCGCCCGCGCGCCAGGTGATCGCGGCCGCGAGCTCGTGCTCACGCTCCTCGAACGGCACGACCATTTCGTACGACATGCCGGCGGTGCCGTCCCCGCGGGGCGGCCGCACCATCCGCATGCTGACCGAGTGCGGCACGCGACGCCCGATGCGCTCGCTGCCCCACAGGCGCGCGATCGGGGTCCGCGCCAGCTCGAGCTCGATCGGCGCGCCCTCGACGTGCAGGTCCACGGGCCGCATCCACCAGCCGAAGTCGCAGCTCACGATCTCCGCGCGGTAGGTGCCGCGCGGCAGGTGCACCGACACGCGCTCGAGGCCCGGCTCGAACGACGCCGCCTCGCGCGCCACGACGAGCATCTCGTCGAGCGAGCGCACGCGCGGAGAGTACGCGTCGGCGAGCGGCGCGGACGGGTCGTGCGACGGATGCTCCTGGGTGTCGGAGACGTGGCGCAGGTCGTCGCTCTCGAGCCCGATCCGGACGCGCACGTCCTCGACGCCGGCCGGGCCGACGAGGACGAGCTCCTGCACGACGGGCGCGGGGAGCGTCACGACGGCGCCCGCCGTCGCGTCGAACGGGAAGATCGCGAGGGCATTGGGGCCGAGCCGCGCCGCGGCGAACGGCTCGAGCGCGCGCACCGCGTCCACCGGCGCGAGGCCGTGCGCGTCCGAGCGCGCGAGCCAGCGCGGCGGGCGCCGGACGAACCACACGTCCATGCCCATGCGCTCGTGCACGGCGGCCAGCTCGACCGCGGCCGGCGTCCCGTCGTCGAAGCGGAACGCGACGGTCGGCGCAGGCGCCGGCGCCGGGTCCGGGTCCGCCGCGGACGCGGAGCTGCGCGCGGGCTCGTCGGACGCGTCGTGCCGCGCACTCGACGGCTCCGCGGGCGGTGCCGCCTCGGGGCGGGCGAGCGCCTCCGGGCGGGCGAGCGCGGCCGGGACCGAGGCGTCGCCGCGCGGCTCCCCCTCGCTCGCCAGCCAGGCCACCAGCGCGACCACCAGCAGCAAGGCGACGGCCGTGAAGGCGAAGCGAGTGTTCACTCGCTCAGTCTGACACGGCCGCGGCCGCCGCTGCCCGCCTCACAGTCCCTCGGAGAACTGGCGACCCGCCGAGCACGGTCAGTTCTCCGACGGGCTCTCACGCCAGCGCCCCGCTGGCCTGGCGCGCGCCCCGCCAGCCTGGAGCGCGCCGGCGCGCTCGATCAGCGAGCGCACGTGCTCGAGGCCGCGCCGCAAGTGGCTCTTGACCGTGCCGAGCGGCAGCCCGGTCGCGTGCGCGATCTCGCGGTGCGAGCAGCCCTGGACGAACGACATCTCGAAGACCCGCCGGCGGTCGGGCGGCAGGCTCGCGAGGAACGCGCGCGCGTGCGCGGCCTCGTCGCGGTCCTCGACGTCGGTGAAGCCGCGCTCCTCGACGCCGCCGACCTCGTCGGGCAGCGGCTCGCTCTCGGGCCGGGCGGCGACGCGCCGGTGCCGGTCGATCAGGCGCCGGCGCGCGATCGTCGCCACGAACGTCGTCTCGGACGCGACCGTGGGGTCGTAGCGGCCGGCGCTCAGCCAGACGTCGATGAACGTCTCCTGGACGACGTCCTCGGCCTGGGCAGGCTCGCGCACCGCCTTGTGGGCGAGGGCGCGGACGAGCGGGCCGAAGCGCTCGATGCAGGCGGCGACCGCGTCGGGATCGCCGGCGGCGACGCGCCCCAGGAGCGGAGCTTGGCGCTCGCGGGAGCGCAGGGATTCGAGTTGCGGGAGCAGAGGAAGCATGAGGTGACGTCCAGAGTTTTTCTTGGACGCGAGCGTACGACCAGGCCTCGTTGTGTACAGAGAAATTCCTCGACAACTTAGATCCACTCATCCTCTGTCCAAATTTTCGGCGATCCCTCGTCGCGCCGCTCCGGCGCTGCGAACACCCTGAGACGGTTCGCATGCACCCTCCCTCCGAGCCCTCCGGGCGGGCCGAGCTGCTCTCGGTCGGCCGGGTCGCCGACGCGACCGGCATCTCGCCCGCGACGCTGCGCATCTGGGAGCGGCGCTACGGGGTGCCGGTCCCGGTGCGGCTCGAGTCGGGCCACCG
>CAZGTQ010000450.1:0-8764 GCA_964528575.1 uncultured Planctomycetaceae bacterium | reverse complement strand
ACGCCGTTGAAGAGGATGCAGCCTTCGATCTCGACGCCGTGGCCGGTGTAGACGCGGTTCGAGAGGATCGAGCGGCGGACGTTGGAGCCCGAGACGATCGTGCCGTTGCACAGGAGCGAGTCGTCGACCTCGACGCCGCGGCCGACGGCTCCCTCGAAGACGAACTTCGCCGGCGGGTCGTTGTGCCAGAGCGTGTAGATCGGCCAGCCCTGGTCGTAGAGGTTGAACGCCGGGACGACGCTGCACAGGTCGAGGTTCGCGTCGTAGTAGGCCTCGAGCGTGCCGACGTCGCGCCAGTACGGGAGCACGCCCGGGGTGCCGCCGACGTCCTCGAATGGGTGCGCGTAGACCTTGGCTCCGTCCTCGACCATCTGCGGCAGGACGTCCTTGCCGAAGTCGTGGCTCGACTCGTCGCCGAGCTCGGAGTCGGCGCGCAGGCGACGGGCGAGCTCGTCGGCCTCGAAGACGTAGATCCCCATCGAGCCCAGGCACGAGCCCGGCTTGCCGGGGATCTCTGCGCCGACGTTCGGCTTCTCCTGGAAGCCGGTGACCGCCCTGGACGCGTCGGTCTGCAGGACGCCGAAGCGCGGCGCCTCGGACGCCGGGATCTCGACCGCCCCGATCGTGCACGCGGCGCCGCTCTCGATGTGCTGCGTGAGCATGGCGCCGTAGTCCATCTTGTAGACGTGGTCGCCCGAGAGGATGAGCACGTGCCGCGGGTCCTCGGCGCGCATGTGCTCGATGTTGTGCGTGATCGCGTCCGCCGTGCCCTCGTACCAGCGGCCGACGCCGCCGTGCTGCGGCGGGCGCGGCGCGATGAACTGCGCGAGGCGCCGCGGCAGGAAGTTCCAGGCGAGGCGCAGGTGCTCCTCCAAGCTGTAGGCCTGGTACTGCGTCAGCACGTAGATGCGTCGCAGACCGCTGTGGATGCAGTTCGAAAGGGTGAAGTCGATGATCCGATACGCCCCCCCGAACGGCACCGCCGGCTTGGCCCGGCGCTGGGTGAGCGGCTTGAGGCGCTCGCCCTTCCCTCCGGCGAGCACGAACGTGAGCGTGTCCTTCAGCTCTTGGGTCAGGTTCACCGTGTTCTCCCGCCTTCGCGCCTACGGGCAATAGCATGACGTCCCGGGGCCGCGAGCGACACCGCCGGCCCTCCCATCGAGTACGCTGCCGCGCTTTCCGCGAACCATACCGACTCCGATGAGCCTCGCCGACCGCCTCTCCCCCCCCGCGCTCGTGTCCCCGCCGCGCCGCCCCGAGGATCCGCCGATCGGCCTCGAGCTCGAGTGGCTCGAGACCGACGGGCGCGGCGGTTACGCCGCGTCGACGCCCTCCTTGTGTCCCACGCGCCGCTACCACGGGCTGCTCGTCGCGCCGTTCGACGGCACGGCCGAGCGCCACGTCTTCCTCGCGCGCTTCGACGAGGTCCTGCGCCCCGAGGCCGTCGTCGTAGACGGCCGACTGCTCGACGGCAGCGCGCTCCCGCTCTCGGTCGCGCGCTACGGCGACGTCTGGGCCCCGCGCGGAGACCGCGCGCTGGAGAGCTTCAGCGCGACGCCGCAGCCGAGCGCGACGTACCGATTCGGCCCGACGTGCCTGCGCCGCGAGGTCCGCTCCGTGCGCGGCCGCCACGCCGTGCTCGTGCGCTACACGCTGCTCGAGGGGCCGGGACCGCTCACGCTCGAGCTGCGCCCGCTGCTCCCCTACCGGCGCGCCGGCTGGCTCACCGTCGAGAACGACGCGCTCGATCCCGCCGCGGTCGTGGACGAGCGCGGCGTGCGCGTGCGGCCCTACGCGACGATGCCCGAGCTCGTGCTGACGTGCACGCACGAGGCACCGTTCGAGGCCGCGCCGACGTGGTACCGCAACGTCGCGTTCGACGTCGACCGCGCGCGCGGCGACGAGGGCCGCGAGGACGAGTTCAGCCCCGGGATCCTGCGCGTGCACCTGAAACCGGGCGATCCGTGCACCGTCGCGGCCGCGCTCGTCGAGCGGATCGACGACCCGCGCGCGGCTTGGGAGCGCGAGGGAGCGCGACGGCGCACCGCCGCGCGCGCGCTCGCCGAGTCGAGCGACCCGCTCGGCGCGCGCCTCGAGCGCGCCGCCGACGACTTCCTCTACCGCGCGACCGACGGGCGGCTCGGCGTCGTCGCCGGCTACCCCTGGTTCGGCGAGTGGGGCCGCGACACGTTCATCGCGCTCCCCGGCCTGACGCTCGCGCGCGGGCGCGTCGCCGAATGCGCCGAGGTGCTGCGCGGCGCGCTCGGCTTCCTGCGCGGCGGCCTCCTGCCGAACGTCTTCGGCGCGAGCGTCGACGACAGCCAATACCACTCGGCCGACGCGGCGCTGTGGTTCGCGCGCGCCGTGCTCCTCTACGAGCGCGCCGGCGGCGACCAGAAGCTCGTGAAGCGCGAGCTGCGGCCCGCGCTCGAGTCGATCGCCGAGGCGTACCTGGAGGGGACCGAGCTCGGCATCCACGTCGACGACCAGGGCATGCTCCTCTTCGGCGGCAACGGCGAGAACGCGACCTGGATGGACGCGCGCACGCACGCCGGTCCGGTCACGCCGCGCCACGGCAGCCCGGTCGAGATCGCGGCGCTGTGGTGCTCGCTGCTCGGCTCGCTCGAGGAGCTCGCGGGCGGGCGCGCGGAGGCGCGGCGCTGGCGCGGCCACGCCCGGACCGCTGCTGCGACGTTCAAGGCAAGATTCTGGGATGATGAGCGGCAGATGCTGGCCGACGTGTGGTGCGACGGACAGCGCGACCTCGCCGTTCGGCCGAACGCGGTGCTCGCCGCCGCGCTCGAGCTCGCGCCGCTGACCAAGCCGCAGCGCCTCGCGGTCGTCCGGCTCGCCGAAGCACGCCTGCTGACGCCGCGCGGCCTGCGCACGCTCGCGCCGGGCGAGCCCGGCTACGCCGGTCGCTACGCCGGCGGCCCCGAGGAGCGCGACGCCGCCTACCACCAGGGCACGGTCTGGCCGTGGTTGCTCGGCTCGTACGTCGAGGCGTCGCTGCGCGCGGCGCGGCCGACGAAGAAGAGGCTCGCCGAGCTGCGCGAGCTGGTCGACGGGCTCGCGCCCGAGCTCGACCGCGCCGGCCTCGAGCACCTCTCCGAGGTGTTCGACGGCGACTCGCCGCACGCTCCCGGCGGCGCGTTCGCGCAGGCGTGGAACACGGCGGAGTGGCTGCGTGCGCGGCGCATGCTCGCGGACGGCCTTCCCCAGTGAGCTCGGTGAGGCAGCACGGAAAGCAGCCAGCGGTGACTCAACCGGTGACGCAGCACACGCTCTTCGAGGTCAGCTTCGAGGTCTGCAACCGGGTCGGCGGGATCTACACCGTCATCGCGACCAAGGCCAAGACGCTCGGCCGGCGCTACGGCGACGCGTACGTCTGCGTCGGGCCGTGGCTGTTGCACGAGGACCAGCCGATGCCGTTCGAGCCCGAGCCCGGGTTCGAGGAGCTCGAGGAGGCGGGCCGCGCCGCGGGCCTGCCGGTGCACGTCGGCCGCTGGACGATCCCGGGGCGGCCGCGCACGGTGCTCGTCGAGTTCTCGAGCCTGCTCGAGAAGAAGGACGACGTGCTCGCGGGCCTGTGGGAGCGGTACGCGGTCGACTCGATCCACGGCGGTTGGGACTACGTCGAGCCGGCGCTGTTCGGCCAGGCGGCTGGGCGCGTCGTCGAGATCTGGTGGGAGGAGTTCTGCGCGCCGAGCCGCCGCCGCGCCGTCGCGCAGTTCCACGAGTGGACGGCGGGCGCGGGCGCGCTCTACCTGAAGCGCAGTTGCCCGGGCATCGGGACGGTGTTCACGACGCACGCGACGGTGCTCGGCCGCACGCTCTCGTCGATCGGCCGCTCGCCGACGGACGGGCTCGGCGACGACTCGCCCGAGGAGCTCGCCGAGCAGCACGGCGTGCGCGCGAAGCACTCGCTCGAGGGCGTGTGCGCGCGCGAGGCGGACGTGTTCACGACGGTGTCGGAGATCACCGCCGACGAAGCGGAGCTGCTCCACGGCCGGCGCCCGACTCCGCTGCTCGCCAACGGCGTCGACCTGGACGTGCTCGACGAGCTGGGCGGCGCGGCCGAGCGCTCGGTGGTGCGCGCGCGGCTCGAGCGACTCGCGAGCGCGTTCCTCGGCGAGGACGTCTCCGGCGCGACGTTCCTGGCGTCGGCGGGGCGCTACGACTTCCACAACAAGGGCATCGATCTGACGCTCGACGCCTGCGCCGACCTCGCCGAGCGCGCGGGGCCGCCCGTCGTGTTCTTCCTGCTCGCGCCCGCGGGCCATTCGGGCGTGCGCGCCGAGCTGCGCGAGCGCCTCGGCGCCAGCTCGCCCGCCGCGCACGGGCCGCTCGGCATCGTCACGCACAACCTGTTCGACGCGGACAAGGACCCGATCCAGCTCCGCTGCGCGCAGCTCGGCCTCGCGAACGCGCCGGGCTCGCGGGTGCGCGTGATCCACGTGCCGATCCATCTGTCGGAGAACGACGACCTGCTCCAGCTCCCGTACGAGACGGTGCTGCGCGGCATGGACCTGACGTGCTTTCCCTCGTACTACGAGCCGTGGGGCTACACGCCGCAGGAGAGCCTCGGCGTCGGCGTGCCGACCATCACGTCCGACTACGCCGGATTCGGCCGTTGGGCGCTCGCCAACAAGATCGGCCCCGAGCACGGCGTCACCGTGCTGCGGCGCGTGCGGCGCGCGTACGCGGACGTGCGGCACGACCTCGTCGATGCGCTCGCGACGTTCCTGACCGAGCCGCCGGACGCGGCGGAGATCGCGCCGATCTGCCGCGCGACCGCCGCGCGCACGGCGTGGTCGGACCTGATCGGGAGCTACGAAGTCGCGTACCGCGCCGCGCTCGACGCGGTGCAGGGCCGGCTCGAGCGCGGCGTTCCGCTCGTGCGCCGCGCGAAGCAGCCGCTCGCGGTGGTCGGCGAGAGCCAGGCGCCGCGGCTGACGCGCTTCGACGTGTCGGCGACGCTCCCGCCCGCGCTCGCCCCGCTCGCGACGATCGCGCGCAACTACGCGTGGAGCTGGGACCCCGAGGGCAAGGACCTGTTCGAGGAGCTCTCGCCTGCGTCGTGGGAGAAGGCGCGCCACAACCCGATCGTGTTCCTGCGCCGTGTGTTCGAGCACGACCTGAAGGCGCGCGCGGCCGACGCGGAGTACGTCGCGAAGGTCGACCGCGTCGCCGCGCGGCTGGAGCGCTACCTCGCGCAGCCGCCGCGCTGGGACGGCGCGCCAATCTCGGTCGAGAGCCCCGTCGCGTACTTCTCCGCCGAGTACGGCATCCACGAGTCGCTGCGCATCTACTCGGGCGGCCTCGGCGTGTTGTCGGGCGACCACCTCAAGTCGGCGAGCGACGTCGGGCTGCCGCTCGTCGCCATCGGGCTGTTCTACCGCAAGGGCTACATGAGCCAGCGGTTGACGTCCGAGGGCGACCAGGTCGCGCTCGACGTCGCGAGCGAGCCGCGCGACCTGCCGCTCGAGCTCGTGCTCGGACCCGACCGCGAGCCGCTCGAGGTGCGGCTCAAGCTGCCGGGACGCGAGCTGTTCCTGCGCGCGTGGCGCGTCTCGGTCGGCCGGATCCCGCTCTACCTGCTCGACGCGGACGTGCCGGCGAACCGCGCCGAGGACCGCGGGATCACGCTCAACCTGTACGGCGGCGACGAGACGATGCGCATCCGCCAGGAGATCGTGCTCGGCCGCGGCGGAGCGCGCCTGCTCGACCGACTCGGCATCGTCCCCTCCGCGTGGCACATGAACGAGGGGCACGCGGCGTTCCTCGGCCTCGAGCGCGTGTCGCGGCTCGTGCGCGAGGACGGCCTGACGTTCGACGAGGCGCGCGAGATCGTGCGCGCGACGACGGGCTTCACGACGCACACGCCGGTGCCGGCGGGGCACGACCGCTTCTCCGAGGACCTGATGCGCGTCTACTTCGCGGACGTCGCGGAGTGGCTCGGCGTGCCGTGGGAGCGTTTCCTCGCGCTCGGCCGCGCCGAGGGCGAGAGCGCGGGCGCGGACTTCAACATGACGACGCTCGCGCTACAGCTCGCGTCGCGCGTCAACGGCGTCAGCCGCATCCATGGCCGCGTCTCGCGCGCGTTGCTGCGGCGCTCGTGGCCCGGGCTCGTCGAGCAGGAGGTGCCGGTCTCGTCGATCACGAACGGCGTGCACCTGCCGACGTGGGTGCGGCCGTCGATCGCACGGCTCGTCGGCGCCGCGGACCGGCCGGTCTCTGGAGCGGACTTCGCGGCGCACGCGCAAGACGTCGCGCTCGAGGAGCTGTGGGCGGAGCGCCAGGCGGCGAAACGCGAGCTGATGGCGAAGGTGCGCGAGAACCTCGAGCGCGCGTTCGTCGACCGGCACGACAGCCCGCTCCTGCTCGCGCGCATCCTCGACGGGCTCGACGAGGACGCGCTCTGGATCGGCTTCGCGCGTCGCTTCGCGCCGTACAAGCGCGCGCACCTCGCGTTCCAGGACGTCGCGCGGCTCCAGGCGCTGCTCGACGACGCGAAGTACCCGGCGCGGATCCTCGTCGCGGGCAAGGCGCACCCGCGCGACACCCTCGGCCAGGAGATCCTGCGCGACATCGCGCGCCTCGCGCGCACCGACGAGCTCGCCGGCCGCGTCGTGGTCGTCGAGGACTACGACGTCGAGCTCGCGCGCTCGATCGTGCAGGGCGTCGACGTGTGGCTGAACACGCCGACGCGTCCGCTCGAGGCGAGCGGCACGTCCGGGATGAAGGCGGCGGCGAACGGCGTGCTCAACCTTTCGGTCGCCGACGGCTGGTGGCCCGAGGGCGCCGACGGCAAGAACGGCTGGACGATCGGCGGCCCGCGGACGTACACGGACCAGGCGTTGCAGGACCAGCTCGACTCCGAGACGCTCTACCGGCTGCTCGAGGAGGAGGTGCTGCCGCTGTGGTGCGAGCGGAGCGCTGACGGCCTGCCGCTCGGCTGGCTCGACCGCTCGCGCCACGCGCTGGCGACGCTGCCGCCGGTGTTCGACACCGACCGCATGGTGCGCGAGTATGCGAGCGAGATGTACGCGCCGCTCGCGCACGAGGGCGCGCAGCTCTCGGCGAACGGCCGCGCCGGCGCGCGCGCCCGCGCGGCGGCCAAGGCGCGCCTGCGCGCGCTCTTCCCGAAGCTGAAGGTGACGAGCGCGCGCATCGCGGACCTGGCGGGCATGTGCGCGGGCGACTGGCTCGACGTGCGCGTCGAGCTCGACCTCGGCGAGCTGCGGCCGGACGAGGTCCAGGTCGAGCTCGTGTTCGGCCACGCCTCGGAGACGACCGGGCTCGAGGATC
Organism: uncultured Planctomycetaceae bacterium; assembly: GCA_964528575.1. Lineage (GTDB taxonomy): Bacteria > Planctomycetota > UBA1135 > UBA1135 > CAZGTQ01. Next base: position 1,453 of record CAZGTQ010000450.1, on the reverse strand, counting down.
CGATCGTCGTCCGACTCGATCCGGTGCCGAGCGATGGCCCCGCGGCGTTCGAGGGCGCACACCGGCTCGATCGCTCCGGCAGCTACGCATACGGCCTGCGCGTGCGCCCGGCGCCGTCGATCGGCGACGGGTGGGACCTGTCGCGCGACCTCGTGCGCTGGGTGGGATAGCGAGCGCGACGCCACCGCCGCGCGCGCGTTCAGGTGCTCGAGCGCGAGCTCGCGCAGCTCTCGCGTCACTACGATGTGCGCTCCATGAGCACGAGCCAGAGCGGGCCGGCCGCCGCACTCGCCCGCGTCGTCGGCGTTCCGGGCGCCGTCCTCCTCGGGCTGGGCTCGATCCTCGGGACGGGCGTCTTCGTCAGCATCGGCATCGCCGCGGAGGTCGCCGGGTCGGCCGTCGTGCTCGCGGTCGCGCTCGCCGCCGGCGTCGCCGCGTGCAATGCGCTGTCGAGCGCGCAACTCGCGGCGCGCCATCCGGTCAGCGGCGGAGCGTACGAGTACGGCTACCGGGAGCTGACGCCGGCGCTCGGCTTCACGGCCGGGTGGATGTTCCTGTGCGCGAAGAGCGCGTCGGCCGCGACGGCGGCGCTCGGGCTCGCGGGCTACGTCCTGACGGCGCTCGGCGCGCCCGCCGGGCCCGCGGCGCGCTCGGTCGCGGCGGTGGTGGTCGTCGTCGCGCTCACCGTGCTCGTCGCGGGCGGCATGGCGCGCAGCAACCGGGTCAACGCGGCGATCGTGGTCGCGACGCTCCTCGCGCTGGGCGTGTTCGTCGTCGCGGCGCTGCCGGCGGCGAGCGCGAACGCGGGCGAGACGCTGACGCCGCTCGTCGGCGGAGGGCGCGAGCTCTGCGGCGCGACGGCGCTGATGTTCGTCGCGTACACGGGCTACGGGCGCATCGCGACGCTCGGCGAGGAGGTGAGCGATCCTGCGCGGACGATCCCCCGCGCGATCGTCGCGACGTTGCTCGTCTCGATGCTCGTGTACGTCGCGGTCGCCGCGGTCGCGGTCGGAGCGGTCGGCGCGCCGGCGCTCGCGGAGTCGACGCGCACGAGCGGCGCGCCGCTCGAGGACGCCGCCCGCGCGCTCGGTCTCGACGCGACGGCGTGGATCGTCGCGCTCGGCGCGGTGACGGCGCTGGTGAGCGTGCTCTTGAACCTCTTGCTCGGCCTCTCGCGCGTGTTGCTCGCGATGGCGCGCCGCGGCGACGTGCCGCGCGCTCTCGCGGTGGTGCACGCCGAGCGCGCGTCGCCGCGCGCGGCCGTCTTCGCGACGGGAGCGCTCGTCGCCGTGCTCGCCGCCACCGGCTCGATCGAATCGAACTGGTCGTTCAGCGCGTTCACGGTGCTCGTCTACTACGCGCTGACGAACCTCGCCGCGCTGCGGCTGGGGCCGGAGCACCGGCTCTACCCGCGCTGGGTCGCGGCGCTCGGTCTCGCGAGCTGCCTGGGCCT
>CAZGTQ010000449.1:0-27289 GCA_964528575.1 uncultured Planctomycetaceae bacterium | reverse complement strand
TGCGCCGCGCGCCGTGCGCCGCCGGCGCCGCGCCCGCCGCCGCCGTGAGCGCCCGCGCCGCGGCGCCGCCGAGCAGCCCGCGCCGCTCGAACGCGTGATCGCGCACGGCGCCGGACGGACGCTCTTCCCGCGCCGCGTGGGCGGCGCCCTCGGCGCGCGATCGCTCGCTCTCGTCGTGGTTCATGCGCCCGAGGGTAGACCCGCGGCGCGCGCGGCGGAAGCGCGGTAGCATGCGCACGTGCGCAGAGCAGCCCGGATGCGCAGAGCAGCTCGGATCGGGGTCGCGGCCGCGCTCGCGGGCTGGCTGCTCGCCTGTCCCGCGAACGAGCCGGCCGCGGTGAGCGAGAGCGCGGCGCCCGAGGCTCCCCGCGCGAGCGCCGGCCCCCCGCTCGACGAGCCGCGCGTTGCGCGCCTCCGCGTCGAGGACGTGCGCGCCCGCCTCGTCGCGCAAGCCGCGATCCCCGCGCACCCCAGCGCCTGGGGCACCGAGGGCCAGCATGCGCTCCTCGCGCGCGCCAGCACGCTGCGCCTGCTCGCCGAGCACCGCACGGACGATGTCGAGCTCCTGCTCGAGCTCGCCAGGCTCTACCGCGCCGCGCTCTTCCCCGAACGATCGCTGCAGCTCGTCGGCCTCGCGCTGCGCGCCGAGCCGGACGACCCGCGCGCGCTCTTCGAGGGGGCGCTCGGCCTGCTGGACCGCCAGGAGCCCGCGGCCGCCGAGGCGCTGCTCGCGGGGCTGCTCGAGCGCGACCCGCGCAACCTGCCCGCGCTGCGCGAGCGCGCGCGCGTCCTGCGCCGGCTCGGCGACGCCGAGGGCGCCCGGCGGGCGGCCGAGGCGGGGCTCGGCGTGAGCGCGTTCGACGGCGACCTCAAGCTCGTGCTAGGACAGCTCGCGCTCGAAGCCGGCGACGCCGCGCAGGCCGAGCCGCTGCTCGCCGCCGCCGTGCGGGCGCTGCCCGAGTCGCTCGAGGCGCGCTACGCGCACGCGAGCGCGCTGCGCGAGCTGGGACGCTTCGAGGAAGCCGACGCCCAGGCCGCGGTCCACGCGCGGCTCGCGCGCATCGACGACCTGGGCCTGCCGGCGGGGACGTCCGCGCACGACCGCGCGCTCGCGCTCGCGCAGGCCGACCTCGCGGCGGGAGAGATCGAGCGCGCCGAAGCGGAGCTGCGCGCGCTCGTCGTCGAGCGCGAGCGCTCGCCCGCGGCGCTCGCCCTGCTCGAGGAGCTCTGGCGCGCGCGCGGCGACGACGTCGAGGCGCGTCGGGCCGAGCTCGACCGCGACTGAGCGCGACGACGCCTCGGCCCGGCGACGCCACGTGCCGGCACGACGCGACGGCCCGGCATGCGCGGGGCGTGGAGCCGAAAAAGAAAGACGGCGGCCCTCAGGAGTGACCCTGGGGACCGCCGTTGTGAGGTGCCGTTGGTCGACGTCACGAGAACCGGCCAATCCCGAGACTCACGGGGACGACCTCATAGGGATCGTCTTGCGACTCACCCCGGTCAACCGAACACCGGCTTACCCCGCGTGACAACGGCTGCTCTGGTCAACCCCGCCGAAGCGGAACCGAACCTCGAGCGCCTTCAAGGACGGGAGGCGTTGCCGCCGGGTTCCGAGAGTTCCGGGAACGATCCTCCCGTTTCCTCCCGCTCCCCCGCGCCCCCCCGCTTCTCCTACACTGCGCTCCCAGCGACTCCCGCCCCGGGCGACGTCCGCGTGTCCACCGCCCGCCCCTCCCATCGACCCCGCCCGCGCGCCGCGCGCGGAGCGCTCGTCGCGCTCGCGGCCTCCGCCCTCGGCGGCCTGGCCTGCGACCCGCCCGCGCGCGGCTCGGGGTCCATGCCTGCGCCGCCGGCCGCGCCGCCCACCGCGATGTCCGCGGAGCAACGTCCGCTCCTGCGCGAGCTGGGGGCCGCGTGCGGGATCGACTTCGTGCACCGCCACGGCGGGACCGGCAACCGCGAGCTGCCCGAGACGATGGGCGGCGGCGTGGGCCTGCTCGACGCGGACGGCGACGGCGATCTCGACGTCTACCTGCCGCAGTCGGGACCGCTGCGCGAGGTCGCATCCCACGAGCGCGCGGCGGCGGCCAACGCGCTCTACGCGAACGACGGCGCGGCGCGCTTCGCGCTCGTCCCCGGCGCGCGCGGGGCGGACGACGAGGGCTACGCGATGGGCTGCGCGGTCGGCGACGTCGACGGCGACGGCGCGGACGACCTGCTCGTGCTCAACTGGGGTCCGGACGCGCTGTACGTCCAGACGCCGGCCGGCTTCGTGCGCGCGGACGTGCCGGCGCTGGCGGAGGAGCGCTGGAGCGTGTCCGCCGCGTTCCTCGACCACGACGCCGACGGCGACCTCGACCTGTACGTCGTCCACTACGTGCGCTGCCCGCCGGGATCGCACCGCGACCCGGCCCTCAACGGGCTCGCCCCGGCCGGCTTCCTCGGCTACCCGCACCCCGACCGGTTCGTCGCGGAGGCCGACCAGCTCCTGCGCAACGACGGGCGCGGCGGGCTCGCCGACGCGACCGCCGAGAGCGGCGTCGACGTGCCGCCCGGCAAGGGCCTGGGCGTCGTGCCGACGGACGTCGACCTCGACGGCTGGGTCGACCTGTACGTCGCGAACGACTCGACGCCGAACTTCCTGTTCCACAACGTCGGCGGCCGGTTCGCGGAGGTCGGGGCGGCGAGCGCGACCGCGTTCAACTCCGCGGGCCGCACCGAGGCCGGCATGGGCGTGGACACCGGCGACGTCGACGGCGACGGCGACTTCGACCTGTTCGTCACCAATCTCGACCTCGAGACGAACACGCTGTACGCCAACCGCACGCAGCCCGGCTCGGCGCCGCGCTTCGCCGACCGCACGTCCGCGGCGGGGCTCGCCGAGCCGAGCCGGCTGCGCGTCGGCTTCGGCGCGCTCTTCGCCGACCTCGACCACGACGGCGACCTCGACCTCGTCGTCGCGAACGGCCACATCATCGACAACGTCGAGGAGATCGCCGACAACCGCCGCTACGCGCAGCCGAACCAGGTGTTCCTCGGCGACGGCCGCGGCCGCTTCGTCGAGGCGGACCTCGCGTCGGTCGCGCCGGGGCTCGCGCGAGCCACGGTCACGCGCGGCAGCGCGAGCGGCGACCTCGACGGCGACGGCGACCTCGATTTCGTGCTCGCTGGCAACGACGAGCCGCCTCAGGTGCTGCTCGGCGAGCCGGGCACGCGGCCCGCTCTCGCGCTGCGCCTCGACGGCGGCCCCGGCAACCCCCGCGGGCTCGGAGCGAGCGTGTGGATCGAGCTCACGGACGGCACGGCGCTCCTGCGCCGCGTCGACGCGGGACGCTCGTACGCGAGCGCGAGCGAGCCGATCGTCGTGACGGGGCTCCCCGGCGCGGTGCGCGCGGTCGACGTGCTGTGGCCGGGCGGCGCGCGCGAGCGCTGGGACCGGCTCGACGAGCCGTTCGTCGGTGCGCGCACGCTCGCGCGCGGCGCGGGCCGACCCGTCCGCTAGTCGCTGCCTTCGCCGTTCGAGGAGTCGCTGCGCTCGCCGTCGTCTGCGGGGCGCGGCAGCGGCTGCTCGCCGTGCTCGAGGCCCGGTAGACACTCCGCGCGCAGCCACTCGCGCGCGCCGAGGAACCACTCGGTCCACGCCTGGACGAGCGCCGCATCGTTCGCTTCCTCGGCCGCGCGGATGCGCACGCTCTGCTCCTTGGCGAGCGAGCGCAGGTAGCGCTCGAGGTCGGTCGCCAGCGGGTCGGCGACGGCGAGCGCGGTCGCGAGGATCGCCGTCGTCGTTCGCGCGAGCTCGTCGGCGTCGACCATCGGGAGGCGGTCGAGGCTCGTGTGGTACGAGAAGTCGGTGAAGTGCCAGAAGAGCACGCCGGGGATGCCGCGCGCGATGAACACGTCGTGGTCGCTGCCGCCCTCCCACGGATGGTCGGCGGTGCGCCACAGCTCCTTCTCGAGCAGGGCGACGTCGGCGAGGGCGCAGCGCGCGACGATCGCGAGGCCGCTCGGCACGACGTGCTCTTGCTCGACCTCGCCGGCGCCCCACGGCGTGTGCTCGTCGGGCGGGAGCGGACGGACGGCGCCGGGGTCGGGCATCCGCTCGAGCAGCGCGATCGCGCCGGTGCGCTCGGGCGACTCGCCGATCATGTCGGCCGAGATGCCCGCGACGGCGCGCCGGCCGGAGCGCTCGAGCCAGACCTCGCTCTGCACGAACTCGTCGCCCCACACGAACGCGATCGAGCGCGCGGGGCGCGCGATCCGCTCGTCGCGCACGAGGCGCGCGAGCGTCGCGGCGCCCTCGGCGAGCCCGCCGACGCCGCTCGCGTTGTCGCACGCTCCCGGCTCCTGCACGTGCGCGACCACGACGACCGCCTCTTGGGGCGCGTCGGCGCCGACGATCGTCGCGACGAGCGTGCGCAGCGGCGCGTCCTGCTCGAGATCGACCTCGGAGCGGAACGCGACGCTCACCTGCGGGTTCTCCTCGCTGGCCGCGCGGATCGCTGCGAACGAGCGCGGCGAGATGCGGCCGACCGGCAGCGTCGTGCCGGGCGGAACGGTGTCGAACAGGATCGCGTCCAGGTGGCGCTCGCCGCCCGGTTGCGGGTCGACGTTGAACGTCTCGAGCGAGGCGGAGAGCACCGCCGCGGCGCCGAAGAAGCGCGCGCGCTCGAGCACCTGGAGCAGCGGCACCTCGGTCACGAGCACCATCCCCGACTCGAGATCGTCGAGCGAGGTCGCGACGCGGCCCTGGACGTCGCACGCGGGCGCGTTGATCGGCAGCACGACGCGGTCGACGTCGGAGGGCGTGCGGAACGAGTGCAGCAGGCGCGGCTCCTCGCCCGGGGCGACGAGCAGCACCTGCGCGCGGCGCGGCGTCCACGCGGGCGCGCGGCGCGGCGTTTCCCAGACGGCGAGCTCGAAGCGCACGTCGTCGCCGCCGAAGCCGCTCTCCCGCAGGAATTCCTCGAGGCGCGCGAGCACGGCGTCGTAGCCCTCGTTCGCCGGCGCGCGATAGAAACCGTCGACGTAGCGCACGAGCTCCATCGCGCTCTCGAGGCGGAACGCGTCGCGGACCTTCTCGGCGAAGCGCGCCGTGCCGGTCTTGTCGACGTGGACCTCGGGACCTTGGTGCCACGGCTGCCCTTGCTCGTCGCGCGCGCTGAGCTGCGCGGCCCAGTCCGCGAACGCCGTGTCGTTCGCGGACGGGCTGCCGCACGCGAACAGCAGCGCGATGGTCGCCAGCGCGGTCCGCATCAGCGCTCTCCCAGGTACTTGCCGACGAGCAGCCCGAGCCGGTCGCGCGCCTCGGGCGGGATGCGCTCGGGCGCGGTCATGATCGCGTGCTGCAGAGCCGTCGCGCACGGGCAGTCGCGCTCGGGGGCGAGCAGCGGCACGGCCGAGCGGATCAGGTTGCGCGCGTTGTCGACGTTCTGGTGCATGATCGCGAGCACGGCCTCGACCGTGACGTCGTCGTGGCTCTCGTGCCAGCAGTCGTAGTCGGTCGCCATCGCGACGGTCGCGTAGCAGAGCTCGGCCTCGCGGGCGAGGCGCGCCTCCTGCAGGTTCGTCATGCCGATCACGTCGACGCCCCAGCCGCGGTAGATCTTCGACTCGGCGCGCGTCGAGAACTGCGGCCCCTCCATGTTGAGATAGGTGCCGCCGTCGTGCACGCGCAGGCCGAGCTCGTTCCCCGAGCCCAAGAGCGCCTCGCGCACGTGCGCGCACACCGGGTCGGCGAACATCACGTGCGCGACGACGCCGTCGCCGAAGAACGTGTCGGGCCGGTGTCGCGTGCGGTCGAAGAACTGGTCGATCACGACGAAGTCGCCCGGCGCGATGTCCTCGCGCATCGAGCCGACCGCGGAGACGGAGAGCACGCGCGTCACGCCGAGCTGCTTGAGCCCCCAGACGTTCGCGCGGTAGTTGATCTCGCTCGGCGTCAGCCGGTGGCCGCGGCCGTGGCGCGGCAGGAAGACCATGCGCACGCCGTCGAGCACGCCGGTCACGTACGCGTCGCTCGGCTCGCCGAACGGCGTCGACAGCGCGACCTCCTCGACGTCGGTCAGCCCGTCGATGTCGTACAGACCCGACCCGCCGACCACGCCCACCACCAGCTCCTCGCTCATTCTCGCTCCGTTCGTGGGGGGACTCGCGGCGAGGCGCACGGCGCCGGCGCCTCCCGCCGTCCCGCATGTTCGCCCCGGCGCCCGGCTGCGGCAACGCCGCGGCCGGGAACGCGGCTACCCGCGCTCCTCGCCGGGCCCGCGAGCGGGGCGCTCGCGGTCCTGGCCGCGCTCGCGCGAGCCGCCGCGGTCGTCGCGCGATCCTCGCTCACGCCAGCCGCCGCCGCCGCCGGGGCGCCCGCCGCCGGGTCGCCCGCCGCCGGGGCCACGGTCGTCGCGGCCGCGCTGCCAATCGCCGCGCGGGGCGCCGCTCGGAGCGCCGCGTTCGTCGCGCGGGCCACGCTCGCGCCAGCCGCCGCCACCGCCGGGACGCCCGCCGCCGGGACGCCCGCCGCCCGGGCCACGGTCGTCGCGGCCGCGCTGCCAATCGCCGCGCGGAGCGCCGCTCGAAGCGCCGCGCTGTTCGCGCGGGCCACGCTCGCGCCGCTCGGCACCAAACCGAGGGGCGTCGTCGGCGGGCGGCGCCTGCGGAGCGAGCCATCCGCCCTCGGGCGCAAAGCGTCCCCGCGCCGAGACCGGAGCGACGCCCGTGGTCTGTGCAGCGTGCGCGAACAACCGCCGCACGACGAGCGTCGCGTAGCTGCCGCGCGGGAGCTCGAAGCGCACGAGCACCTTGTGCGCGCCCGGGTTCGCCTCGTCGGCGCGCGGCGGGCGCACGCGCAGGTGACGCGGGACGACGAGCACCGCTCGGTCCTCGCCCTTGAGCGCGAAGCCGGGGACGCCCTCGATGCGGAACTGCTCGGGCAGCACGTCCTCGGCCGCGAGGACGCGCTCGAAGAGCTCGCGGTCCGCGCCGACGTCCTCGAGGCCCGGGCCGGGCAGACGCAGCGCCGGGTGCTCGATCAGCACACTCGGCGGCGCGGCCGCGAAGCACACGAGCGGGCCCTCGACCGAGTCGATCAGCACGCGCTCCTCGACCGGCGTCGCCTGCCGCACCTTCGCCGCGAGCGCGCGGTTCCACACGTGCGATTGGTACGCGTAGAGATGGATCAACCGCTCGCGCGAGCCGACGTACGTGAACGCGCCGGCGAAGTCCTGCGGCTCCTGCTCGAGGTGCTCGAAGACCGAATGGTAGCGGCCGAGCCCGCGCGCGGCCGCGATGCACGCGCCCCACTCGCCCCAGCGCTCGCGCAGCATCCCCTTGAAGCGGCGCGCGCGCTCGTCGTCGTGCTGCGACGCGCTGGCGACGAGCGAGCGGAGCGCCTCCTCGTGCCGGCCGAGCATCAGCTCGCGCGCGACCCAGCCCTGGCCGTGGCGCAGGTTGCCGAAGCGCTGGTCGTCGAAGTAGTTCGGCACGCCGTGCTCGCGCACGAGCGGGAGCGACACGCGCAGGTCGAGCATGTCCTTGCGCTCGAGCGCGCGCACCATGATCTCGAACGCGTTGCCGTGGCTGTGCTCGCTCGTCAGCTCGTCGTCGGCGAAGCCGACCTGCTCGATGCGCAGCTCCGGCTCGCGCACGTCGACCGGCACGCCGCCGTGCACGCTCATGTACTGGATGGTGACGCCCTGGCGGTCCTTGAGCCCGGCGAGCGCGACCTCGCCCGAGTCGACGCCGGCCGCGCGCGCCAGCTCCGCCGCCGCCTCGAGCGACGTGAGCTTGCGCTTGGTCACGCGGAAGACGCGAAAGCGCCCCCGCTCCGCGAGATAGCCGTCGGCGAGGAGCTCGCGGACTCGGAAGTCGCCGGCACGTTGTTTCAGCCGCATCGCGGGTGGGGTCTCACTTTGGACATCTGCTTGAGCACGCGCGCGAAATCCGCGGGGAGCGGCGACTCGACCGCGACCGCGGTCCCGTCCGCCCCCGGGAACTCCAGGCGCAGGGCGTGCAGCGTCAGACGCTCGATCAGCGGCCGCTCCGCTCGGCCGGTCTTCGGGCGGTACTTGCGTTTGAAATCGGAGAGCAGGAGCTGGCTGCGCCGGCCGTAGAACGGGTCGACGACGAGCGGGAAGCCCTCGGCCGCCAGGTGCACGCGGATCTGGTGCGTGCGGCCGGTGCGCGGCTCGCAGCCGAGCAGCGTGAAACCGCGGAAGCGCTGCTCGACCCACACGCGCGTGCGCGAGGGCTTGCCGCCGGTCTCGACGACCTGCATGCGGCCGCTCTTGCGCGCGTCGTGGTCGACGGGGCGCTCGATCCAAGCGCTCTCCCCGTCGGCGAGCGGGTGCTCGCCCTCGACGAGCGCCAGGTAGGTCTTGTGCACCTGGCCGGCGTCGAACGCGCGGCGCAGGCGGCGCTCGGTCTCGAGGTCCTTCGCGACGAGGATCGCGCCGGACGTGTCCTTGTCGAGGCGGTGGACGAGGCGCGGGCGGAAGGAGAGCGCGCCGCGCGGATGCGCCTGCGCGCCGTCCGCGTCCTCGCGCTCGTACGCGCGCTCGTCCTCGCGCTCGTCCTGATCGTCGTCGTCGAAGCGGACGACCGCGCCGCCGCCGCGGTTCACGGCGAGCTGGATCACCGCGCCCGCCAGGCTCGCGTTCGCGCGCGCCCAGCGCTCGGGCTCGGTCGCGAGGCCCGGCGGCTTGTCGACGACGAGCACGTGGTCGTCCTCGTACAGCACGTCGATGCTCTGCTCGGGCGCGACGGGCGCCTCCGGCAGCTCCTCCTCGTCGAACTCGACGATGACGACGTGGCGCTCCCGCAGGCGGTGCGACGGCTGCGCCAGATCACCGTCGAGCAGCACGTGGCCCTCGCGAATCTGGCGGCGCAGAAACCCCTTCGTCGCCTCGGGGTAGTGCAACGCGAGGAACTCGTCGAGCTCGAGGCCGACGTGTTGACGGGGGACGGACAGGTACTCGCTCACGGCTCACGCGCAGATCCCCGCCGGGCTAGCGGGAGGCCCCGGCGCGCTGGTCCGCGCGGGCGTAGACGCTCTCGCGCAGGGCGCCGACGAACGGGAGGTTGCGGTAGCGACCGGCGAAGTCGAGTCCGTAGCCCACGACGAACAGGTTCTCGACCTCGAAGGCGCGGAAGTCGGCCTCGAAGGGGACGTCCCGCCGAGACGGCTTGTCGAGGAAGACGCACGTCTGGACCTCGGCGGCGCCGCGGGCGCGCAGCTCCTGGCTCAGCCGGTACAAGGTCCGACCGGTGTCGAGGATGTCGTCGACGAGCAGCAGGTTGCGCCCGGCGAGCTCGCCCTCGGCAGGGATGTAGTTCAGCTCGAGCCGGCCGGCCTCGGTGCCGTCGCCGTAGCTCGAGGCCGCGACGAACGCGAGCTCCAGCGGGATCGGGATTCGCCGAATCAGGTCGGACGCGAAGACGCACGACCCCTTGAGGATCGAGACGACGGTGAAGTCCTTGTCGCGATAGGCCCGGGTGACCTCGGCCGCGACGCGGTCGATCCCGCGCAGGATCTCCTCTTCCGAGAGAAGGATGCGTTCGATGTCGTCGTGCACGGGAACCTGCGTGGGGGCGGCGGGGGGAGCGTCCGCCCGGGTTCGGACGCGGACGGGGAAGCCCGGCAGTCTAGCAGAGGCGCTCGGGGCCCACCAGAGCCCGCGGAGGGCGCCGCCCATGTCGGAAGGAAGTCGGAAGAAAGTCGGGAATCCGAACCCGATCGGACGAACAACCGATTGGACGGATTCGAGGAGAGCTGATACGTTCGCTCTTGGCGGCCCCCTGACAGGTTTCCTCTGGAAAGAGCTCGCCGCGAAGCTCGCCAAAGCGATTCGCGGCAGCCGCCCCGACCGATTCCGAGCAAAGAGCGCGATCTACCGATCGCGAGCCTCCGAATGACAGCCACGAGCAAGCGCTCGTCCAACGGGCGCCCCTATCGCCGGCGCAGCGACGACGAGCGCATCGAAGAACTCCAGAGCCGGATCGCAGAGCTCCAGGCGAAGGTCCAGGCAAAGAAGCGCAAAGACTCTCCCGTTCTGAAGGAGATTCCGAAGCTGCAAAAGCGCCTTCGGAGATTCGCGCAACTCGCTTTGGACAACGGCCGGCACGACATCTCCAACACGACGATGGCTTTCGTCGCGGGGCTCGAGCGCATCCACGCCACGGCGGTCAAACACGCCGCGCTGGAAGCGGACGACGGCGACGACTGATCACTCGTCGGGCGGCGCGCCGTCCCACGCGGAGCGCTCGGGCGTCCACGAGGAGCGATGCCACCAGCGCACCGCTCCCGAGTCGGGTCCGCGTGTCCAGCCGGACATGCGGTCGAGCGTGTCGACGTAACGCGCCGGGTCGCGCACCTGCTCCAGGGCGACGAGCACGTGGTCCATCTCGGCGTGGGCGAGGTCGATCGCGAGCGCGTCGGGTTGCGCTCCCCCGAGCTGGAACCCGAACGTGTACAGGTCGGTGTGCGTCAGCCGCCACTGGAAGACGCGGCCGGCGTCGAGGCGGGTGAGCGGAGCGACGCAGGTCGGCCGCTCGTGCACCGCTTGCCACATGGCGCGCTCGTCGGGCAGCGCGGCGAACGGCAGCACGCAGACGCCGCCGCCGCCGCTCTCTTCGCTCGCCGCGATCGCCTCGACCGGGCCCGGCACGCGCACGCGCTCGAGCGCAAGCGGCCCGACCCACAGCTCGAGCACGCACAGCGCGCCCGCGAACACCGCCACCGGGGCCGTCGCGATGCGTCGCACGCACGCGTCGAGCCCGATCGCCGCGGCGACGACGAGCGGCAGGTGCGCCCAGGGGAAGAACCGCGCAGGCGAGTCGCTGAGCTCGTCGACGAACGGCACGCGGCGGTAGAGCGCCGAGAGCCAGCCCTCGGGCTCCGGACCGGGGTCCCAGCACAGCACGAAGAGCGGCAGCGACGCGAGCAGCCAGCGGCGCGAGCGCGGCTCGAGCGCGAGCGCGCACGCCGCGAGCAGCACGACGGCGAGCCCCGGCCACAGCCCGGCGGAGTCGGCGCGCGTCTCGGTCCACGGCGCGCCCGGGTCGGGCTCGCCGCCGCCGAGCCCGGGGAACGCGGGGTGCAGCCCGGGCGGGGTCGCGAAGTCGAGCAGCCGCGGGTGGTAGCGCTGCGGCCGTTCGAGCGAGCCGGCGCCGTGCGCCGCGGCGTCGAGCGCCGCGAACGTCGCCTCGGCCTCGGCCCGGTCGCTCGCCGCGCGGGCGAACGCGGCGGCGCTCGGCCAGAGCGCGAAGACGAGGACGACGAGGAGAGGGGCGAGCGCGTTCGCGTCGAAGAGCCCCGAGCGGCGTGCTCGGACGCGGTCGCGCTCGATCGACGGCGCGCAGACGAACAGCGCGAGCGCGAGCGCGCCCAGGCGGAGCGCGGCGCCGAGCGACGCGAAGATGCACGCTCCCGCGACGAGCGCCGCGGCGGCTCCGCGACGCCACGCGCCGCTCGAGCCGTGCCGCCCGTCGAGCAGCGTGAGCCACGCGAGCGCGAACAGCGGCGCGCCGGGTCCGCAGAACAGCGCGGGGTGACGCAGGCTCCCCTGCAGGAAGTACGGCGAGAAGGACCACGCGAAGGCGGCGAACGCGGCCGCGGGCGCGCCGAGGCCGACGCGCCGCGCGAGCGCCCACGTCGCGGTCGCGCCGGCCGCGAACGAGAGCAGCAGGACGACGTTGTACGCGAGCACGGAACCGACGAGCTGGAGCGGCGCCGAGAGCATGCCCGCGAGCACCGCGTGATCGTGGAACGCGAGCTCGTGCCCGACCGGGGCGAAGATCGCCGGCGACGAGAACGGCGCCGCGCCGTCGAGCAGGACGCGGCTCCCCCACCACAGGTCCCAGACGCCGCGGTACGCGGGCTTCCCGAGCTCCGCGACGAAGCGCGGATCGATCGGAACGGCGTCCGCGAGCGCCCCGCCGAGCGGCCAGGTCCACACGAGCGCGACCGCCACCGCGACCGCGAACACGGCGCACAGCTCCAGCGCGCGCGCGGAGGGGACAGGGGGTCGGTTGGGGAGCACGGACGGCGGCTCGGCTGGCCCTTTCGGGCGCGCGAAGATAAACGAGCGCGCCGCACGCTCCCAGGGCCGGGTGCTCCTACGATCCCCGCGATGCAGCGCCACCCCGACGTCGAGCTCCTCGCGTCCGAGCGGATCCACCAGGGGCACGTCTTCGACGTGCTGCGCGAGACGGTGCGGCTCCCGTCCGGCCTGCGCCAGCAGGTCGACGTCGTCGAGCACGCCGGCGCGGTCTGCGTCGCGGCGGTGACGGACGAGGGCGAGCTGCTGCTCGTGCGCCAGTACCGCCATCCGGTCGGCGACTGGATCGTCGAGATCCCCGCCGGGCGGCTCGAGCCGGGCGACGACGACCCGCTCGCGGCCGCGCAGCGCGAGCTCGAGGAGGAGACCGGCCACCGCGCCGCGACGTGGGAGCGCGCGTGCACGTTCTTCCCCGCGCCCGGCTTCTGCTCGGAGCTGCACACGCTCTTCGTCGCACGCGGCCTCGAGCCGGTCCCGGGCGGCGGCCTCGCGGCCGACGACGACGAGGAGATCGAGGTGGTGCGCGCCGCGCCGGCGGAGCTCTTCGCCGGCGGGACGCGCGACGCGAAGACGCTGATCGCGGCCGCGTGGCTGCTCCTGGGCCGCTAGCTGACAGGCTCGCCGTCACGGCGGCACCCGCGCCACGTCGACGAGGAAGCGGAAGCCGCCCTGCCCCGGCAGCAGCGCGCCGTCGCGGCCGACGTGCAGCAGCGCGCCGGGGGCCGCGATCAGGCACGCGTCGTCGTGCCACGCGACCGCGCCGCCCCAACCGACGAGCGGGAGCGATGCGACCTCGAGCTCGAGCGCGCCGCGCGCGCCGTAGCGCCGCGCGAGCGGCTCCGCGCCGTCGACGATCCACACGCTCTCGCCCGCCGGCGCGAGCTCGTGCGCGTGCACGCCCAGCTCGACGCTCGACAGGACGGCGAGCCGCGCGTCGAGCCGCACGAGCCGCCCCGTCCCGGCGACGTCGAGCGCCCACCAGCCCGCACCCTCGGCCGCCGCGAGCGCGCCGATCTCGCCGCCGAGCGTCGCCCGCGCGCGCACCGCCCCGTCGTGCGCGGCCACGAGCACGAGCGCGCCCCCGCGGCCGCCCGCGAGCGCCGCGTCGCCCGCGCCCGCGAGCGCGCTCGCTCCGGGCAGACGGACGAGCTCGCGGATCTCCCCCGCCGCGTTCACGCGCACGACGCGCGCGCTCCGCTCATTGGCGTCGGGCCACGAGAGCACGAGCGCATCGCCGCCGCCGTCCGCCACGAGCGCGAGCACGGGCCCGAGCTTCGCCGCCGCGCGCTCCGCGCCGTCCACCCCGAGCCGCACGATCCGGTGCGCGCCGAGCGGATGCCGCTCGGCCGCGGACGCGACCCAGAGCTCGCCGTCCGCCCGCACCGCCAGCGCGACCGGCGCACGGATCGGATGCGCCCGCACGCGATACAGGTCGCGATCGAGCGCGACCACGCGGTCGTCGTCACGATCCGCGACCCAGACCTCCGCCGCCCCGGGCCCGAGCGGCCCGCAGCGCGGCGCGAGCCAGGAACAGAGCGCGACGAGCGCCCCTGCGACGAAGCCGGCGAAACAGCGTGGAGCGGCCTTCACGCCCGAGAGACCGCGCGGTCGCGCGAGCGGTTGCACTCGCGCAGCAAGAAAACGACGGGAGCATCGCTCGGCCGACACGCAAGCCGGACGTCTCCGGTCGCTCGCCACCCCCGCGACTATGCTGAGACCCGGAGGTGATCTCGATGCGCACGCTGCTTGCCACGGTGCTCGTGCTGAGCGGAGCTCCCGCCGCTCAGGAGTCGGCGAACCCGTTCCACGTCCACGCCGACGACCCGCTGCACCGCGTCGCCGAGCTCCAGCTCGGAACCGACGGCGCGCTCGTCGAGGGGATGGCCGACTTCGACGGCACGCTGTACGTCTGGGTGCGCTCGAACGAGATCGACCCGGTGCTCGCCGTCGTCGTCGGCACGCGCGACGCGAAGGCGGACGACGACTCCGGCGGCGGAACGACAGCGTCGCTGCGGCTGACTGTCGAGCCGGGCGAGCCGGTCACGATGGCCGTGCACGCGGTGGACGGCAGCGCAGGCGCGGCCGAGCTCCACTGGCTCGCGTGCCCGGAGACGGACGAGACGCGCGCCGCCGTCGAGCGGGCGAAGGCGCTGTTGGCGAACGCCGAAGCTGCAGAGGCGGAGAAGGACTTCGAGCGTGCTCGAGCCATCGTGGCGGAGGCTATCGACGTGCTGCGCGGCGCGCGGGGTCGCGAGCAGAGTAGTCGCATCACCGAGCTGGCCTGGCGGAGCGGATTCGTGGCGGACCGGCTCGGGGCGATCGACGCGTGCTGGGTCGCGTGGAATCTGACGCTCGCGGCCCGCGAGCGCGCGTTGCCCGAAGACCACCCCGACCTGCTCGCCGCGCGCCTGAATCTAGCAAGCATGATGCGGATGCGGGGCGATCTCGTCGGTGCCCGAGCGCTCGCGGAGCGTGTGCTCGCGGCCCGGGAGCGCTTGCTACACGGAGACCATCCGGACCTGGTCCGTGCGCGGCAGAACCTCGCCTCCATGATGTTCGAACAGGGCGATCTCGCCGGCGCTCGCTCGCTCTTCGAACGCGTCTTGCGCTCTCGCGAACGCACGCTGCTGGCGGACCATCCCGATCTGCTCGCCGCACGGCGCAACCTCGCCGCAACGCTTGCGGAACAGGGTGATCTCGCCGGTGCCCGCGCGATCGAGGAGCGCGCGCTCGCCGACGCCGAGCGAACGCTGCCCGCGGATCACCCCGATCTGCTCGACGCGCGGCAGAACCTCGCCGTCACGATGCTCGCGCAGGGCGAGCTCGCCGGTGCCCGCATGCTCACGGAGAGCGTGCTCGCCGCCCAGCAGCGCACGCTGCCCCATGACCACCCCGATCTGATCAGGGCCCGGCAGAACCTCGCCATTCTCATGTACGCGCAGGGCGATACCGCCGGTGCGCGCGCGCTCGGGGAGCAAGTGCTCGCAGCATACGAGCGCACGCTGCCCGAGGACCACCCTCACCTGGTCGCCGCACGGCAGAACCTCGCGAGCACGATGGCGGAGCAGGGTGACCTCGCGGCCGCGCGCGCACTCTTCGAGCGCACGCTCTCGGCTTTCGAGCGAGCCTTGCCCGAAGACCACCCGCACGTGCAGGTCGCGCGGCGCAACCTCGCCGCCACCATGGCGGCGCAGGGCGATCTTGCCGGCGCCCAAGCACTCGAGGAGCGCGCGCTCGAGGCCTACGAGCGTTCGCTGCCCGAGGACCACCCGCAACTGCTCGCCGCACGGCAGAACCTGGCCGTCACGATGTACGAACAAGGCGATCTCGCCGGTGCTCGTGCGGTGCAGGAGGGCCTGCTTGCAGCCTGCGAACGTGCATGGCCCGACGACCACCCCCAACTGCTCGTCGTTCGACAGAACCTCGCGAACATGATGGCGAAACGGGGCGACCTCGCCGGCGCGCGTGCGCTCTTGGAGCACGCGCTCGCTGGCTGCGAACGCACGTTGTCCGACGACCACCCCGGCCTGCTCGACGCCCGACAGAACCTCGCCGTAACGATGGCGGAGCAGGGCGATCCGGCGGGCGCCCACACGCTCGTGTTGGATCTCGCGTCGGGGATGCTCGCCGGCGTCGAAATCGCTGCTACCTCCTTCTCGCGTCGCGAAGCCGACGCGCTCGTCGGAGCCTATGCTCACAAGCACTCCGTCGTGCGGTGCTTGAGCGCTTCCGGCGAGTCACGGCTCCGCTTCGACCTCAACGAGACCCTGCGCGGCGCGAGCAGCAGAGATCTCCTGTCGGGAGTCTCGCGTACGCCCCCCTCCCTCACGGCGTTGCGGGAGAGGCTGTTGCTCGTGCGTGGCCGGATCGGTGACCTGCTCGCGGACCCCCTCCGCGACGGCACGAGGAAAGGCGGCCTGCAGGGCGAGATCGAGTCCCTGACGGCCGAACGCGACAAGCTGGAACGGAGGCTGCTGGCTGAGCAAGGCAGGACGACCGCCGCGATCCGTTCCGCCGACGTCGCGAGAGCCTTGCTCGATGCCGAGGTCGCGATCGGCTTCCTGCGTGTCCACGATCTGAGCGGGCACTTCGAGGACGAGCCGACATGTCGAGGCGACGTGGTCGCGGCGCACGTCCTGCGCCCGAACGGCGCCATCGTCGAGGTCGAGCTGGCGGCCGCGGAGGAGCTGCAGGAGCTGGTCGAAGGCTGGCGAAGCGTACTCGGCGCGCCGCTCCAGCGCGGCATCGGGCGTACGACGCCCGGGTTCGACCGGGAGCGAAACGCAGGGGAGGCTCTGCGGGCGCGGCTCCTCGATCCGCTGCTCGCCGAGCTCGGCGAAGAGACGACGACGCTGCTCGTGTGTGCCGCGGACCTCGTGCACGCGGTGCCGCTCGAAGCGCTTCCGCTCGGCGACGGTCGCGTCGGCGATCGGTATCGCGTCGTGAACCAGCTCTCGTTCCGGCGCCTCGTCGCGTCGCATCCGCTCCCGGACACGCCCGCCCCGGAGCTTCTCGCGCTCGGCGGAGCGGCGTTCGACGCGCAAGGCGCCGGGCCTGCGCAGGCGGTCGACGCGGGGTCGGCCGTGATCGAAGCGGGTGAGCGCGGGTCGGGCCAGCCCACGCGGTTCGAGCCGCTCTTCTTCACCGGTGCCGAGGCCGAGCGGGTGAAGCTCCTGTTCGAGGCGGTGGAGCTCCGGAGGGGCACGGTCCTGACGGGCGAGAACGCGACGAAGGCCGCGTTTCACGAGCACGCTCCAGGGAAGCGCTTCGTCCACGTTGCGACGCACGGGTGGTTCGCCGAGATGCAGTTGGAGGAGCCCCACGAGAGCGAGCCGCTCTCCTTGCGCAGGAACCTCGACGAGCGCGTGCGGGCGTTCTCTCCGCTCAGCTACTGCGGTCTCGCACTCGCGGGCGCAAACCGCGGGCGCGACTCGCTCGGGCGCGTGCCGGGGATCATGACGGCGGAGGAGCTCGCAGGCGTCGATCTGTCCCAGTGCGAGCTCGCCGTACTCTCCGCGTGCGAGACCAACGTCGGCATCCGCAGCGCGGGCATGGGCATCGAGTCGCTCCAAGCCGCGCTCCACGCGGCCGGCGCGCGCACCGCGATCACGTCGCTATGGAAGGTGGACGACGCCGCGACGCGCAAGCTCATGGAGCTCTTCTACACGTACTTGTGGATCGAGGAGCTGCCCAAGGCCGAGGCGCTCTGGAAGGCGAAGTGCGACCTGCGCGCGGCCGGCGCGCCCGTGAGCCAATGGGCGGCGTGGGTGCTGAGCGGCGACCCGAACTAGAATCAGCTCGGGAACGGCAGCCGCGGGCGGAGCGCGCCCTCGTGCTCGAGCAGGCGCACCTTGTGCTCGATGCCGCCCGTGAAGCCGCCGAGGCCGGCCTGGGCGACGACGCGGTGGCACGGGACGATCAGCGGTACGGGATTCGCGCCGTTCGCGCGGCCGACGGCGCGCGCCGCGCCCGGGCGGCCGAGCGCGCGGGCGAGCTCGCCGTACGTGCGCGTCTCGCCCAAGGGGATCGCGCGCAGCGCGCTCCACACCGCGAGCTGGAACGGCGTGCCGCGCAGGTCGAGCCGAAGCTCGTCGAAGCGAGACTCGCGCCCCTCGGCGTACGCGCGGACGCGCTCGAGAGCGTCGACGAGCGGCGCGCTCTCGCCGCGCACGAGCGCAGCTCCCCCCTCGTGCTCCGCGACCCACGCCCGCAGCCGCTCCTGCGCGCGCTCCGCCGAGCCGAGGCTCGCGAAGCACACGCCGCTCTCGGTGGCCGCGAGCGCGAGCGCGCCGACGCGCGTCGTCACCCGCTGCCACACGACGCTCATCGCGGGTCGCCCGCCGAGCCGAGGCCGTCCCAGCGCAGCTTGCCCTCGGGCTGGTACGCCTCGCCGGCGGCGGCGCGGGCGCGGGCGACGCGGTACGAGCGCCAGACCAGCAGCCCGAAGACGAGCGGCAGCCCGAACACGACCGCGAGCATGAAGACGATGCTCGCGTTCAGGCCGCGCGCGAAGTTCGCTTGGCTGGAAGCGACCGCCTCCTTGCAGCTCTCTCACGGGAACGCGGCGGGCGCGCTCGCGATCCAGACGAGGAGCGCGAGGAACGCAGTGCGCAGACGTAGGTAGGTGCTCACCACGACCCGCATCTTAGACCGGATTCCACTGGTACAGCACCAGGTAGACGAGGACGCCCGTCACCGAGACGTACAGCCAGATCGGCAGCGTCCAGCGCGCCAAGCGCACGTGGCGCTGCCATGCGCGCTTGTGCGCCAGCCACAGCGTCGCGAGCACCATCGGCAGGTTGACGACCGCCAGCAGCACGTGGCTCACGAGCAGCGCGTAGTAGAGCGACTTCCACGGCTGGCCGCCGCGGAACGGCGTGTGGCCGAGCTCGGGGACGACGACGAAGTGGTACCAGAGGTAGCACGCGAGGAAGATCGCGCTCGCGACGAAGGCGGCGCGCATCGCGTTCGCGTGGGCGTCGCGCGCGCCGCGGCGGATCAGGATCCAGCCTGCGACGAGCAGGACCGTCGCCGTCGCGTTCAAGCAGGCGTTGACGGCCGGCAGGATCGAGCGCGGCGCGTCCTCCAGGCCCGCGGTCACGGCGAGGTCGACGCGAGGCGGCGCATGCGCTCGATCAGGCCCTCGCGCTGCTCCTCGTGGTGGTACCAGCCGCGCACCTGGCCCGTACGATCGATCGCGACGAGGCGCGTATCGTGCGTGAACACGTGACCGTTCGTGTCGCCGGCCTCCTCGCGGGCCGCCTCGTCGCGCGCGACCGCCATCTTGAAGCTCGTGCGGATCAGGTCGTAGATCTCGCGCTCCTCGCCGGTGAGGAACCACCACGAGCTCGTGTCCGCGTCGAACGCGCGCGCGTAGTCGGTCAGCCGCTCGGGCGTGTCCTCGGTCGGATCGACCGAGAGCGAGACGAGCACGGTGTCGGTGCCCTCGAGCGCGTCCTGGATCGCGCGCATGCTGCGCGTCAAGCCCGGGCACGGGCCGCGGCACGACGTGAACATCGTCCCGAGCACCCACGGCTTGCCGCGCAGGTCGGCGAGCGTCACCGTCTCCCCGTCGTGGCGCACGAGCTCGAAGTCCGCGACCTCGCCGAAGGCGGCCGGGTCCTTCGCCGCGGCGTCGAGCTTCGGCCCGAGCGAGCCGCCGGAGCCGGCGACGCCGCCGTCGCACGTCGCGAGCAGCGCCGCCACGAGGACGCAGGGCACCAGAACGCGTGTCGTGCGGGCGAAGGAGCTCATGATCGGTACCTGGGACAGGGCCGGGCTCAGTGCGTCCCGCCCTCTTCCTCGTCGTAGAGCGCCGCGTCGTGCGCGTGCATCTCCGCGTCGATCTGGCTCGTGCGGTCGTTGAACTTCGCGCCGATCGGATGGTCGAGCTGCTTGTTGCTCGCGACGTCCGGGTTCAGCGCCGCGAGGATGACGAGCACGAGCAGCGGCGTCGGCGCGACGAGCCCCTTCACGATCCAGCCCTCGTAGCGGAAGTGCATGAAGTAGCTGAGGATCAGGTAGCCCTTGGCCGCGGCGCACAGCAAGAGGCCGCCCCAGAGCAGCACGCGTCCCCAGCCGAGCCAGTCGCCGGCATAGCCCCACGCGACCTCGGCGACCGTGTAGATCAGGAGCCAGACGAAGACGCGATTCGCGTTGAAGTGCTTGTCGTCCGTGGACATCGCTCGCTCGCTCAGAACAGGTAGACGATGGTGAACAGGAGCACCCAGACTAGGTCGACGAAGTGCCAGTAGAGACCGGCGAGCTCGAGGCCGAGGTGGTTGCGCGCCGTGTACTTCCCGCGCGCCGTGGCGAACCAAGCGCAGATCAGCCAGATCACGCCGACGCAGACGTGCAGGCCGTGGAAGCCCGTCATCGCATAGAACGTCGACCAGAACAGGTCGACGTTGGGCCGGGAGATGTACATCGTCCCCGCCTTGTCCGCGTGGTACCAGAGCACGTAGTACTCGTACGCCTGGATCGAGACGAAGATCATCCCGCCCACGATCGTCGCCCCCAGCCACCTCAAGATCCCGCCGCGGTCGCCCTCCTTGGCCGCGAACAGCGCCTTCACCATCAGGTACGAGCTGATGATCAGAATGAAGGTGTTGAGCGCCGTCAGCTCGACCGCGAGCCGGTCCATCGGATCCGGCCACGCCGCCGAGCCCATGCGGATCACGATGTACGTGCCGATCAACCCGGCGAAGAACATCACCTCGGTCGCCAGGAACAGCCAGATCGCGAACTTGCCGCGTTCGACGGGCGGACCGCTGTCGTAGTCGTAGACCGGGTGATGGTGCTTGGGAGCGTCGACCGCGGCGTCGTAGGCGACGAAGGCTTGGCTCATGGCGTTCAGGACGCGCTCGTCGCGCGGACGAGCGGATCCAGCAAGACGAGGGACAGGACGAGGGGAAGGTACACGAGCGAGACGAGCAGCACCGCGCGGGCGCGCTCGCGGCTCTCGCGCAGCGCGAACGCCGCCGACGCCGCCACGTAAAGGGCGCCGAGGACGAGCGCTCCTGCCGTGTACACCGGACCGGCCATGCCGCGCACGGCCGGGAGGACGGAGATCGCGAGCAGCACGAGAGCGTACGCCAGCGACTGGCGACCCGTCACGCCCTCGGTGCCGGGCAGCGCGGGCAGCATCTTCAAGCCGGCCCGCGCGTAGTCGGCGCGGTACAGCCACGCGATCGCCAGGAAGTGCGGGAACTGCCACGCGAACTGGATTCCGAACAGCGCCCAGGCCCACGGGCCGAGCGTAGGCTCGCTCCCGCTCCCGCTCGCGCCCGCGATCGCCGCGTAGCCGAGCAGCGGCGGCGCGGCGCCGGGGATCGCGCCGACGAGCGTGTTCAGGCTCGAGACGCGCTTGAGCGGCGTGTAGACGAGCGCGTAGGCCGCGAGCGTCGACAGCGCGAGCAGCGCAACGAGCAGGCCGAAGCTCGTCGCGAGCCCGCCGACGCCGACGGCGGTCAGCCCGGCCGCGACGAGCAGCACGTCGCGCTGGCGCAGGCGGCCGGTGACGAGCGGGCGGTCCGCGGTGCGCTCCATCAGCGCGTCGGTGTCGCGCTCGAGCACCTGGTTGAACATGCTCGCGGCCGCGGCGGTGCAGCCGACGAGGAGCGCGGCGACCAGGGGCGGCGCCCACGGCGTGCCGGGTCCGCTCGCGACGAGCGCGCCGACGAACGCGGCGAAGACGACGAAGACCGCGACGCGCGGGCGCACGAGCACGAGCCAATCGGCGATCGTGCCCGCGAGCGTGCGCGGCTCGACGGCCGGCGCATTCGTGGCCGGTACGGCGACGCGGCTCATCCGGCGTTCCCCCACACACCGGTCCCGGACGGCGCGGCCGTGGACGACGCGGCGCCGTGCTCGAGCGCGCGCCCGCACCAGGCCGCGGTCACGACGCACTGCGCCAGGAGCAACGCGCCGCACGTGACGTGGAGCACCGAGAAGACGATCTCGCCCGCGGTGATCGCGCCGGTGCCCGCGCTCGCCCACGCGCCCATGCCGAGGCCGACCTGGACGGCGAGCAGGACCTTGATGCGCGTCGCGCAGCGCGCGAGCGCGCGCCGGCCGGGGTCGCCGCTGCCGTCGTCCTCGCCGGCCGCGCGCACGACGGCGGCGGCGAGCGCGAGCAGAACGGCGAACGCGACGAGCGCCCCGAGCAGGTGCAGGTGGAAGCGCCCGTCCGCGGTCGACTGCAAGCCGGGCACCTCGTCGTGGCGCAGGCCGTGGCGATACCACGCGCCGATCGCCGATTGGACGAGCACGACGAGCGACGCGCCCGCAGCGAGGCGACGCGCGGCGAACGCGTTCGCCGCCGGACGGCGGCGCGCCTGGCTCCAGCCGCGCGAGAGCACGAGCGCGGTGACGCCGAGCAGCGCGAACACCGCCTGCGCGATCACGCCGTGCAGGAACGCGAGGCTCGGCGCGTTCTCGAGGACGCGCAAGCCGCCGATCGTGCCCTGCGCGCAGACCGCGGCGAACGCGGCGGTCGCGAGCGCGCGCGCGCTCGTCCGCCGGTCCAGCCGCCACGTCAGGACGAGCGTCGCGAGCGAGAGCAGCCCGACGAGCATGCCGAACAGGCGGTGCGTGTGCTCGACGAACGTCTCCGGGTCGCGCAGCCACTTCTCGACCGGGAAGAACGGCAGGAAGTGGCCCTCCGCGTCGAGCCAGCCCTCGACCGCCATGCCCGCCTCGAGCGACGTGACCGAGCCGCCGAACGCGATCAGCGGGACGGCGGCGGCCGTGGCCGCGAGCGCGAAACGCCGCGGCCAGCGGGACGTCGGGACGGGCGGGTTCATGCTCGAGGACGAGGGCGGGTCAGCAGGCGGGGGCGCGCTCTACAGCTCGCGGCACTGAGGGCAATAGTCCTCTTCGACGCCGGGGTGCGCGTACTCGTACGGGCCGTGGTGCACGTGGAGCTGGTGATCGAAGTTGCCGTGGCCGGGAGGCGACGGAGCTTCCCACTCGAGCGTGCACGCGTTCCACGGGTTGCGGCCGACGCGCTTGCCCCACCAGAGGCTGTGGAAGAAGTTGACGACGAAGAAGAGCTGCCAGATGCCGAGCAGGAACGCGCTCTTCGAGATGAACTCGTTGAGCGGCTGCAGGTGCTGGTAAGCCTCGTACAGGTACGGGTCCGCGGTGCGGCGCATCAGACCGGCGATGCCGAGCTGGTGCATCATGTAGAAGACGCAGTTCGTGAAGATGAACGTCCCGACGAAGTGGATCTTGCCGAGCGTCTCGTTCATCACGCGGCCGAACATCTTCGGGAACCAGTGGTAGATGGCCCCGAAGATCGCGAACACCGAGCCGGCGAACACGACGTAGTGGAAGTGCGCTACGACGATGTACGTGTCGTGGATGTACACGTCGACGGGCGTCGCCGCCATCCAGATGCCGGAGAGCCCGCCGATGATGAACATCGACACGAAGCCCATCGCGAACAGCATCGCGGACGTGAAGACGATGCGCGCGCCCCACAGCGTCCCGAGCCAGTTGAACACTTTGATCGCCGACGGCAGCGCGATCATGACCGTCGAGACCATGAAGGTCATGCCCAGCATCGGGTTCATGCCCGACGTGAACATGTGGTGGCCCCACACGATGAAGCCGAGGCCCGCGATCGCACTCATCGAGTAGACCATCGGCTTGTAGCCGAAGATCGGCTTGCGCGCGTAGACCGAGATGATGTCCGACGCGAAGCCCATGGCCGGCAGCACCATGATGTAGACCGCCGGGTGGCTGTAGAACCAGAACAGGTGCTGCCACAGGAGCGGCTGGCCGCCCGCCGCGGCGCCCTGCACCTCGGCGACGGTGTTGTTCACGACGAGGTTCGTCGGCGTGAAGAAGCCGGTCTCGAGCAGGCGGTCGAGCAACTGCATGATGCCCGCCGCCGTCAGGATGGGCAGCGCGAACAACTGCAGGAGCGCCGCGATGAACAGCGCCCAGATCGACAGCGGCATGCGCATCATCGTCAGGCCGGGCGCTCGCATCTTGACGATCGTCGTGACGTAGTTGACCGCGCCCATCATCGACGAGACGCCGATCCACGTCAGCGCGAGCAGCCACCACGTCTGACCGTGCAAGCTGCCGGGCGCCGCCTCCGCGATCGTCGACAGCGGCGGGTACGCCGTCCATCCGGCCGCGGGTCCGCCGCCCTCGGCGCCGAAGCCCATCATCAGGCAGAAGATCGCCGGCGCCATCGCCCAGTACCCGAACATGTTGAGCTTCGGGAACGCCATGTCCGGCGCGCCGACCATCAGCGGGATCAGGAAGTTCCCGAACGCGCCGGTGAGCAGCGGGATGATGACGAAGAAGATCATCACCGTCCCGTGCATCGTGAACAGCATCGTGTACGCCTCGGGCGTGACGACGCCGCCGGTCTCGGGGAAGAGCAGCTTCCCGACGACCGGCATCGTGGTCCAGGGCCACGCAAGCTGCCAGCGGATCGCCATCGCGAGCGCTCCGCCGAGCAGCATGAACACGAGCCCGGTGAACAAGAACTGCATCCCGATGACCTTGTGGTCGGTCGAGAAGACGTACTTGCGGATGAACCCGATCTCGTGGTGATCGTGGTGGACGTGGACTGTCCCCGGCTCGTCGATCCCGAGCGGGGCGGCGGGAGCGCCGTGAGGAGGGGGATTCATGGCTGTCGGTCTCTACTCGTCGATTCCGCCGCTGTACAAACGCGCACGTTGCTCCGCGACCCAGGCGTCGTAGTCCTCCTGCGAGAGGACCGTGACGCGCCCGCTCATCTTGTAGTGGCCCCAGCCGCAGAGCTCGGCGCAGATGAGGTCGTACTCGCCGACCTTCTCCGCCTGGAACCACACCGGGATCGTCATGCCGGGGACGGCGTCCTGCTTCAGCCGGAACGCCGGCACGAAGAAGCTGTGGAGCACGTCCCGCGAGCGCAGGTGGAACACGATCTTCTCGTCGACCGGCACGACGAACTCCCACGACGACTCGAACGCGTCGACGCCGTCGAGGTTGCCGCTCTCGTCGGGATAGATCGCGCGCCAGTCGAACTGGCTCGCCCACAGCTCGGCGATCGGATTCTCGATCGTGAAGCGGCCCTCGCCCTCGCGGAAGCCCCCCTCGAACTTGATCTCGGTCCACGCGCCCATCTGGATGATCGCGATCGCGAGCAGCAGCACCGCCGGCACCGCCGTCCAGATCATCTCGAGCTTGTGGCTGCCGTGCGTGAACATGCTCTTGCCCGGCAGGTTCTTGCTCGAGAACTTCAGCGCAGCCCACGCGAGCACGACCTCGGTGCCGACGAACGTGATCGCGATCGGCACCATGATCGCGTAGAAGAGCCAGTCGATGTGGCCCCCGAACGTGGACACGTTCTCGGGGAACCACACGCCCCAGTCGTCGGCCGCGACGAACGTCCAGACCCCGAGGATCGGGACGAGGATCAACAGGAGAAAGACGAGATAGCGCATCGTCGGTGCTCCGTCAGTGGCCGGCGGCAGCCGGCGAATCAGCGCGGTGGCCGGCGCCGGCGGGCTGCGCGGCGCTCGCGAAGCGCGCCGTCGCGTTGGCGGTGGAGTGGATCGAGCGCACGTAGTGCGCGAGCGCCCAGATCACGTCCGGCTCGTAGTTGCTGTGCGCGGGCATCGGCGTGCCGGTGATGCCCCCGTAGATGCGCCGGTAGATGTCGATCGGCCGGCGGCCGGCGCGGAACACGCCGCGCGTGAGGTCGCGCGGCTGGAGCGG
This sequence comes from uncultured Planctomycetaceae bacterium, assembly GCA_964528575.1. GTDB lineage: Bacteria > Planctomycetota > UBA1135 > UBA1135 > CAZGTQ01. The sequence continues at coordinate 2,018 of CAZGTQ010000449.1, read as the reverse complement.
GTTGCCCCAGTCGTCGAGCGTCAGGACGAGGTTGCCCTCCGCGTCCTTCACGTACGCGGACAGCCCGTTGCCGCGCCCCTCGGCGCCATGGCACGAGAGGCAGTCGCTCACGTTCTCGTCGAAGTAGAAGCGCTTGCCCTGCTCGACGTACGTCAGGCTCGTCCCGGGGTACGTGGCGTCGGGCTTGGGGACCTCGCCCTCCCAGGCGACGAAGTGGTCCTCCGACTCGCGCCAGCGGTTCCACACGAACGAGTACCACTCGGTCACCATGTCGACGTAGAGCACGTCCTCGGACAGGCGCTCGTCGACGAGGAAGCTCTCGACCTCGCCGCGGATCGAGAGCAGGCGCACGTAGTCGACGAGCCCCTGGAGCTCGGCCTCGGTCAGGCGCTCGAAGCTCGGCATCGCCGTGCCGTACGCGCCGTCGACGAGGATCCGGTAGAGGTCCTCGCGTCGTGGACGCGCGCCGTCGGCGACGGCGGTGAACTTGAACTTGCCCTTGCGGTAGTCGCGCGGCGGCGGGTTGAGGTACGGAGCGGTCGGCCCGTCGCCGCCCCCCTCGACGCCGTGGCAGTGCAAGCACTGCTGGCGGTAGAGCTCGGACGAGTCGCGCAAGCTCGGGTACCACTCGTGCAGCGCGCCCTCGACCGACGCCGCGAAGTCCTGGTCGGTCGGATTCTCCACGTCGGGAACGCGCCCCTCGACGCGGTAGTCCTCCAGCCAGCGCGCGTAGTCCATGCGCAGCTTCGGCATCCACGACGGAATCACGACGTCGTCGAAGCGCCCCTCGGCGAGCGCGGTGAGCTGCGGAGCGAAACGACGCTCGTTGTCCTCGACGATGCGCTCCCACGTCTGTTCGTCGATCTCGCCCGAGCCGGAATCGTCGATGGAGTACTGCGGATAGTTCGGATCGCCGTGCGCGTCGAACAGCTCCTCGGTCAGCAGGAACGCGGGGTGCGACGGCGTCCCGAAGAGCATCTCGAGCGAGCCGCGGATCTGGTCCTGCACGGCGGGAAGGCCGTCGAGACGCTCGCGCGTGTCCTCGCTGACTTTCCAGCGCAACTCGGGGACTTCGGGTTCGATCTCGCAGCCCGCGACGAGAGCGCAGCCGAGCACGGCGGCGAGCCCGAGCGCGGGCGCGGCGTGTGAGGTTCGGTCCATGGAAGGGTGCGATGCCGAGATGACGGGTCGACGGACCCGAAGAGCGGGCCCGGGACCTGGGCGGCAAGGAGGCGGCGCGGGGGCAGGTGGCGACCGAACCGCAGGGCCGCGGCGCGCCTTCCACCGGGTGCGATGGGGCAGCAGTTTGACGCCCCCGATGCGAGAGTCAAGCTGCGGTCCGAGCGTTCGAGCGCGCGTTCCCAGGCCGTGATCGGCCGCTCGCGTCAGCGTCGTTCGCGCCCGTCGGCGCGGGCCGCACGCGCCCACTCGAGCAGCCCGACGAACAGCCCCAGGAGCGCGCCCGCGACCCACGCTCCGCCGTCCCCATCGCTCGCGCGGCGCTGGGCCAGCGCGACGACGAACGGCCCCGCGAGCAGCCCCGCGATCGGCCACCCCCAGCGCGCGACGGGGAACAGGCGCACGAGCCCCAGCGTCGCGACCCCCGCCAGGGCGCCGAGCACGAGCACGCCCGCCAGGCGCGGCCGCGCCGCGGCATCGGCGAGCGAGAGTCCCGCGAGCAGGAACCCGCCGGTCAGCGCCGCGGTCGCGACGCTCGCCGCGAGGCTCTTGAGCGAACGACCCATCGGCCCCTCAGCGCGGCTCGAGACCGAGCCCCTCCAGCGCGCCCTCGAGCTCGAGCGCCGGCGCGATCCGTCGCGCGGCCTGGACGCTCGCCGCGAGCCCGTCCTCCCCGACGCCGAGCGCCGCGACGCCGACGAACGCCGCGAGCGCCGCCGCCGCGCCGAGGGCCGCGCGGCCGAAGCCGCCCGACAGGAGCACGAGCGCCGGCCGCCGCCGCGGCGCCCGCGCCGCGTCGATCCGCGCGGCGAGCCCGGCGCGCGCCCGCACGAGCTCCA
>CAZGTQ010000448.1:0-8000 GCA_964528575.1 uncultured Planctomycetaceae bacterium | reverse complement strand
GCGCACGCCGAGCTGGTCGAGGAAGCGCACGAGCTCGGCGAGGTCGCCCGAGTAGGCGCGCAGCGTGTGCGGCGACGAGCCGCGCGCGGCGGCGAGCCGGTCGAGCCAGCGGTCGACCAGCGCGCCGATCTCGCCGTCCTGGGCGACGCCCCCGCGTGCCGGCGCGAGCGCGAGGAGCACGGTGGGGCGGCGATGGCTCATCGCGGCCATCGTCCGCTCCGCGGCGCGGCGTTTCCAGCGCGCTCAGCGCTATCGGCGCGCCCAGCGCGCTGGGCGCCCAGTGCGCTCAGCGCTTCGGCGGCGTCGGCTGCGGCTTCGGCGGCGGCGCCTTCGGCAGGCCGCTCTTCTGGCCGCCCATGTACTCGCGGAAGCCGGCGAGGAGCATCTCGCGCGACTCCCAGTTGATGCCCTTGGTGAAGCCGGCCGCCTCCGAGGCCTGGAACGTGCCGAGCATCGCGTCGGCCTGCTTCGCGTTCGCGTGCAGGTACGCGATCGTCTCGTCGAGCCGGGCCTGCGTCGCCAAGAGCTCCTCCTCGAGCTCGTCGATGCGCAGCGCCTGCGCCTCGACCAGCTCCTTCAGCTCGTCCACGCCGCCCTGCTCGTCGTCTCGTCCGCCGTCCTGCGAGAACGCCGTCCCACACACCAACGCCGCGGCCAACCCGGCCGCCATGACGATCTGCTGCTTCATGACGCCCTCTGTATCGGCCGCCGGAGCCGCGGGCCTCCACCGCGGAGCCGGAAGTTCCTTCCCGGTCGCTCGCAGACGCTCGTGCGAACGCTCCTACGCCGGCTCGGGGCCCGGCTCGGCCGCCTCGGGCTCGGGCGGCACCGGCGGCAGGCGCAGCGCCAGCGCCAGCGGCAGGAGCATGAAGACCGCGGCGGCCCAGTACGGCGCTCCGCTGCCGAAGCGGAAGTAGAGCAGGCCGCCCAGGATCGGCCCGATCGCGCGGCTCATCGCGCCGGCCGAGCGGAAGCCGCCGAGCGCGAGGCCCTGGCGGTCGGGAGGCGTGTAGCGCGAGAGCAGCGACGACAGCGTCGGCATGACGAAGCCGCTGCCGAACGCGAGGAAGAAGAGGCCGGCGTAGAGCGAGCCTGTGCTCTGCGCCGCGCCGACGAGGACGAAGCCGGGCACGGTCAGCGCGAGGCCCGCGAGCGCGACGCGCTTGTCGCCGTAGCGCGGTGCGACGCGCCGCACGAGCCCGCCCTGGACGAGCGCGAGGATCAGGCCGACGAAGACGAACATCCACGCGTTGTCGGTCGCGTCGAACCCGAGCCGCTCGAACGCGAGGAACGTGAGCGTGAATTCCATCGCCGCGAACGCGAGCAGGTACGTGAAGTACGTCCACGTCGCGCGCGCGACGCCCGGGATGCGCAGGCGCTTCAGCGCGCCGAACGGCGAGAGCCGCGGCCGGTGCGCGCCGCTCCCACGCCGCTCGGGCGGGTGCGTCTCGGGGAAGCGCCGCGCGACCCAGACGAGGTTGAGCAGCGACAGGACGAACGCCGCGAGCGCGGCGGCGGAGAACGGGTTGATCGCGAGCGCCGCGGAGCCCGACTCGCCGCCGGTGAGATCCCAGAGCGACGCGATGCCGCCGACCGCCGGCCCGAGGATGAAGCCCAGGCCGATCGCCATGCCGAGGATGCCCATGCCCTTGGCCCGCTCGCGTCCGCTCGTGACGTCCGCGACGACCGCGGACGCGGTCGAGACGTTGCCGGCCATGATCCCGCCGAGCAGGCGCGCGACGATCAGGACGGCGAAGCTCCCGGCGAAGAACCACGCGACGTACGAGAGCAGCGTCCCGGTCAGCGTGACGAGCAGCGTCCAGCGGCGGCCGTGGCGGTCGGAGATCGCGCCCCAGATCGGCGCGAACAGGAACTGGAGCAGCGAATAGAGCGAGCCGAGCACGCCGCCGAACAGCGTGTAGACCGCGTTCTCGTTCGATCCGGCGAACTCCTCGAGCGACGCGACGAGCCGCCCGACGAGGCTTCCCGCTCCCTCCCGCTCGAGGTAGTGCTCCATCATTTCCGGGAACAGCGGGAAGATGATCGAGAAGCCCATCAGGTCGATGAACACGACCAGGAAGACCATCCCCAGGACCGAGCGCGGCTTGGCATCCATCGCGACCCCTTTGGAATCCATCGCGGACCCTTGTACGTTGGCCGCCGCGCGAAGGAAACCACCATGATCGAGCCGCTCACGAAGCCGCGCACGAAGCCGCGCACCGAGCCGCTCATCGAGATGCTCATCGAGATGCTCGAAGCCCCGCGATGAGCGAGCCGCGCCTGCGTTTTTCGCCGCGCGTCTTCGCGCTCGAGCGCGGCGCCGCGCCGGCGAGCGGCGCCGACGCGCTCGCGCGTCTCGCCGCCGCCGGGCTCGCCGGCGGCGCGGTGTTGCTCGACAGCGCCGGCGGCGCGCCCGCGCGCTACGACCTCGTCGGCTTCGCTCCGCTCGCGCCGCTCCCGCCGTTCGACGGCGCGCGGCCCGGCGCCGCGTTCGACGCGCTGCGCGCGTTGCTGGCCCGCATCGAGCGCGCCGGGGGCGAGCGCGTCCCCGGCCCGTTCCACGGCGGCTTCCTCGGCGCGCTCGCGTACGACCTCGGCGCCGCCGACGAGGCGCTCGCGTTGCCCGCCGAGCCGTGGGGCTTCCCGCTCGCCGCCGGCGGGCTGTACGTCGACTTCGTCGTGGTCGACCACGAGCGCTGCGCCGCGTGGCTCGTGCTCGGCGACGAGCCCGGCGACGGCCGCCCGCCGCTCGCCGCGCGCCGCGACGCGCTGCTCGGCGCGCTGCGCACGCCCGCACCCGAGCCCGCCGCGCCGGTCCCGCTCGGCCCGCTCGAGCGCTCGACCGACGCGGCGCGCCACCGCCGGCGCATCGAGCGCGCGCGCGCGCTCATCGCCGCGGGCGAGCTGTACCAAGTCAACCTCGCGCACCGCTTCACGCGCGTCGTGCGCACCGATCCGATCGCGCTCTACGCGCGGCTGCGCGCGCTCAACCGTGCGCCGTACATGGGCTTCGTCGACCTCGGCGAAGGCCGCGCGCTGCTCTCCGCGTCGCCCGAGCTCCTGCTCGAGCACGACGGCCGCGAGGCGCGCACGCGGCCGATCAAGGGCACCGCGGCGCGCGCGCTCGATCCGCGCGAGGATCGCGCGCGCGCCGCGGCGCTTCTCGCGAGCCCGAAGGATCGCGCCGAGCTCGCGATGATCGTCGACCTCGAGCGCAACGACCTCGGCCGCGTCGCCGTGCCCGGCGGCGTGCGCGTCGAGGGCTTTCCGGCGCTGCAGACGTGCGCGCGCGTGCACCACCTCGTCGCCGACGTCGTCGCGACGACGCGCGCGGACGTCGGCGCCCTCGACGTGCTCGCCGCGCTGTTCCCCGGCGGCTCGATCAGCGGCGCGCCGAAGCTGCGCAGCATGGAGGCGATCGCCGCGCTCGAGCGCGAGGGCCGCGGCTTTTTCGCCGGCTCGCTCGGCTTCGTCGACCTCGCCGGCCGCGCGGCGTTCAACGTGCTGATCCGCACGCTCCTCGTGCGCGCGCGGCCCGCGCTCGGCGCGGGCGCGAGCGAGGTCTCGTTCCGCGTCGGCGGCGGCATCACGTGGGCCTCGCAGGCCGCGGCGGAGGACGAGGAGACGCTGCACAAGGCCGCGTCGCTCGCGGCGGCGCTCGCGGGCGAGGACGAGCCGGTCGCGCTCGCGCAGGGCGGAGCGCGGTGAGCGCGCTGCGCTGGCCGGCGTGGGCGGACGGCCGCCTCGTCGCGCCAGGCGCGCCGGCGCTCGCGGCCGACGACGCGGGCTTCCTGCACGGGCTCGCGGTCTACGACACGGTGTTCGTCGAGCGCGGCGCGCCGGTCGCGCTCGAGGCGCACCTCGCGCGCCTCGCGGACGCTGCGCGCGCGCTCGGGATCGGGCCGCCGCCGCACGAGCCGGCGCGCGCGCTCGCCGAGCTCGTGCGCGCGCTCGACGAGCGCGGCGCCCCCGCGCGCGTGCTCGTGCGGCTGACGCTGGCGCGCGGCGCGCCGGGAGCCGGCACGACGCTCGTCGCAACCGCGCGGCCGTGGCGCGAGCCTCCGGCGGCCGGCGCCGACGTCGTGCTCGCCCAGCGCCGCCGCGTCGCGGGCGATCCGCTCGCGCGCTACAAGCTCGCCGCGCGTCCCGACCTGGCGCTCGCCCGCGAGCGCGCGCGTGCCGTCGGCGCGGACGAAGCGCTCGTCCTCGCGAGCGAGGGCGACGTGCTCGAGGGCACCGTCACGAACGTGTTCGTCCTGTGTGACGGAGCGCTCGTGACGCCGCCGGTCGAGCGCGGCTGCCTGCCCGGCATCGTCCGCGCCCAGGTGCTCGCGCTCGCCCGCTCCGAGCCGCCGCCCGGCGTGCGGGCCGTCGCCGAGGAAAGCGTTCCGATCGGCCTCCTGGAGCGCTGCGACGAGCTCTGGCTCAGCGGCACGGGTGGGCCGCTGACGGCGGTCCGCCGCGTCCGCGGCGTGCGCGAGCGCCTCCCGGGGCCCGCGGGAGCGGCGTTCGCGGCCCTCGCCGGGCGGCTGCGAGCGGCGCGCGCCGCCGGCCGCGGGAGCGGGGAATCCGAGCGCGCGGCGCGACACGGACGGTCGGCGGACTAGAGAAGGGACTAGAAGTAGGGCCACAGAAGCGGAGCGGGCGTCGAAACGCTCGTTCCAGGAATAGAAGGGTTCGAGCGCGGTCGATACGGTGGGCATCGTCCCCCGTCCGCCGTGCCCTCCGGTCGCCTCCGATCCGGATAGCATGGGCCGCTTCGGACCATCCGACGCCAGCGAACGCCTGCGGAGGCCGTGCCATGAACGCCACTCGACTTCTCCCGATCGCCCTGCTCCTCGCCGCCACGCCCGCGCTCGCCGTCCAGGACCCGCCCGACGCCGATCAGGTCCCGGACAAGCGCGAAGAGATCAAGCAGATGATCGAGCGCTTCGAGGGCCACGCCAAGGAGCGCGGCGAGCAGGACGAGGAGGCGGTCGCGGTCATCGACCAGCTCTACCAGGAGTTCCCCAACTCCGGCCCGAAGGACCGCCAGGACATCGTCGACGCGCTCGAGGACGTCTTCAAGCTGCGGCGCAAGGAGCTCGAGGAGGGCGTGCCGGACAATCGCCTGTACATGGCGGCGGCGGTCGCGCTCAAGGACATGGGCCCCGAGAGCGTCAAGCCGCTGATCGCCCTGCTCGAGGCGAAGAACATCAAGGACGACCTCGCCGTGCGGCGGCGCGTGATCCTCTCGCTCGGCGAGACGGCGCACCCGAAGGGGATGGAGCCGCTGGCCGACCTGCTCAAGGACCACGAGCCGCAGATCCAGGGCGCGGCGGCGGAGGCGCTGGGCGAGTTCGAGGGCCGGCCGCAGGAGGACCGCAAGGAGCTCTTCGGGGAGCTGCTGAAGACGCTGATGACGGTGCTCTCGGCGATGCAGAAGGACCCGCAGGACCTCGTCGCGCGCGAGCGCTACGACACGATCGCCGGCCCGATCATCACGAGCCTGCAGCGCCTGTCCGGACACGACGAGCGCGACCCCGCGAAGTGGCAGGCGTGGTGGAACGACCACAAGCGGGACAACTGGGACGAGAAGGAGTGAGCGCGAGCCGGGACACGCACGCCGCGCCGGAGCGGCGCCGGCGCGCGCCCTCGCCGCGCTCGCCGGGGCTCGTCTTCCTCGGCCTGCTCCTCGGCCTGCTCGTCGTCCACCTCTTGACCCGCGGCGGCCGCGAGCACGCCGACCGAGTCAACGTCGACGGGAGCGAGCCCGCGCTCGCCCCGGGCTGGGTCGCGAGCGTCGCGCTCGAGCCCGGCGCGCTCGGCCCCGGCGAGCTGCGCGCGCGCTTGACGCGTCTGCACGTCGCGCCCGAGCGCCAGAGCTTCGACGCGGACGCGCTGCGCCGCCGCCTCGCGCTCGGTCCGGGCGAGCCGTGGCGCCTCGAGCTGTGGCTCGAGAGCGACGCGGAGCCGCCGGCGTCCGTGCGCCTGGGCTCGATCGCCGTCGCCGATGCCGCGGGGACCGCGCTCGTGCCCGCCGTCGCGAGCGCCCAGACGCGCGCCGGGGCGACGGAGGCCGGCGGCGTCGCCGACCCGCTGCGCACGCTCGCCGCCGTCGATCCCGTCCTGCGCGCCGGCGCACCGCGCCAGGTGCTGCTCTGGGGCCGCGCGCCGCAGGACGAGCCGCAGCTCGTGCTCGGCGCGCTCGCCGCCCCCGTTCCGCTCGAGCCGCGCGACGTCGAGCACGACGCGCTGCCGCAGTCGCTCGCGCGCTTGCCCGATCCACGCGCGCGCACGTCCGCGCGCTGACATGCGACCCGAACCCCCCCGAGCTCTTCCCGCGTCTCTCGCGCTGGCGCTCGCGCTCACCGCCGGCTGCGGGCCGGACGGCGACGCGAGCGCGCCGCTCGTGCATGCGCGCGCCGAGGTCGATCGCGCGCTCGCGGCCGTCGACGCTCTCGCCGCGACCGACGCCGAGCGCCGCGCGCGGCTCGCCGCGAGCGAGCGCGAGCTCGCTGCGTTGCGCGCCGAGCTCGAGCGCGCGATGGAGGCGAGCTCCGACGAGGCGCTGCGCGCGCTGCGGGCACGCCTCGACGCGCAGCTCGCGGCGACGGCGCGGCTCGAGCGCGAGGAGCTCGATTGGATGGACGCGCTGGCCGCGGCGCGCGACGAGCTCGTCGCGCGCGAGGCGGCGAAGGTGGCGGCGGTCCTGGAGCGCGACGCGGCGCTCGAGGAGCGCGACGCGCTGCGCGCGGAGCTCGGCGACGCGCGGGCGCAGCTCGAGTCCGAGCGCTCGGCGGCCGCGGCGCAGCGCGACGCGCGGGTCGAGGCGGAGCTGCGCGCGAAGGAGCTCGCGGCCGCGCTCGAGCGCGAGCGCGCGCGGGCCGACGGCCTCGTGCCCGTGGCCGCGGCGCCCGCGCCCGAGCCGAGCGCGGAGCTCGACCAGACGCGCGCGGAGCTCGAGGCGGCGCGCTCCGCGCTGCGCATCGCCGAGCGCGAGGTCGCGCGCCTGGGCGACGCGCTCGCCGCGCGCACGGCGGAGGCGACGGGGCTGGCGTCCGAGGCGCACGACCTGCGGCTCGCGATCGCCTACTCGCAGGAGCGGCGGCTCGAGCGCGAGCTCGAATGGGACGGCTACACGCGCGCGCTCAACGAGCTCGGGCTGCGCGAGATGGCGGCGCGCCTCGGGTTCCCCGCGGATCCCGACGTCGTCGAGTCGCCGGCGACGCCGGCGGCGCTCGAGGAGCCCAGCGAGGCCGCGCTCGAGGCGCCGCCGCCCGATCCGGTCGCCGAGCGCAGCGACGCGATCGAGCGCGCGCTGCGCGCGCTGATGCGCATCGAGGAGGTCCAGGGGCTCGATCTGCTCGAGGCGGGACGTCTGTGCGAGGGCGGGATCGGCCCGGTCGTGTTCCGGCTGCTCGACGACCGCGGCCGGCTCGCGGGCGGCCTCTCCGCCGAGCGCATGCACCTCGAGGCGAGCCGCTCGGCGCGCATGGTCACGCTCGTGCTCACCGGCGGCCACGAGAGCCGCGGGGGGACCCAGTACCCGTTCCACAACGGCGTGCGGCGGATCCCGCTCGCGCACGTCGACCCCGAGGGCTGGATCGAGTCGGCGCCCGAGCTGTTCGTCGGCCAGGACCTCGCCGCGCCGCTCGACGACGGGCTGTGGGACGTGCCGCGCGTCGTCGAGACCCTGAACGGGCTCCTGCGGGGCGACGCGGCGAGCGGTTGGTACGAGGTGCGCGCGTGCAGCGGGATCGTCGAAGAGGCGCTGCGCGACGTGCACGTCGTCGATCACGACGCCGCCGGCCGCGTGCGGCGCCGCCTGTTCGCCGACCGGCTCGGCCTGTACGCGTCGGACTCGGGCGTGCAGCTCGCGCTCGAGGACGGCGCGTCGATGCGCGGCGACCGCAAGGTCGGCTTCCTCGACGGGCGCATGCGCATCTACTTGCCGCTCGCGGACGTCGAACGATGGCGCGCCGCCGGCCTTCCGGGGCTGCGCGAGCCCGAGCCGGAGC
>CAZGTQ010000447.1:0-2380 GCA_964528575.1 uncultured Planctomycetaceae bacterium | reverse complement strand
CTCGCTCACCGCGTGCGCGCGGAAGCCGCCGGCGGCGCGGCCGAATGGGGCGAGGCGCGCGAGCTCGACGCGGTCGCCGGTCCTGGACGGGACGAATGGGCGCCGCGCGTCGCGGCCGACCGTTCGGGCAAGCTGCACGTCGTGTACGACGCGTACTCGAACGGTCGCTTCCGCGTGCGCTACGCGGTCCTCCGCGACGGCGCCGTGCTCGAGGCGCACACGTTCGCGACCGGCGCGGGCTACCAGGGGTTTCCTTCGATCGCCCTCGAAGCGGACGGCGCGGCGTGGATCGCGTGGGAGGAAGCGCCGCAGTTCGGCGAGCTCGGGGGCCTGCGAGCCGAGCGCTCGCTCGCGCTCGTGCGCGTCGCAGACGGCGTGGTGGGGCGCGCGCTTCCGCGTTCGCTGCCTGCTCCCGGAACGCGCTGCGACTTCCCGCAGCTCGCGGCGACCGCAGCGGGGCTCGTCGTCACGTTCCGCGGCCTCGGTGCGCCCTTCGCCGGGGCGCGAGCGGGGGAAGGCCTCGCGCCGCGTCCCGCGCTCGAGCGCGACCGCGCGTACCTCGATCCCGAAGCGCGCTTCTTCACGACCTTCTGGACGCGGGTGCTCGTGTTCGACGCGGACGGCCGCGCCGAACTCCTCGAGCTCCCCGCGACCGAGGGCGACAACCCGGCGACCGAGACCTTGCTCGTGGAACCCAAGGGGACCGTCGCCGTCCTGGCCGTCGATGCGCGCAGCCGCGCCGTGCCGCGCCCGAGTCCCTTCGACTCCCCCATCGAGGGCCGCTGGCGCGTCGGACACCTCGTGCTGCCCGAGACGCGCGGCTTCCCGGCGACGGAGCCCATGCCGAGCGCGCTCGAGGCAGACGACACAGCCGGCGACGGGCGCGATCCGGAGTCCGTCCGAGGGAGGATCCCCTCGCCCTCGGATTCTCAGGACGACCAGCGGAACGCCGAAGAGAAGCCCCGCGGGCCCTTCTTCGGCGACCTGCACCGCCACACGAGCATCTCGCGCTGCTCGGGCGCGTACGACGGGACGCTCCTCGACGTCTATCGCTACGCGCGCGGTCCGGGGCGACTCGACTTCGTCGCGGTCACCGAGCACTTCCAGCACCTGCGTCCTTGGTCGTGGTGGCGCAACCTGCGCGATGCGGCCCGCTTCGACGCGCCCGGACGCCTCGTGGTCTTCGCCGCGGTCGAGCGCGCCGCCAAGGATCGCGGCCACCGCAACGACGTCTACGCCGACCTGGGCGACGTCCGCTTCGAGCGCGAGGCGTGGAACGCGTTCCCCGAGACGACCCGCCCGACGGGAGTCACCGATGCAGCGCGCGTCCTCTCCATTCCGCACATGATGGGTCGCAGCGAGAGCCGCTGGCGCTGGAACTGGTTCCAGCCGGGCCTGCACGCCTTGTTCGAGGTCTACCAGGGCGCGCGCGGTTCCTACGAGGGTCCAGAGCTGCCCTACGCAGCGAGCGATCTCGACGTGCCGCGCGCGAGCGTGGCGACGGGGCTGGCGTTCGGGCACAGCTTCGGTTTCGTCGCGGCCTCCGATCACGGCTCGAGCTCGGCCGGGCTCGCCGGCGTGCACGCCGTGGAGCTCTCGCGCGAGGCCGTGTTCGCCGCGCTGCGCGAACGAGCGTGCTTCGCGGCCACCGACTTCGCGCAGGTCGACCTGCGGCTCGGCCCCCTGCACATGGGCGAGGTCGGCGCGGCCGGCGCGTCGGACGCGCTCTCCGTGAACGCGCGCGGCATGGTGCCCGTCGCCGCAGTCGACGTCGTCAAGAACGGCGCGACCTGGCGCTACGACTGCGGCCCGGGCGCGACCGAGCTCTTCGTCCTGACCTCGCGCCGCTTCGGACCCTATCCCGATCGGCCCATGCGCGTCGCCGGGCGCGGCGCCTCGATCGAGTCCTTCCGCGTTCGCCGCCGGGGGGTCCACGAGGCCGTGCTCGCCTTCGCGAACGGCGAGCTCTCCTTCTCGAAACGGCGCGAGCCGCTCGAGCTCGTGCTCGCGATTGCCCGCGCTTCCGCGGATGACACCGCCCTCGGCGAGCTCGAGCTCACCATCGGCTCGGAGAGCGCGCGCGTCGCGCTCGCGGAGGTCGAGCGCGGCCGATCGCTCGTGCTGCCCGCACCCGTCGACCGCGAGCAGCTCCTGCGCATCGGCCCGTCGCTCGCGGAGGACGAGTTCGCGCGCGAGTACGCGGACCCGGAGATGACCGCGGGCGACGTGTACTACGCGCGCGTCCTGTTCGAGGACGGCAACGTCGCGTGGACCAGCCCGATCCGCGTCGCGGAGGTCACGCGATGAGCAGGCCCGCTCGCGGCAGTGCGGCGCCGACACCGAGTGGGCGACTCGGATACGCGCTCGCATTCGCCTGTCT
>CAZGTQ010000446.1:0-2640 GCA_964528575.1 uncultured Planctomycetaceae bacterium | reverse complement strand
GCTGTACTTCGCATCGACGCCCGCGATGCTCGAGGGACTGCTGCGCGACCGGCGAACGGACGTCGTCCGGCTGAAGGGTCCCGGCAATCCGGTCGCGGCCGTCGTCGACGACACGGACCGCTTCACGTTCTCGCTCGACCTACCCGCGAACGCGGCGACGGAGTACGAGCTCACTGCGGGTCAGCTCTCCCGCCAAGTCACCCTCGTCCACGACTCCATCGCGCCGACCGTCGCGCTCCTCAGCCCAGCGACCGATCGCGCGGCGGACGCCTCGACGAAGCTCGTGGTGCGCGTGGACGATACGAACGTCGCTTCGGCGTCGGTGAACGGCGAGCGGATGAGCCAGAACGACGAGGGGCTGTGGGTTGCCGAGGTCGCGCTGTGGCCGGGCACGAACACGTTCCAGGTGCGGGCGCTCGATCGCGCGGGCAACACGGGAGAGCTCGCGCTCGCGATAGACCGAGTGGCGAAGAGCGCAGAGCCGGTCTCGATCGAGCTGGATTCGCCCGCGGTCGAGAATGGCCGCGCGTACACGAGCTCGGACTACGTCGAGCTCGCTGGACGGGTCGTGAACGCGAGGCGTCCCGCGGTTGCCGTCGCAGTCGACGACGGGGCGCTCGTGGACCACGCGCTCGGCGAGAGCGGGCGCTTCGAGAAGATCAGGGTTCCCTTACCGCGGCTGGGCGAGCACAGGGTCACGCTCGCGTCAGACGGTCTGTCGGAACGGTTGCAGCTCGTCGTGACTCGCGATCCGGATCCGCCTCGCATGACGGTCGCGGCGGAGCCGTCGGCGCGCGCCCCGGAGGGTTGGGAGATAGTCGATGCGGCGGCGCCGCCGGGAGCGAAGGCTCAACCGGCGGGCCCGGCGCGCGAAGCGGGTTGGGCTTGGCGTGTGCGCGACCCGGCGACGGGAGTCGCGTTCCTGCTCGTCGAGCCGGGGACGTTCTGGATGGGCTCACCGGACGGGGTCGGCGACTCCGACGAGCATCCCCGCCACCAGGTGACGATCGAGCGCGCTTTCTATCTCGCCGAGACCGAGGTGACGCAGGAGCAGTGGGCGCGCGGCGCCGCACTCGGCGCCGCGGGCGACGCGGACCCCAGCTCTTTCGACGGAGCGACGCGCCCGGTGGAGAGCGTGAGCTGGACCGAGAGCGCGGCGTGGTGCGAGAAGCTCGGCTATCGGCTGCCGACCGAGGCGGAGTGGGAGTACGCCTGCCGTGCGGGGACTCAGACTGATTACTCGACCGGCGACGGCGAAGGGGCGCTGAAACGGGCCGGCTGGTACGGCGAAGGCTCCGAGGGCTCGACGCACCCGGTCCGTGGCAAGGAGCCGACCCCGTGGGGCTTCTACGACATGCACGGGAACGTCTACGAGTGGATGCAGGACTGCTGGTCGGCCAGCTACGAGGAGTCGCGATCGGCGCACCCTGATGCCTTCGAGCCGGCGAATGCCGGCTCGCGCCACCGCGTGTTCCGCGGCGGATGCTGCTTCGACGAGGCGTCGCGCGCGCGCTCGGCGTACCGCTACTTCTGGCGCCCCGAGTACCGCAGCGCCGGCCTCGGCTTCCGCCCCGTACGCTCTCTCCCCTGAGCGGCTTGGCCACTTCGCCCCCGAGCGAAGCCAACAGCCGAAGCGTGCCCCCGGGCGCAGCGGCGCCGCCCGCAGCCGAGCGCAGCCGGCCGGGCGGAATCCGCGTTCGTCGCAGCACACGGGTTGCGATCCGAGGGGCATGCACCCGAATCTCCAGAAATCCCGTGGCGGTCAGGTGGGGAGCTGGTCATGGGGGCGACTCCATGCGCGTCAAGCTCTTCACGCTCCGCTACACGGCCACGCTCGGCGCCTTCGACGAGCGGCCCGTTTACACGGACGCGAGGCACCGCAGGCGCCGCATCAGCAGCTCGAGGCGCGCCGGCGAATCCGCCTCGCTCCAGAAGTACCCCGGGAGCGCTTCGACGAAGAGCCTGTCTGCCAAGAGCTCGCCGATCCCACCGGCGACGTGAGCCATGAGGTCGGGCGCTGCCACGGCGAGCTCCTCTTCCATCGTCGCCCGGCCGTCCACCACGATCACCACGTCCTCGAGGTCGGCGCTCGCGACGAAGTCGCCGCGGCCACGCGACCGGAACGCCTCGAGCTTCGTCGCGACGAAGTGCGGCGCATCGACGTGCGCGATCTCGACGCCGCTCGGAAGCGCGCGGCGAACGCTCGTCCGCAAGGCACGCGCGTACCAGCGGTTCGAGAAGCCGAGCACGCGCTCGTCGAGCGGCATCACGTCGACGATGAGCGCGCTGTGCCGCCAACGACAGATCGGGTCGCCAGGCTCCTGGCCCGGAGCGAACCCACGTTCGGTGAGCCGCTTCCCGAACCGGTCGTAGTCCACGTACGTCGCCGCCTCGACGATGAGGTCCACGTCGAGCGTCGCGCGAATCGGCGACGCGCCCGGGTCGCTCACGAGCAGGCCGGCAGCGCAGCCGCCGACGAGCACGAGCTCGTCGAGCAGCGGCCCGAGCTTCACCGCCGCGTCCTCGAGCAGCCGCAGATTCGGGTCGGCCGCGTCGGTCACCGGATCAGCCTGCTGCGGAGCTCCTCGATCGCGAGGCTTCGCTCGCGTGCGCGCCCGCACCGAACGGCGTCGACCAGCG
>CAZGTQ010000445.1:0-27818 GCA_964528575.1 uncultured Planctomycetaceae bacterium | reverse complement strand
GTTCGCGCTCGGCGTCGTCGCGGCCGTGCGCATCGCGCGGGCGAGCCGACCGATCCGCGGGCGCGCGCTCGCGGCGTGCGCGATCCTGATCCCGCCGTGCTGGTCGTGGATGCTGTGGACGTTCTTCGGCGCGCCGGAGCTCCCGATCGTGTTCTCGTACGGAGTCGCGCTCGCGCGGTCCGAGACGGCCGCGCCGATCGAGCCTCCGATCGGCTGGAGCGAGGGAGAACAGCTCGTTCCCCCGTCGCCCGAGCACGGCGCCGTCGTCTGGAGGCCCGTCGTGCACCTGAACGCGAGCGGGTCGGCCCACGGGTGGTCGTTGACGGAGTGGCTGCCGCTCGCCGACCTCAGCAAGACAGAGGACGCGCCGTTCGTGCTGAGCGTCGACGCTAGCGCGCCCGCCGCGGTGATCCGCGCCTTCGAGGTGCTCGGCGGCCAGACCGTTCCCGTGCTCGTTGCGACCCGGCCCGAGCCGCTGCCCTTCGTCGACGCGCGCATCTTCGTCTCCGGGCGCGCGCCCCCGCTGCGGGCGATCCCCGCACGGCTCGAGGTCGGCGCCGCGCAAGAGGACGCGACGCTCCTCGTCGTGCTGCACGCGGACGGCACGTTCGCCGTCGACGGCGAGCGCGTCGACGCGCTCACCGGGCGGCTCGCGCGCATCCCGATCGAACGGCTCGCGCGCGTGCGTGTCGTCGTCGCGCCCGAAGTGCGCTGGAGCGCGCTCGTCGCCGCGCTCGACGCGCTCGTCCTCGCGGGCGCGGACGAGCCGACGATCGCGCTCGCCGGCGCGTGACGCGTCAGCGCGGCGCCGGCGCTTCGGCGGCGACAGCGGCCTGCGCCGCTAGCGTCGCGCTCACCCGCTCGATGCCCGCCGGGTCCTGCTGCGCGGCCCAGCGCAGGAAGCCGATCCACGCCGCCATCTTCGCCGCCGGCGCGAGGTCGGTCGCGAGCGCCGCGACGTCCGTGCCCTCGGGCGCGTCGCCGACGAGGCGCAACAAGCGCCCGTCGCCGTCGGCGAGGTCCCACGCGAACGCGAGCGAGCGCGTGCGGCGGCCGAGCGTCGAGAGCAGGTCCGGCTCGTAGAAGCGCACCTCGAGGTCCGACTCGATCACGAGCACGTCCCCGGCGGCGTAGAAGCGCGGCTCGTGGTCGACGATCAGCGTCTTCTCCTCGAGCGAGCCCGGCACGTGGCGGTGCGGCGCGCGGTCCACGTCGATCGCCATGCGACCGATCGACGTGCCCACGAGCTCGGGCGCGACGCGCGGCGCGAATTCGTCGAGGTCGACGAGCGTGTCCGAGCCGTAGGGGCTCGTCGCGAACGCGAGGCACGCACGCAGCACGTCGGCGCGCGCCGGCGGGAGCGCGAACGAGCGGCCGCCGCGGTGCACGACGAGGCGCCCGCCCTCGAGCGCGACCGTCGCGCCGCTCCAGTCGCCCGTCGGACGCGCCACGAGGCCGAGGACCATCCCGCCGGGCAGCTCGTGGAAGCCGTTCTCGGACTCCGCCGCGCCCTCGAGGTTCTCACGCTCGAGCAGCGCAGGACGCACGCGCAGCGCCGCGAGCAGCGCTTCGCTCTCGAGCGTGCCACGGGCGGCGGCGGCGTACGTCGGCTTGGTCGACACAGCGCTGTCGGTCGTGTCGTCGACATCGGCGAGCGGCACGGGCGGCACGAGCGGGAGCGCGAGGCAGACGAGGGAGAGCATGCCGGTGACCATGCCAGCAAGGTAGAGCGGCGGCCGGTCCGTCGCAAGGGAGGCCGGCCAGGGCTCGAGGTCGCTGCCCCAGTCGTGCGAGCCTGAAGCGAGCTGACGTCGTCCCTGCGGCTCCCCGACGGGCTCGAAGACCCGCAGGAGCCGCAGGCGACGACGTCGCTCGATGCGCGCAGGCTACGGCAGGATCGTCGCGCTGCGCGCGGCCGAGACTGCGCCGATGCCGCACGGCGAATTCGGGTCGGCGGTGAGGAACGCGAAGTCGAGCGTGAGGCCCGCTAGGTTCGGGTTGTTCGGGAGCACGAGCGTCGGGTCCTGGCTCGTGCCGAACGCGTCGAGCACGCCGACGTAGCTCTGGAAGACCGAGGGCATCGTCAGCGAGGCGAGCGCGACCGCGTCGAAGTCGAGCGGGAACGACTGGCCGCAGCCGAGCGGGATGCCGAAGCCCGACGACAGCGACGCGGCGGCGAGATAGACCGCGCCCGGCTGGCTCGGCGCCGCGAGATAGAGGCTGCGCGCGAGGCCCAGGCGCGGCGGGCCGAGCGGCACGACCGCCGCGTCGTCCGCGCCGAGGTCGTACTGCACGCCGTCGACCGTATAGACGCCGGGCGCGACCTGCTGGCCGGTGTCGTCCTGCTGGCCCCACGACATCGTGTAGACCTCGCCGTCGCCCAACAGGATCAGCACCTGCAGGCACAGGGGGAGGTAGACGAGGCCCCCCTGGGCGTCGGTGACGAACGGGGTGCAGGGCTGGAACGGGACGACTTGCCCCGAGTCGTTGGCGAACGGGGCCGGCACCGGGGCGCCGAGCGGATAGGGATTGGGGGTCTGGGCGGCGGCCGTCGCGCCGACGGCGACGAGGGCGAGCGCGCTGAGCACGGTACGCATCGATCTCTCCACGGGGGTCAAGGGGTCGGTCGGAACCGAGTGGAAGCGCACTGCGAGTAGACACCCTGCTGCGGGCGGTTCGCCACGGCATTCGTCAGGACTGCGTACTGAATGGGTCGGGCGAGCCGGCGTACGCTGCGCCCATGCTGCTCTCCCCCGCCGCCGCCGTCGCCGTCGCGCTCGTCCTCTACGACCTCCGGCTCGAGGTCAGCCCCGGGGACGGCACGCTGAGCGGGACGGCGCGGGTCGAGCTCGAGGCGACGGACGAGCCGCTCGCGAGCGTGCGCTTCTCGCTCAACGAGCGGCTCGCGCTGCGCGCCGTCGAGCGCGACGGCGCGGCCGCGCGGTTCGCCGAGGGCGAGCGCATCGCCGAGGGGCGCGCGATCGACGTCACGTTCGACCCGCCGCTCGAGCCGGGCAAGCGCGCGTCGCTCGTCTTCCGCTACGACGGCCGCGGCATGGACCCCGACGCGGAGGGGCCCGACTGGATGGGCATCCTGCTCGTGCGGCCCGACGAGATCCGCATGAGCCACCAGGCGCAGTGGTATCCGATCGTGCCGCTCGACGAGCGCGCGACGAACAAGCTCGCGGCGCCGGTGCAGCTCGAGCTCGTCCTGCCGCGCGGGATGGAGAGCCTGGGACCCGGCCGACTCGAGAGCACGAAGCGCAAGGGCGACGTCGAGGTGCACCGCTGGACGAGCGAGCGGCCCGTGCGGCCGTCGATCCTCGCCGGCGCGTACGAGGCGGTCCAGGCGAAGAGCGGCAAGCTCGCGGTGCGCGTGCTCGCGTTCGGCGACCGCACGGAGGGCGCGAAGCGCTGGGGCGAGGAAGCCGCCGCCGCGCTCGAGGCGCTGCAGAAGCGGCTCGGCAAGCTCGACCGCGCGAGCTACGGGATCGGCGCGATGCGCGTGCGCAACCGCTCGCGCTCGTACAACTACGAAGCGGACGGCTTCTCGGTCTACGACGAGGTGCTGTTCGGGCGCGATCCCGACCCGGGCAAGATCGCGCACGAGGTCGCGCACCTGTGGTGGGGCGGCGCGGTCGACCCCGCGGGGCCGGCGGAGCGCTTCCTCACCGAGTCGCTCGCCGAGGTCACGGCGTGGCTGTATCTCGAAGAGCGCGACGGCGCGGACGCGGCGGCCCAAGCGGCGCGCGCGCGGGCGGCGCGCTACTTCCCCAGCGCCGACGACGAGCACGCGGTCGCACAGACCGGCTTCGCGTCGCCGCGCTACGTGCAAGTCGTCTACGCGAAGGGCGCGATGGCGCTGCGCACGCTGCGCGACCAGATCGGCGCGCAGGCGTTCGACGAAGCGCTCGCCGCGTACGTCGCCAGCCACAGCCGCGACGCGGACGCGCCGCCATCGGAGCTCGACGACCTGCTCGCCGCGCTGCGCGCCGCGCTTCCCGCCGAGCGCCGCGCGGAGGTCGACGCGTGGGCCGACGACTGGCTGCGCCGGCCGGGCGCGCCGCGCTACCGCGTCGAGCTCGACGAGCGCGGCCCCGGGCGCGCGCGCGGCAGGCTCGTCCAGACCGGCGACCTGTACCGCAACCCGATCGAGGTCGAGCTCGTGCTCGCGTCGGGCGCTCCCGTCCTCGTGCGCGTCGAGCCGACCGCGCTCGAGCAGCCGTTCGAGGCCGACGTGCCGCGCGCGGTCGTCGAGACGCGCATCGACCCGCGCGCGCTCGTGTTGTGCGAGCGGCCGTGAGAGCGGACCGGCGAAACGGCTCCAGGCCGCGCCTGTGCGCGGCCGACAGGCATGCGGGGGCGCCGCGGTTGACGCGCCGATCCCCGCGAGCTATCCATCAGTCCGATGCGCACGTCCGGCCGCGCCCTCGTCGTCCTGCTCCTCTTGCCCCAGCTCTTGCTGCTGGGGCTCGGCGGGCGGCTCGTGCTGTGCGTCGCGCCCGACGGGCATCTCGTCGTCGAGGCGGCCGGGAGCGCGTGCTGCGACGCGAGCGCGCACGACGACGCGAGGCCGGCGCCGACGCTCGCGCCCGCCGGAGCGCACGGCGGCGCGGACTGCGGCGCCTGCACCGACATCGAGATCGCGTTCCTGCGCGAGGCGACCGCGGCGTCGGTCGGTGACGGCCCGCCCCCCGCGTCGGACGTCGCGCGCGACTGCGGTCCGCACCGCGCTCCCCCACGCGCGCTCGCGCGCGTGACCGCCCGCCCTCCGGCGGTCTCGCCGCGCTTCGAGCGGCTGCGCGGCACCGTCCTGCGCTGCTAGCGGACGCGCTTCGGCGCGTGCGGGTCGCCCCGGTGCGGGCGCCCGCGTGACGAGCGCGGCGACGCCGGCGGTCCGGCGCTCCCGCGCCCCCCGTTCCGCAGCGAGAGGTGCCCTCCATGGCCCGACGTCCCGCCCGTGCACCCGGGCCCACGGCCTCACGACACGACCGCGCGAGCGGCGCTCTCGCCGCGCTCGCGTGCGCTCCCGCGCTCGCCGGCTGCGTCGCGTACGAGCCGGCGCCGGTCGACCTGTCCGCGATGC
The DNA here is from genome assembly GCA_964528575.1 of uncultured Planctomycetaceae bacterium. GTDB lineage: Bacteria > Planctomycetota > UBA1135 > UBA1135 > CAZGTQ01. The sequence goes on along the minus strand of CAZGTQ010000445.1, from coordinate 22,732 downwards.
TCGCGAGCCTCGAGGCCGTCGCCTGGGAGCCGCCGATCGACGGCGCCGGGCCCGGCCAGCTCGCGTCGTTCGCCGTCGCGCACCACCCGGCGCTGCGCGCGGCGCGCGCGGAGGTCGGCGTCGCGCGTGCACTGCTCGTCGAAGCGGGGCTGCTCGCCGATCCCGAGATCGGCTGGGACGGCATGGACGCGCTCGCGTCGCAGATCGTCGACGACACGGCGTCGAGCGTCGACTTCCTCTCGGGCTTCAGCCTGTCGATCCCGCTGCCGCGGCCCGGCGAGCTCGACGCGCGCGAGGACGCCGCGGGTTGGCGCGCAGAAGAGGCGCGGCGCCGCGTGCTCGCGGCGGAGTGGAGCCTCGCGCTCGACGTGTACGTCGCGTGCGAGGACGTGCTCGAGGCGCATGAGCTGCTCGAGGAGAACGAGCGCCTCGTGCGGGTCGTCGAGACGACGCGCGCGTACTTCGAGCGCGCGCGCAGCGTGGGCGCCGCGACCGCGATCGACGCGAATCTCGCGCGCGGCGACGTGCTCTCGATCGAGGCGCGGCGCGTGCGGCTCGAGGGGGAGCTCGCGGGCGCGCGGCAGCGGCTGAACGCGCTGCTGGGGCTCCCGCCGCGCGCCGACGTGCCGGTCGTCCCTGCGACAGGTGCCGACGGCGAGCTCGAGGCTGCGGCGGACGCCGACGCGCTCGTCGAGCGCGCGCTCGCGCGGCGGCCCGACCTCGCGGCGTCGCTCGCGGCGTACGCCGCCGCGGAGGACGACGTGCGGCTCGCGGTCGCGCGGCAGCTCCCGCTCGTGTCGATCGGGACCGGCATCGCGATCGTCCCGGGGTTCTTCACGCGCTGGGGCCGGCCCGCGATCGAGACGGCGAAGGCGCGCCGCGCGGCGCTGCAGAGCGAGCTCGAGGCGCGCGTGCACGGCGTGCGCAGCGAGGTGCACGCGGCTTCGCTCGCGCTCGAGTCGGCGCGGCGCGAGGTCGCGTTCCTCGAGTCGGAGCTCTTGCCGAACGCGGAGGAGAGCCTGCGACTGGCCGGCGATTCGTTCGACGCGGGCGAGGTGACGCTGCTCGAGATCCTGACGCTGCAGCGCGCACTCGTCGACGCGCGCACGCGCACGACCGAGGCGCGAGCCGAGCTGCGGCGCGACCGCTGGCGACTCCTGGCGGCGAGCGGAGCGCTGCTCGGCGCGGGCGTGATGACGGAGACGGAGACGGAGACGGACCGATGAAGAAGTCGAACGGACCGTTCGTCGCTGGCGCGCTCGTCGCGCTCGTCGCGCTGGTCGGCGCGTGCTCGGACGGCGGGCACGCGCCGCACGGAGCGGGCGAGATGGATGACGCGCACGACGAGGACGCGCACGGCGACGACGAGCACGGCGACGACGAACACGACGTCGTCGAGCTGACCGCGGCGCAGGCCGAGGCGGCAGGGCTGCGCGTCGCGACCGCCGCGCCCGGCGAGCTGTTGCGCCTGCTGATGCTGCCGGCGGTCGTCGCTGCGGACGCGGACGGCGTCACGCACATCAATCCGAAGGCGCCGGGGATCGTGCGCTCGATCCACGCGCAGCTCGGACAGGACGTCGCGGCGGGCGAGCTGCTCTGCTTGATCGACTCGGTCGATCTGGGCAACTCCGTCGCGGCGTTCGTGCGCGCGCGCGCGATGGTCGAGGCGGCGGAGACGACGCTGCGGCGCGAGGGCGAGCTGTACCAGGGCCGGCTCGAGGCGGCCGAGCGCGTCCTCGACGGCGCGGTCGAGGTCAGCCGCAAGATCTACGAGCGCGAGGAGGAGCTCCAGGCGCAGGCGGTGTCGACGATCCGGCCGCTCCTCGAGGCGGAGCGGACGCTGCGCGCGGCCGAGCTCGAGAAGGAGCGCGAGCTGACCGACCTGCGCGCGGAACGCGACGCGCGGCTGCTCGCGCTCGAGGTCGAGCTGACCGAGCGGCGCATCCTGGAGGACTCCGCACGCAACGCGCTCGGCGCGCTCGGCGTCGCGCCCGAGCGGCTCGCGGAGCTCGAGCCGGGCTCGCCGTTGCTCTCCGGCGCCTACGAGATCCGCGCGGCGCGCGGCGGGATCGTCGCGGGCCGGCACATCACGACCGGCGAGTACGTCGACTCGCAGACGAAGCTGTTCACGCTCGAGGACCTGTCGCGCGTGTGGATCGTCGCGTCCGCGTTCGAGGAGCAGCTCCAGTCGGTGCGGACCGGCCAGGAGGCGCGCGTGCACCTCGACGCGTTCCCCGGGCGCGTCTTCGAGGGCGTCGTGACGCTCGTCGGCCACGAGGTCGACCCACGCAGCCGCGCGCTCGGCGTGCGCGTCGAGCTCGAGAACCCGACGCTGGCCGGCTGGCCCGAGCCGTACCCGTTGCGGCCGGGGATGTTCGGCAGCGTCGACCTCGTCGTCGCGCGCGAACGCGCGCGCGTCGTGCTGCCCGAGGACGCGATCGTGCACGAGGACGACGGCGACTACGTATTCGTCCGCGTCGCGCCGGGGAGGTTCGAGCGGCGCGCGGTCGAGCTCGGCCCCCCGTCGGGCGAGGCGGTCGAGGTGCTCGCCGGCGTCGAGCCCGGCGACGACGTCGCGGTCGCGGGCACGTTCCATCTCAAGTCGGCGCTGCGCGAGGGCGAGCTCGGCGGCGGACACAGTCACTGAGGCGGAAGCGCGCAATGATCGGACGCATCGTCGACTTCTCGCTCGAGCACCGCTTCCTCGTCGTGGTGCTCTGGCTCCTCGCCGCCGCGCTCGGCTTGCGCGCGATGCGCGAGCTGCCGATCGACGCGGTGCCGGACGTGACGAACGTCCAGGTCCAGGTGCTGACGAACAGCCCCGGCCTCGCGCCGCAGGAGGTCGAGTCCTTCATCACGTTCCCCGTCGAGTCGGCGCTGAGCGGGCTCCCGAGCGTCGACGAGATCCGCTCCGTGTCGAAGTTCGGGCTCTCGGTCGTCACGGTCGTGTTCGACGAGGACACGGACGTCTACCGGGCGCGGCAGCTCGTCGCGGAGCGGCTCGCCCGGGCGCGCGACGCGATCCCCGCGGGCTACGGCGAGCCCGAGATGGGACCGATCTCGACGGGGCTCGGCGAGATCTACCAGTTCGAGCTGCGCGGCGAGGGCTACTCGCCCATGGAGCTGCGCACGCTGCTCGACTGGGTCGTGGGCCACCAGCTCCGCACGGTGCCGGGCGTCGTCGAGGTCAACTCGTTCGGCGGTCAGCTCGCGACGTACCAGGTGACGCTCGAGCCGAAGAAGCTCACCTCGCACGGCCTCTCGGTGCGCCAGGTCTTCGAGGCGATCGAGGGCAACAACCGCAACGTCGGCGGCGGCTACATCGCGCACGCCGACGAGCAGTACCTCGTGCGCGGCGAGGGGCTCGTCGAGGACCTCGACGACCTGGCGAAGATCGTCGTCGCGAAGGACGCGCGCGGCACGCCCGTGTACCTCGAGAACCTCGGCCGCGTCGAGCTCCAGCCGATGATCCGCCAGGGCGCCGTGACGCGCGACGGCGAAGGCGAGGCGGTCGTCGGCATCGTGATGATGCTGATGGGCGCGAGCTCGCGCGAGGTCGCCGAGGACGTCCACCGCAAGGTGCAGGAGATCGAGCGGACGCTGCCCGAGGGCGTGACGATCGACACCTACTACAACCGCACGGACCTGGTGAACAGCACGATCCGGACGGTGATCACGAACCTCGTCGAGGGCGGGCTCCTCGTCGTGCTCGTCCTGCTGCTCCTGCTCGGCAGCCTGCGCGGCGGGCTGATCGTCGCGGCGTCGATCCCGATCTCGATGCTCGTCGCGGTGACCGCGATGGAGCGCTTCGGCGTGTCGGGCAACCTGATGTCGCTCGGCGCCGTCGACTTCGGGATCATCGTCGACGGCTCGATCGTGATGGTCGAGAACGTCGTGCGGCACCTGCACCTGCGCCGCGACGACCGCGCGACGCCGCACCTCGAGAAGGTCCGCCGCGCATGCCACGAGGTCGCGCGGCCGGTCGTCTTCGCCGTCGGCATCATCACGCTCGTCTATCTGCCCGTGCTCGCGCTCCGCGGCATCGAGGGCAAGATGTTCCGCCCGATGGCGCTGACGGTCGTCTTCGCGATGGCCGGCTCGCTCGTGTGCGCGCTGACGCTGATGCCGGTGCTCGCGTCGTTCTTCTTGAAGCGGGTGCGCGCGACGGAGCCGCTGCTGTACCGCCTCGCGAAACGCGTGTACGAGCCGGCGCTGCAGAAGACTGTCGCGCGGCCGGGGCGGACAGCGGCCGTCGCCGGCGCCGCGTTCCTCGCGAGCCTGATGCTCGTCCCCTCGCTCGGCGCCGAGTTCATGCCGCGGCTGGACGAGGGCGCGATCGCGATGCAGATCTGGCGGCTGCCGAGCATCGCGCTCGAGACGTCGAACCGGATCAGCACGGACGTCGAGAAGCTCGTGATGGAGTTCCCCGAGGTCGAGACGGCGGTCTCGCGCACCGGCCGCGCGGAGATCGCGACCGACCCGATGGGCGTCGAGATCAGCGACACGTACCTGATGCTGCGGCCGCCCGACACGTGGCGCTTCGAGACGAAGGAGGAGCTCGTCGCGGCGCTGAACGAGGCGCTCGAGGAGCGCTTCCCCGGCGTGATGTTCAGCTTCTCGCAGCCGATCGAGCTGCGCGTCGCAGAGCTGATCAGCGGCGTGCGCTCCGACGTCGGGATCCAGATCTACGCGGGTGGAGGCTCGCTCGACGACATGCGTCGCGTCGCGGACGAGGTCGCCGCGGTCGTGCGGCGCATCGAAGGCATGGAGGAGGTCAAGGCGGAGCAGATCCTCGGGCTCCCCACGCTCACCGTCGACGTCGACCGCCGCGCGATCGCGCGCCTGGGGCTCAACGCCGAGGACGTGCTCGACGTCGTCGAGACGATCGGGGGCCGTCCGGTCGGCACGGTCGTCGACGGCCAGCGGCGCTTCACGATCCAGGCGCGGTTCGACTCGGCGGTGCGCGACGACCTCGAGTCGCTGCGCAACCTGCCCGTCGCGCTGAGCCGCGCCGACGGCGGCCCGGCGCCGTGGGTGCCGCTGGGACAGCTCGCGGACGTGCGCATCGCGACCGGTCCGGCGCAGATCAGCCGCGAGAGGATCCAGCGCAAGATCACGGTCGAGGCCAACGTGCGCGGCCGCGATCTCGCGTCGGCGGTCGCCGAGGCACGCGCCGCGGTGGAGGCCGAGGTCGAGCTCCCGCCCGGCTGGTCGATCGAATGGGGCGGCCAGTTCGAGAACCTGCAGGCGGCGACGGGCCGCCTCGCGTTCCTCGTCCCGATCGCGCTGCTCCTGATCTTCGTGATGCTGTACACGGCGTTCGGATCGGGGCGCTTCGCCGCTCTGATCTACCTCAACCTGCCGCTCGCCGCCTCGGGCGGCATCGTCGCGCTCACGCTGCGCGACTACCCCTTCTCGATCTCGGCGGGCGTCGGCTTCATCGCGCTGTTCGGCGTCGCCGTGATGAACGGCGTCGTGCTCGTCGAGCACGTGCTGCGCCGCCGCCGCGAGGGCGCCGACCCGCGCGAGGCCGCGATCGACGCGGGCCGGATGCGCCTGCGGCCGGTGCTCATGACGGCGCTGACCGACGTGATCGGCTTCCTGCCGATGGCGCTGGCGACGTCGGCGGGAGCGGAGGTCCAGCGCCCGCTCGCGACCGTCGTGATCGGCGGGCTCGTCGGCTCGTTCTTCCTGACGCTGCTCGTGATCCCGAGCCTGTCGCAGCGGCTGGCGCACGGCCGCGAGTGACCGGCGCACGCAACGGCGCAGAGGATCGCGCGGCGGTCGAGGTGCCCATCGACCTCGGTCCTACGCGCGATCCGCCGGCCGGTTCAGCCCCGGTCGCTCGGCCCTCCGAGCGGCCGCTTGCTACTTCTTCTCCCGCAGGAGTGCCTCGTCGGGGTCGCCGAGGTTCGGCTGCGGGCGGAAGTTCAGCTTCTGGGTGTAGGGGTCCTTGTCGTCGTTCTGGAAGCGCTTCACGAGCTCGGCGTAGCGCTCGCGCGCGTCGTCGACGTCGATCTTGCCCTCGACGATGTCGTGGGCGATGTTGAGCGCGAGGAAGTTCATCGCTTCCTTGTCGCAGCGCGCCGACGTGACGCCCTTCGTGCGCTCGCAGATGATGCTGCCGTCGAAGTGCGCGAGGTCGTCGAAGTACTCCGCGGGCACGCGGTAGCCGATCGTCTGCTCCAGCACGTCCTCGTGCGGGACCGGGAAGTTGTGGCGCACCGGGTCACGCCACACGATCGTCTGCGTCCACGGGCCGTTGGCGTTCCAGATCAGCATCGTCGGCGTGACGCCCTGCGGCGCCCCGTACTGGTCGATCGTCGCCCGTGCGGCCTTGCGCGACGCGTCGGGCCAGTTCTCCAGGATCTCGTCGGTCGCCGAGCGGGGGGCGCCCGCTTCGCGCGGGTCCTGACCCGCCTGGACCGTCGCCAGGACGGCCCCGAGGGCGAGGACGGGGGCCGCGGAGAACAGGAGCGTTCGGTTCTTCATCGTCTTGTCTTCTTTCCGAGGGCCGGTCGCGAGCAACGCCCCGACGCCGTGCAAGAGGCGCGCCAGCCGCGGCGGCGGTGCCGAGACGAAATCGCCCGGCAGACCAAGTCGCCCGGCAGACCGAGTCGCTCGGCCCGCCGGGCGCCCTACCGCGTGGCTCGAGCTTCAGGGCAGTCCCAGCCCCGCTTGCAGCCAGCTCTTCACCTCCTCGAGGTGCTCCTCCTCCCGATCGAGCGCCTTCTGGAACCGCGGGACGATCTCGTCCTGGCCGGCCTCGTGCGCGAGCTCGATCAGCGTCTCCCACCCGGCGTTGTCGGTGAGCTCCGCCACCAAGAGCGCGTCGAGGCACTGGACGACGTCCGTGCGCGGGTCGCAGATCACCTTCGCGATGCCCGACGAGGACACGCCGGCGAGGTCCGCCGACGGCGTCACCGCGGTCGGGTCGCCGCCGAGCTGGGTGATGCACTTCGTCAGCATCTCGAAGTGCGAGCGCTCCTCCGCGCGGATGTCGTCGAGCTGCTCGCGGGTCGGGCCGCCGTCGAACGTGCCGTGCGCGTCGAGCTTGGCGAGCATCGCCTCGTAGAGCCGCGCGCCGGTGCGCTCGAACGCGAGCCGCTCGCCGAGCTTGTCCATCAGCACGGCGTGGGTCGCGTCCTTCGAGTCCATCTTGCCGCCCTTCTTCGGCTCTGGGAGCGAGCCGAGCGACGGCGCGTCCTGCGCCTCGCGCACGTGCATCTCGGCGAGCTCGCGCTCGCCCGTGTGCGACGTCGGCTCGAACTCGTCGAAGCCGTGCACCATCTCGTCGGCCCGCTCGGGCGCGAGCGCGATGCCGGTCCGGTTGCCTCCGAGCAAGGGTTCGGGAATCATGCCTTCACCTCCTCGAGCTCGCGGCTCTTGGCCTCGTCGTTCTTCGCGTGCTTGCCGTTGGCGAGCTCGCCGCCCGGGACCCAGACGTAGCTCCCCGACACGACGTCGGAGGGCGAGCCGTCGGAGTTCAGGTGCTCGCGGTAGCCCAGCGTTTCCGCGGACTCCTCCTCGCGGTCGACGAACTCGTGCCCGACCGCGCTGAGGTGCACCTCTTCGCGCAGCACCGTGCGCACGTACTCGCGGTGGCTCACGTAGCGGATCGGCTCGGGGAGCCGCTCCGGCAGGATCTCCGCCGCGTCGCGCCCCTCGGTCGCCTCGAACAGGTCGGCGACGAAACGCAACTGGCCGAGCTCGTAGTCGAGGAAACGCTCCCAGATCGCCTTGATCCGCGGGTTCGACTCCGACTCGACGCAGCTCCAGTAGTTGTAGACCTCGTTCGCCTCGTGGAGGAGCCACTTCTCGAGCAGCGCCTCGTCGGGATCGAGCAGCGACTCGTACTGCGTGACGTGCTGCTCCTCGATCGAGGCGATCTCGGCGTAGAGCTGGCGCGCGATCGGGTCGCTGAACGTCGGGCCCACGTTCATGTAGTAGTCGTGCGTCTGTTGCTCGCCGGCGGTGATCGTGAGCGCGTGGAGCTTCGTGAGGAAGTCCGCCGAAGCGCGGTCGTACGGCAGCCGCAGATCGTCGCTCGGATGGCGGTGCTCGATGCTCGTCGGGCGGCCCGGCAGGATGTCGGTGTAGCCGTGCAGGAGCGTGTTCGCGTCCTTGCCCTCGACGCGGTCCATCAGCGCCGCGTAGCGGTACATGTGATCGAAGTCCTCGAGCAGACCGAAGCGATAGACCGCGGCGATCGCGGGGTCCGGCTCGGCCTGCGCCACGCTCGCCGTCACTTCGATCGCGACCTGCTCGAAGCCGATCGTCGTCTCCAGCGGCGACTGGTCCGCCGGGTTGAGCCAGTTGACCATCGTCTGCTGGTGATGGTCGACGCGGCGCACGAGCGCGAGCGCCTGACGCAGGTCGCGGCTCATCCGCGCCGCCGCGTGGGAGAAGCGTAGGGCCTCCGATTCGATGCCGTTCATCAGGATGACGCGCACGCGCGTGAACGCGTCGTCGTCGAGCTTCGAATAGGGCGGCCCCGCGAGCTCCTTCCAGGTGAACCGCTGCTTCTCGAGCGGGGTTCCCTTGTCCTTCAAGAGGTGGATCGCCATGGTTGCTCCAGGTCCTGTGCCTTTCGGTGCAGTTCCCCGCACGACGCGGGGGGAGCGCGCCATGCAACGGGCGGACCCGCCGCGCGGCGCGGGAGGCGCCGGCTCGCGCGGGGATGCGCGCGACGCCCGCGCGTCGCGTGTGTTTCCCGGCGGACGGTTTCTACAATGCGCGGGCACCGCGCTCGCGCCGCGCTCGCAGCGCGCATCGATCCGCGGTGCGCCGCGCTCAGCGCGGCTCCTGCGGGCACGACCTTCGCTGGGCGCTTCCGCCCGTCCGGTGCGCACGTACCCGTTGGGTGCGGCGTGCACGCCCGGCCGCGCGGAGGAGCTCAGCCGCGCGATCGCCAGGCAAGCGGATGGAGGACGGGCCGCTCTCCCGCAGAACGGGAGAGCGGCCCTCGGTACGAACCGCGCGAGTCGGACGGTGGATGGATCCGGCCGGCCCGCGGTCGGGCTCGATACCAGCTCTTGCTGCGGCTCTGCTGCTGGCGTTGCGGGGCGATAGCCGAGGGTGCCTCCGTCCTGAGGCGTGCAACGGGCGTTCCCCGCGCCCGCAGCACGCGGTGGGGAGCGGGCGGGCCGTCGAGCGCGAGCAGCGCGCGCCGAATGCACAACGAGCTTGGACGGGTGCCGAACGGCGCGCTACCGGCGCGGCGCGCGCACGGCGTGCCGGTCGGGCACGAGCCGACGCCCCCGCTGCCGTGCCCATTGCTGCGTCAGCTCAGCGCCGAACAGGACGAGCACCGACGAGAAGTACACCCACGCGAGCACGGCGACGATCGAGCCCGCGGCCCCGTACGTGTCGCCGAAGCCTTTGCGCGCGAGGTAGACCGAGATCGCGTACTTGCCGAGCGCGAAGAGCAGCGCGCTGACGAACGCGCCGATCACGACGTCGCGCCACGCGATCACGACGTCGGGCAAGAAGGCGTACACGAGCGAGAACAGGAACGTGAACACGAGGATCGTGCCGCCGAACGTGAGGACGCGCGACGGCAGCACCAGCTCGAGCTGCTGCTGCACCGCGCCGACGAGCGTGCTCGCGGCCAGCGAGACGAGCAGCAGGAAAGCGATCGTGCCGACCATCCCCAGCGAGAGCAGGCGCTTGCGGATCCAGCCCCACACGCCCGCTCCCGGCCGCGCCTCGACCTCCCAGACGATGTTCAGCGCCTCCTGGAGCTGCGCGAACACCGCCGTCGCCGACAGCGCGAGCAGCGACAGGCTCAGCGTCCCCGCGACGCCGCGGAAGCGCACGCCCTCGTCCGCGCCCGCCAGGATGGACGCGACGGTCGCGCGCCCGTCGCGGCCGAGCAACATCTCGGCCTGCGTCACGAGGTACTCCTCGCCGTTCGCCCCGACGAAGCTGAGCGCCCACAGCACGACGAGCAGGAACGGCGCGAGCGACAGGCTCGTGTAGAACGCGAGCGCGGCCGCGAGCGTGGGAACGCGGTCCTGCACGGCGTCGAGCGCGCCCCCGCGCAGGACGCGCCATGCGAGACGCAGCGACGGCCACCGCGCGGCGCTCGAGTCGGTGTGCGGCAAGGTCGTCATCCGCGGCGACGCAGCGAGTCCGGCGTTGCAAGTCCCGCGCCGAAAGGGCGACCGGCACGCGACTTGCGCCACTCTTGCGCCATCGACTCCATCGGGCAGAGAAGCCTTCCGAGAGAACCCGTCCGAGCGAACCGTCCAAGAGGACCTCGGCCGACAGAACCTCCCAATAGCACCTTCCGATAGGACTTTCCGACAGTGCGGGGGCCGCCCCCGACGATCGCCTTCCAGGAGGAAGGACATGCAAATCGAAAAACGTATCCGCGCTCTTTCGTTCCTCGCCGTCGCCGCGCTCGCGGCGAGCTGCCAGTCGTCGCGCAACCAACCGACGGTCGACGACTCGTACCTGATCAACGTTCCCGAAGACCAGCGCCGGGAGATCATCGACCTGCGTGTGAAACGTGCGCAGCTCGGCGACGAGATCACCGCAGCCGAGGCTCGGCTCGAGCTCTCCAAGGACCGCCGCGAGGTGGCCACCCAGGAGCTCGACGTCGCGCAGCAGGAGGTCGACGTGTACCAGGCTCGCGCCGTGGCCGGGCAGAGCGACCCGAACGCGCAGGTCGGGGAGAACGACGAGCCGCTCTCGCAGGCTCACGCGCACGTCGATTGGGCCCGCGCGCAGACCGACTTCGCCGACATGCGGATCGAGCTCGCGCGCGCACAGATCCAGCTCGCCGAGCGCCGCATGGAGGTGGTCGAGGCGCAGCTCGAGCTGCGCAAGGCGCACGCCGTCGAGGACCTCGATGACGACCGGATCCCGGCGCTCGAGATCAACAGCTACCGGCAGGCGGTCGACGCCGCAGAGACGCGCGTCACCATGGCCGAGATCGAGGTCCAGGCAGCCCGGGCCCGCGCCCAGGCGCTCGTGGACCGGATGGAGCTGATCGCGGCGCGCGTGCCGGAAAGCGAGAGCGTCACGTGGCGACGCATCGTCCCCGTGCGTGAGGGCGATGGCAGCGCCCGCGAGGCCAGCGCGCCGCGCAACGACGACGAGAACGAGCTGTTCGACGACTCGTTCGACGAGCCGTTCGACGAGCAGCGCTGACGCGAGCGCGCGCGCGAGCGCCGCGCGGCCTACGGTCGCGCGGCGCTCCCGTTCCGGCGCGCCGGCGGCTGCAGATCGGCGAGCATGTCGAGCAGCGCCCTGGGCTCGACCGGCTTGACCAAGTGGTGGTCGAACCCCGCCTCGCGCGAGCGGACGCGGTCGTCGCTCTCGCCCCAGCCCGTCACCGCGACGAGGATCATGCGCCCCCCCCACGTCTGCTCGCGGATGCGTCGCGCGGCGTCGTAGCCGTTGAGCCTCGGCATCCCCAGGTCGAGCAGCACGATGTCCGGGCGGAACTCCTCCGCCGACTCGAGCGCCTCGAGCCCGTCGTGCGCCGTACGCGTGTCGTTCCCCTCCATGCGCAGCAGCATCGCGAGGCTCGCGGCCGCGTCGCGGTTGTCGTCGACGACCAGGATCCGCCGCCGCACGCCCTGCCGCGCTCCCGGCGCGTCGCCCGCCCTGGCCGCGCCGGCCGACGGCGCCGCCGGCAGCCGCACGATGAACTCGCTGCCGGTGCCCAGCCCGCCGCTGTGCGCCTCGACCGTGCCGCCGTGCATCTCGACCAGGCCCCGCACGAGCGAGAGCCCGATGCCGAGTCCTCCCTGCGACAGGTCGGCCTCGCGCTCGACCTGGGTGAACATGCCGAAGATCCGCGGCAGCATGTCGGACGAGATCCCGACGCCGTCGTCGCGCACCGACACGACGACCTCGTGCTCGGCTGGTTCCACGCTCAGCGCGATGTGCCCGCCCCGCGGGGTGAACTTCGCCGCGTTGTTGAGCAGGTTCGCGAAGACCTGCGCGAGTCGCACCGGGTCCGCGTTCACGTGGATCGGCTCGCGCGGCACACGGAGCTCGAGATGGTGGCCCGCCTCCTCGATCCCGGGCCAGCTCGTCTCGACCGCCTGCTCGACGACGTCCGCCACCCGCACGCTCTCGCGGCGCAGCGTGATCTTGCCGCGGCTGATGCGCGAGAGGTCGAGCAGGTCGTCGATCAGCCGCACCATCTGCGCGAGCTGCCGCTCCATCATCGCGCGCACCTGCGCGACCGTCTCGACGTCCGCCGAGGGGAGCTTCATCACCTCGAGCCCGTTGCGCAGCGGCGCGAGCGGGTTGCGCAGCTCGTGCGCGAGCGTCGCGAGGAACTCGTCCTTCTTGCGGTCCGCCTCGCGCAGCGCCTCCTCGACGAGCTTGCGCTGCGTGATGTCGATGCCCGCCGACTGCACCTCGAGGACGCAGCGGTCCTCGTCGAACTGGAGCCCGTGGTTCGTCCACAGCATCCAACGCACGCCCTCCGGCGTCTCGAGGCGGTTCTCGATGCGCCCCTCGCGGCGCTCGGGCGAGAGCTCGTCGAGCAGCGCCTCCACCGCCGGACGGTCCTCGTCGGGCACGATCGACCAGAAGCTGCCGCCGACCAGCGCCTCGGGCGTCGTGCCGAACGCGCGCGCGTAGGCGCCGTTCGCGAACAGGATCGTCCCGTCGCGCCGGAAGCGGCAGACCAACTCCGCCTGGCTCTCGACGATCGCGCGGTAGCGTTCCTCGCTCGAGCTCAGCGCGTCCTGCGTACGCTTGCGCTCGGTCACGTCGTTGAAGACGACGGCGACGCGCCGCTGCTCGGGCTGACCGATGCGGAACGCGTACACGTCGTAGTAACGCCCAAGCGCCTGCGCCCAATGCTCGAAGCGGACCGACTCGCCCGTCGCGGCGATCCGTCCGTAGATCTCGTACCAATGCTCCTCGTGCTCCGGCGCGATCTCGCGCATCGAGCGGCCGACCGCGTCCTCGATGCCCGTCTGCGCGGCGAACGCGGGGTTCACCTCGCGGAAGCAGTAGTCGTACGGCCGCCCCTCGGCGTCGTAGAGCATCTCGATGACGCAGAAGCCCTCGTCGATCGACTCGAAGAGCCTGCGGTAGCGCTCCTCGCTCCCGCGCAGCGCCTGCTCCACCTGCTTGCGCTCGTGCACCTCGATCACCGATCCGACGTAGCCGAGCAACTCGCCGGCCTCGGACAGACGTGGCCGTCCCGCGTTCATCGCCCACCGATACGCGCCGTCCGCGCGGCGCAGCCGATAGTCGAGCGAGAACGGCGCGCGCCGCGCGGTCGCGTCGCAGACGATCCGCTCGGTCCGTTCACGGTCGTCAGGATGCACCGCCTCGAGCCAGCCCGAGCCGAGCGCCTCCTCCTGCGTCTGGCCGGTGAGCTCGTACCAGCCGCGCGAGAGGAACGAGCACGTCCCGTCGGGCTCGGTCATCCACAAAATCGTCGGCGCGACGTCCGCGAGGGTCTGGAACAGGGTCTGGCTCTCGCGCAGCGCGCGGTTGAGCTGCGCGCGCTCGCGCGTCACCTTCAGGTGCGACTCGACGCGGGCGAGGAGCTCGCGCGCGCTGAACGGCTTCGACACGTAGTCGTCGGCGCCCGCGCGCGCGCCTTCGATGCGCGCCTCCTCGCCGGCGCGCGCCGACAGGATGAGGAACGGGGTTTCGCGCAGCGCGGGGTCGGCGCGTACACGCGCGAGCAGCTCGAAGCCGTCGAGCTCCGGCATCATCACGTCCGAGAGGATCAGATCGGGCGGATCGCGGCGGATCGCCTCGAGCGCCGCGCGTCCGTTCGCGACCGCTTCGACCTCGAATCGCTCCGCGAGGAGCCGGCGCACGTAGCCGCGCATGTCGGCGTTGTCGTCGGCGAGCAGGATGCGGCCACGCGCCCGCGAGCCGGCCTTCCCCGCGCTGCGCTCGGCTACCGGCGGCGCCGCGTCCGGGAGCCAGCGGATCGCTTCCTCGACGTACGCGCGCGGCACGATCGACGTCGAGCTGAGCCCGCGCGTGCCGCCGATGCGGTCCTGGGGCAGGTGGTCGGAACCCAACGGGATCGCCACGGTGAACGTCGTGCCGTCGCCCACCACGCTTTCGACGTCCGCCGTGCCGCCGTGCAGCTTGGTGAGCTCGCGAACGAGCGCGAGCCCGATCCCCGTGCCCTCGTGCGAGCGGCCACGCGCGCCCTCGACGCGATGGAAGCGCTCGAACACGTGCCGCTGGTCCGCGGGCGGGATGCCGACGCCCGTGTCGCGCACGCGCAGCACGGCCCGGCCGTCTTCCTCGCGCAGCCGCACCTGGATCTCGCCGTCGAACGTGAACTTGAACGCGTTGGACAGGAGGTTGAGGACGATCTTCTCCCACATGTCGCGGTCGACGTACACGTCCTCGGCCAGCGGCTGACAGTCGACGACGAGCCGCATCCCCGCGCGCTCGATCGCCGCACGGAACATGCTCGCGAGCTCCTCGGTCAGCGCCGCGAGGTCGGTCGGCTCGTACGCGACCTCGGCGCGGCCCGCCTGGATGCGCGAGAAGTCGAGCAGCGTGTTGACGAGCTTGAGCAGCCGCAGCCCGTGGCGGTGCGCGACGTCGAGGAGCTCGCGCTCCGCAACGACGGGGAGCTCACGCTCCGCGATGCCGGGGAGCTCGCGCTCCGCGACGTCTGGGAGAACGACGGGGAGCTCGCGCTCCGCGACGACGGGGAGCTCGCGCTCCGCGCCGTCCTCCCCCTGGCGGGCAGCGAGCAACTCCTCGAGCGGCCCGAGCATCAGCGTCAGCGGCGTGCGGAACTCGTGGCTGACGTTGGTGAAGAAGAGCGTCTTCGCGCGGTCGAGCTCGGCGAGCGCCTCGGCGCGGTTGCGCTCCTCCTCGTACGCGCGCGCGCCGACGAGCGCGTTCGTGGCCGCGTCCTGCAGCATGACGTGGAACGTGCGCTGCGCGTCGTCGAAAGGCCGCCGTGGGCTCGCGGCGACGGCGAGGAGCGCGAGCGGACGACTCACGCCGGCGGCCAGGACCGGCAGCACGGTCGCTTCGCGCGGCGACTCGGGGTACGGATCGCCGCCGAGCGAGCCGAAGCGCTCCTCGAGCCGATCGAGGTGGACGATCGCGCCCGAGCGCGCGACGTCCGCCAGAGGCCAGCCGTTCCCGGCGTCCTTCGTGAGCGAGACGACCCACGGCGCCGCGGGCGAGCCCGGCTCGAGCCGCGTCGCTCCAGCGAGCCGCGCGTTGCGCGCCTCCGCGTCGAGCAGGTACAGCGCGGCACACGGAACGTCGAGCGGGTGGCGCGCGAGCGTGCGCACGACGAGCTGCGCGGCATCGACGACGGTGCTCGCATCCGCCGCCTCGTCCGCGATCTCGCGCAGCACGCCGAGCCGACGCTGCGTCAGGAGCTGCTCGGTCATCTCCGTCACGGGGTGGAACAGCCCGGCGACCTGGCCCGCCTCGTCGCGGATCGGGCTGAAGCTGAACGTGAAGAACGTCTCCTCGAGATAGCCGTGGCGGTCGAGGAACATCCGCTGGTTCTCGAGGAACGCCGTGCGGCCGGCGGACGCGCTCTCGAACGCATCGCCGATCGCGGGCCACGCGGAGAGCCAGCACGTCTTGAAGTCCTGGCCCATCGAGCGCGGGTGCTTGGCGCCGCAGATCGGCCAGTAGCCGTCGTTGTAGATCTGGACCCGTTGCGGCCCCCACGCGATCGAGATGGGGAAGTTCGACGCGAGCGCGAGATTGACGGTCGTGCGCAGGCTCGCGGGCCACGTCGCGATCGGCCCCAGCGGCATGCGCGACCAATCCATCGAGCGGACGAGCGCGCCCATCTCCCCGCCTCCGGCGAGGAAAGCGAGCGGATCGGCCCCTTCGCGCCGCACGCTCGTACTCATGGATCGCACGTCATCGGAATCACCAGCGCCCTGGGAGAACCGTGCCGGCTCGCGCCACATGCGTCACGGCAGCCGGTTCTCACGCCAGCGGCCGTCAGCGCCGACGATGCAGTACGCGCATGCCTTCTCCTGCTCGCGCGCCATGTTCCACAGATAGCCGGCCGCGGTCTGGTAGAGCGTGATCAGCGCGAAGTCGACCAAGCCGATCGCGGCCAGCAACCCGACGACGCGGCGGCGCGCGAGCGACGGCGAGCGCCCGTCCCGCAGCTCCGCGCGGACGGCGCCCGGTTCGAGGAGCTTCATGCTCCGCGGGGATGCAAATTCGGTGCCACGCTCTCCTCCCGGCCGCGCAGCGCCTCGCCCGTCTCGCGGAACGGCTCTTGCCCCACTGTCTTGCCCCACTGTTCCGGCATCCAGGACCGGACGCGGCGAGCCCGCAGCGTCCCCCCACTGAGGTACACCTACATGAAGAAAACGACTTCGATCGCTCTAGCCGCAGCTCTCACCGGACCGCTGGCGCTGGGCGCGTGCGAATCCCTCCCCGGCAGCGAGCGCGAGCAAGGCGCCGTCATCGGCGGCGTCGGCGGCGCGGTTGCTGGAGCCGCTCTCGGCGACAGCGCTCTGGCGACGATCCTCGGCGGCGCGCTGGGCGCCGGCGGCGGCTATCTGATCGGCACCCAGCTCGAGAAGCGCAACGACGACGCGCGCGGCGCCGTCGAGACCGCGCGGACCGATCCCGCGACGGTCGAGGACGTGCGCAACTCGGACGACGCCGACCTGAACGACGACGGCTTCGTGACGATGGACGAGGTCGTCGCGATGGCGCAGTACGGTCTCAACCAGAACGAGATGCTCGCGCGCCTCGAGCGCACCGGCCAGGTCTTCGAGCTGACGCGCGAGCAGGAGCGCGCGCTCGTCGACGCGGGCGTCAGCCCGACGGTCGTGACCGAGATGCAGGCGCTCAACCCCGAGTTGCGCCAGCAGGCCGGTCTCGACTCCAGCGAGGTCATCGGCCGCGACCCGCAGGGCTGACCAGTGCACCACGCGCCTCTCGTCGGGCCGCGCACGCGCGCAGCACCGACGAGGGGTGCACGGTCGCGGGCGGCACGTTCGCCGGACGCGACCGTGAAGGAGGCGGCGGAGCGGGTCGGGCCGCCGAACGGCGAGCGCGAGTAGGTCGCAGTATTCATGAGAATGCGGCCTTGACGCGCTCGATAACCGGAGCTATTGTGCGCGCCGCTCGCGAAGGCCGCGGCTCCGGGTGAGCCGCGACAGAGACAAGGAGAGACTCATGAAGAAACCTGCCCTGCTCGCAACGGGGCTGGTCGCCCTGTTCCTCGCGTCGGCCGACAGCGCCGTCGCGCTCCAGTGGCGAGGCGACCTCGCTCGTCTCACGATGGCGCCCGGCGCCCTCCTCCCGGTCCTCGCGCCCCTGTGCGCGGGCGACCTCGAAATCCTCGAGCCGGACCAAGCCGAGCTCGAGGACTGCCTCGACTACGTGGCCGACTGGATCGCTACGGCCAGCATCGAGGAGATCGACGCCACGCTCGAGGCAAACGGCGCCAACGACGGCTCACTCGACGTCACCGGCGCCGAGCTGAAGGAGATGTCGCGCGAGGACCTCGGCGACTTCGCCAACGCGCAGTCCTCCGAAGCGCTCTCCGCCTTGGTGGCGGAGTGCAAGAAGGGCAAGGTCGTGCCGTGCAAGACCGCGTCCGTCAGCGGCTGGTGCAAGTCGGGCGTGCGCTGCACGTCCGCGACGTGCACCGAGGAGGACGGCAGCACGAAGAACTGCGTCACCAAGATCCTCAAGCAGCAGAACCCGCTGTGGATCGGCTGCCCGGGCTTCACGTGGACGAGCTACAGCTGCCCCACGCCGTGCCCCGTGCCCGCATGGACGTGGCTGCTCGGCGCCCTCGGCTCGAGCGCGTGGTTCTTCCTGCGCCGTAGGCTGCACCCGATCGTCTGACGACCGCGGAGGAACGAGTGATGCCGAACAGGAAGACCACCCTGTTCGGGATCATCGCGTTCGCCTGCGTGGTGGCGACCTACGAGATCCTCCTCCCCGGCCTGCGTGAAGGCCGGGTGGTGGATGTCGAACGGGGGAGCGTCGCTCGCACCGAGCCCAATGCCGAGCTCGTGCCCGGCGCTCCCCCCCAGGAGCCGAGCCGCCACGCCGCGCAGACGCGGGATCCCGACGACTCCCACGCAGCCCGGGACGAGCGCGCGGGGGACGCTGCGCCGGCCCTTCCCCCGGCCGGCGTCCTGGCCGACCTGCTCAGCCAGGACTCGCTGTGGCACCACATCGACCTGTCCGACTGGCAGGTCGTCGACACGTTCGCGCGCAGCATGGAGGCGGCGGCGCCGCGGGTACTGGGAGCGACTCCGGCCGATGCTCCGCGTTTCGCGGCGCTGCTCGCCGAGGCGCGCTCGACGCGCGTGCGCCAGGTCCTGCTCGTCACGCTCGGCGTGCTGGGTCCGTCGGAATCGGACGACCTCGGGCGCTACCTCGTCGAGCCGGGGCTGACGGCGGCGAGCGCGTACGCGCTGGGCCGCCTCGGCTCGGCCGGCGCGGTCGACGCGTTGCTGGGCGAGCTGCGCGACGGGAAGCTCTTCGACGCGAGGCGCGACGCGCTGTGGTTCGGCCTCGCGCAGGTGGGACCGAGCGTCGTGCCGATGCTCGTGGAGGCGACCGAGGGACGCCTCGCAGGCGGAGCCGGGGCCGACGATGCCCTGCCGCTGAGCTTCGTGCGCAACGTCGCCTCGCGCGACGCGCTCGCCGACCTGGCGCGTGAGCACGCGCTGCCCGGCCTGCGCGTCGCGGCGATCCGCGGCTGGGTCGAAGCGAGTCGTGCTTCCGGCGAGTCGGCCGACTGGCTCGAGACGCTCGTCGCGGACGAGGCCGCCGCGCTCGCCGTGCGCGTCGAAGCGATGCGCGGCCTGGCGAGCCTGGAGAGCGCGGCGGGCCAGGAGCTCGCCGCCGCGATCCTCGCGCGTCCCGACGCGCCGACGGAGCTGCTCGTCGCCGCGCTCGACGCGACCGCCGCGGCGGGTGTGCCCGACGCGCACGTCGAGCGCATCGCGAGCCTCGCGCTCGGCGCGGGCGGAGACGAGCTGCGCGAGGCGGCGCTGCGCACCCTCGCGACCGCGGCGCAGCCCGCCGCCGACCGTGCGCTCGCCGCGCTGCTGCCGCGCGTCGCGGAGCACGACCGCGCCGAGCTGCTCCTCGCGCTGATCGGCCGCGGGCACGAGCACCGTCCCGAGGAGCGCGGCGCGGGCGAGCAGCTCGCGCCCGAGTTGCTCGACGCGGTCGCTGGGCTCCTCGGCGCACCCGGCACGGACCCTGTCGAGGAGCACTATGCGATGCAGGTGCTCGCCGGCTCCGAACAGCACCGCCCGCTCGTGCGCGAGCTCGCGTGGAAGCGGTACGCCGAGACGCAGGGCACCGAGCACGATCGGCGCAAGGCGCTGATGGAGCTCGCGCCCTTGCTCGGCGAGGCCGCGAACCAGGAGCTCACGCGCACGTTCCTCGCCAGCGAGGAGTTCGTCCCCCGGGTCGAGCTCGCCGCGACGCTGATCTCGATGCCGGGCAACCTCGAGCGCGAGAGCGTCGTGACGTTCCTGCGCGACGAGATCCTGCCGTACCTGCGCAACGAGCTCCCGGCGGAGACCGGCGCGACGCTGGCGTACGTCGGACCCCGGCCGCAGGAGAACACGTACGCGATCGCGATTGCGAACCTGTTCGGACGCTTCGGAGAGCCATCGGACGTGCCGATGCTCGACGAGCTCGCGCCGCGCTTCCTCGCGAGCCAGGAGCACTGGCCGGCGTCGCTGCGCAACGCGGTGCACCGTGCCGTGTCCGAGGCCGCCGCCCGCGCGGCGGACCTCATCGCGATGAGGACCGACACATGAACCGCTCGATCGTCTGGAGGGCCGCCGCGATCGCTCTCGTCGGGGCGCTCGCGATCCTGTCGACCGAATGGGCGCTCGCTCAGCCGTTGCACGAGAGGCTCTCGCACGGGGTCGCGCTCGCGACGGCCGCGGTCCTGCGGCCGCTCGACCTGCCGGCGTACGTCGATGGCACGACCGTGTACAGCCTCGGCTACGCGGTCCAGGTCGTGCCGGAGTGCAACGGGCTGATCGGCACGTCGGTCGTGCTCGCGGGCGTGGCCCTGCTGTCGCTCCCGTGGCGCCGGCGTCTGCTCCTCGGCGCTCTCGGGCTCGTCGCGGTGGCCGCGGTCAACCTGCTGCGCGTGACGAGCGTGCTCGTCATCGGCACGCGCAGCGCGAGCGGCGCCGACGTCATCCACGAGGCGCTCTTCCCGCTGCTGTACGTCGTGGTGTTCGGCTACCTCTGGTTCGTGTGGCTGACCCGCGAGGCGGCGGCGGTCGAGCGCCCGGAGCTGGCCTGATGGAGCTGCGCGCGACCGCCGCGGCCATCCGGCCCGAGCGCATCCGGCGCCTGGCGGCGCTCGGCGTCGCCGGAGTGATCGCGACCGACCTCGTGCTGCGTGCGAGCGGGCAGGCGGGCTTGTGCCGCTCGTGCGGAGACTGGAGCGTCCACGTGTCGCTGCTCGTCGCCGGCCTCGTCGCGTGGGTCGGCTTCCTCGTGCTCGAGCCGCGCGTCCCCCCCGCGGGTGGCGCGCTGATGCTCGGGCTCCTGACGGGCACGCACCTCGCGCTCGCCACGTACCTGCTGGCGATCCCGCGCACGTGCGCGACCTGCATCCTCGCTTGCGCCCTCTCGCTGCTCGCGTTCGCGACGCTCGTGGTCGAGGGCCGCAGGCTGGCGGTCGCGGCCGGAGCGCTGCTCTGCGCGATGGCCGCGACGCACCTCGCCGTCGCGCTCTGACCGAGCGCGGCGGCGGCCGCTGGACGCCCCGCGCGTGTCGAACCGACTGCCGGCAACGTCGTGGAGCGAGCGGCGCGGCCGCTCCTCGGCGCGCTGTCTGCGGGCCGCCGCTCGTTTCTACAATGCCGTCGCCGCGCGCGCCGCAGGCCGGCGGCCTCTCTTTGGGCACGCGAGTTGCCGTCCGCTCTCCTTCGGTGGCCCCGGAGCGAAGCGAACCGACGGAGAACGGACCCATGCGCGACATCGAGAAGCAGATCGCCAAGAGCAAGAAGCGCGCGCGACGCGCTTGGAAGCGCGCCCGCAAGAACGCGCGGAGCACGTGGAAGGACGCGCGCGGCGGCGCGAGCGATCTGTGGTCGGACGCGCGGCACGGAGCGGAGGATCTCTGGTCGAGCGCGCGCCACGGGGCGCAGGACACGTGGCACGACGCGCGGGGACGCGCGCACGGTGCGTGGTCGGGTGCGCGCTCCGGCGCCGAGCACGCGTGGAGCGACGCGCGATCGGGCGCGCGCGACGCGTGGTCGAGCACGCGCGCAGGCACGCAGCGCGCCGCCGACCGCGCGTCCCATGCGGTGCGCTTCGCCGGCGATCGGACCGTCGACGGCGTCCGCTCGGCGCGCGAGCGCTCGGCGCACGGGCTGCGCTCCGCGGGCGAGCGGTCGGCGCACGGGCTGCACTCGGCGGGCGAGCGGGCGGCCCACGGCCTGCGCTCGGCGGGCGAGCGGACGGCGCACGGGCTGCGCTCGGCGGGCGAGCGGTCGGCGCACGCGGTGCGGCACGCCGGCCACGTCGCGGCCGCGCGGGCGCGGGGCACCTGGGAGCGGCGTCCGCGCGTGCCCGCAGGGCGGCTGCTCCTGGCCGCCGGGGCCGCGGTCGCCGTCGCGATGGCGCTGCGCGCGTGGCGCGACTCGAGGCTCGAGAGCTGGGCTGGACGCGTCGTGCTCGTGACGGGCGGCACGCGCGGGCTCGGGCTCCTCGTCGCGCGCGAGCTCGCCGCCGACGGGTGCAAGATCGTGATCTGCGGGCGGAACGAGAGCGAGCTGCGGCGGGCGGAGAAGGACCTGGAAGCGCGCGGCGCGAACGTGCTCGCGATCCGCTGCGACGTCAGCGACGCCGACGAGGTCGCGGAGATGGTGTCGCGCGCGATCCAGCGTTTCGGCCGCGTCGACGTGCTCGTCAACAACGCCGGCGACATCGAGGTCGGCCCGGTCGAGCATGCGACCATCGAGGACTTCCGCCGGCCGCACCAGACCATCTTCGAGGGCGCGGTGCACTGCACGCTCGCGGTGCTGCCGGAGATGCTGAAGCGCGGCAGCGGCCACATCGTCAACGTCTCGTCGATCGGCGGGCGCATCGCGGTGCCGCACCTCATCCCGTACGACAGCGCGAAGTTCGCGCTCACCGGCTTCTCCGAGGGCCTGCGTGCCGAGCTCGACCAGCGCGGCATCGTCGTCACGACCGTGTTCCCGGGCACGATGCGGACCGGCTCGTACCGCGGCGCGCGCTTCAAGGGCCAGCACGAGCGCGAATACGCGTGGTTCTCCGCCGGCTCGACGCTGCCGGTCGTGTCGATGAGCGCCGAGCGCGCCGCGCGGGCGATCGTGCTCGGCGCGAAGCGCGGCGACGCCGAGGTCGTCGTCCCGCTCTACGCGAAGCTGCTGACGCGGCTGCACGGCATCGCGCCGCGCATGACCGGTGCGCTGGCCGCGCTCGTCGCGCGCGCGCTGCCCGAGCCGGGCGTCGAGAACGGGGAGGCGCGCGAGGGCCGCCGCATCGAGCGCGACATGCCGCCCGGCAAGCGGCGCTGGTTGCGCGGCTGGACGATCCTCGGCCGCCTCGGCGGCAAGCGCGCGCTGCAGCCGCAGGACGAGGAGCCGCTGCGGGCGGGCGATCTCGCGCGGCCCAACGTCAGCGACGCCGAGCGCGCGCTCAACTGCGCCGGGGGCGCCCGGCTCGTGATCGGGGGCGCGCGCCGAGGCGGCGGCGCCGGCCTCCTCGCCTCGGCGCTCGGCGCGGCGCTCGTCGCGCGCGGCGC
>CAZGTQ010000444.1:0-18245 GCA_964528575.1 uncultured Planctomycetaceae bacterium | reverse complement strand
CGGGCTCGATGGACGGCGCGGCACCGTCGCGCAAGGCGAAGAAGGCGACGGACGACAGGGCGACGGCGGCGGCGACGCCGCCCGCGAGCTTGCTCGTGCTCATGATCGCAGCTCCTGGGAGGATCGCGCGCGAGCCGAGCGACGGCGCGGCGAGGGCGCACAGCGCCGCGAGGCTCGCGAGGTCGGCGCCCGTCGCTCCGGCGGGGCCGAAGTCGGCGGCGAGCGCCCGGCGCAGGAGCCGGTGGCCGCGCGTGATGCGGTCGTGGACGGTGGCGCGCGGCACGCCCTGGCGCCGCGCGATCTCGCGCGGCGCCAGGCCCTCGAAGTAGCGCAACAGGATCGTCGTGCGGACGGGCTCGTCCAGCGCAACGACCGCTTCGGCGAGGCGCCGCTGCGTGTCCGCGCGCTCGACGAGCTCGAGCGTCGACGGCAGCGCCTCGGGCCGCGCTCCTGCCGCCTCGTGGCGCGCTCGCCGCTCATCCGTGCGCAGGCGCTCGAGGTGCACGTTCTTCGCGACGCGCGCGAGCCACGCCCGCAACTTCGACGCGTCGTCCGGCCCGCGCTCGAGCGCGCGCACGAGCGCCCCCTGGCGCACGTCCGCCGCCGCGTCCGGATCGCGCACGATCCCGGCGGCGAGCGCATGCGCCCACTCGCCGTTCTCGAGCAGCGCTCCGACGTCGCAAGGGTCTGCCATGGCTCCACCCTACCGATGCCGGCCGCCGCGGATCCTCGGCCCGAAAGACCGCGACTTTCTTCCTGCGTCGCCGCAACGGGCGACACAGGGACGGCTTGCGCTCGTGCGCTCCTGTTTCGCGAGCCGAGGGCGCCTTCCCGAACGCTCTTCATCGACTCCGCCGCGTCCGCCGAACGTCTCGGCGGTCGCGGGCGAACGAAGGAAGAGACATCCATGCGAATCACACACATCGTGCTGGGCTGCCTAGCGGGCGTCGCCGCCGGCACCGCCCTCCCCGCGGCGATGAGCGAGCCAGCGCCCTCGCCGGACGCCTCCGTCGTCGCCGCACCGAAGATCGTCGTCCGCGTTGTCGCGGACTACCCGGAGCGGGACCTGGCGGACTTCTGCGCGCTCGCGAGCTCGGTCGTCACCGCGCGCGTCATGAACAAGGCCGTCGCGCTCGAGGCGACCGGGCGCGTGACGACGACGCTCGAGCTCCAGACGATCGAGCGGATCGAAGGCGAAACGCCGGACCGCTTCCTCCTGAGCTACCCCGCGGGCGAGGACGGCGGCGTCCTGACAACGCACTCGCACGACCCGCGTCTCGAGCCGGGGGAAGAGGCGCTCCTCTTCCTCGTCGAGGGTCACCCGGGCCACTTCGGGCTCCTGGGGCTCGTGCAGGGCGTCGTTCGCCGACACGGGACGATCGCCCAGGGTCACCTGGCGCAGAGCGCGGAGAGCTGGACGCAGTTCCGGACGCGGCTCGACCACGAGCTCGCCCAGCGCACGCAGGAGACACGATGAGCGCGAAGACGAGCTTCCTGATCTCGTTCGTCGCCGCGGCGTCGATGTCCGCGGCGGTCGCCGGGGACCTCGAGCGGTACTGCCCCGCAGGCGGGGGCGGTCCGATCACAGAGCGGTGGAGCGCCGTCCCTCCAGGGGGCATCCCCTGGACGCTGCATACGCCCAGTGTCCATGGCGTCGGGCCGACGGTGATGCCAGAGGGATACCCGCGCACGAACGACGCGTCCTGCAACTGGACCGCGCTCGACGAGCCGGGCGTCCGGTCGATCGTGCGGGCCGCGCGCGCATGGAACGACATCACCCTGTTCGCTCCACCAGGCACCGTAGTCACCGGCAAGCTCCTCGCCGACCCGACGGTGGGCCAGGCGCAGACGACGACCTTCTTCTGCCAGGCGTCTGGTGTGTTCCATGCGACGGCGGTCGCATCGCCGCTCGCGACCCCGCCGGGGAACGAGAACGTCTTCACCTGCCACGAAACCTGGTGCTTCTGGGGCAACGTGGCACCCGGCTCGTTCGCCGTCACGCTGATCGCGCGCGACGGTCCCACGGGAAACATCCTCGATGCCGACGTGGCGATCAACGCAACGGAGGTCTCCGGCACACCTCCGCTGTACGGGTGGGCGGAGTACCGGGAGGATCTCGGACAACCCGGCGTGGGCGAGATCCTCGTCTCGGGCAGGTTCTGGCAGAACCCGCTTGGCGTCTGGCTCGTCGTGCCGGGAGCACAGCTCGTCGACCTGGAGGGCGTGGCGGCGCACGGGTTCGGTCACGTCCTCGGGCTCGGACACTCGATGCTCGACGCGCGGACGAATCGCGGCGTCCTCCCCGGTGCGGACACGAGCGAGTTCCCCACGATGTTCGAGCGCGCGCAGGCCGACCTGGTCGCCGAGGTCTATCCCACGACGTCGCGCTCGTCATACCTCCTCTATCCGGATCAGGGCACGGGCACGGACACCTGCGCGACCGGCCCCAGCTCGACCGGGAACGTCGCGGGCCAGATCGTGTTGGGCGCGAGCGCGCGCCAACTCGAATTCGACGACGTCGCGGCGATCGGCCGCGGCTATCCCTCCGGCGCGATCGGCTTCTCCGCGATCTCGGGCACTGTGACCGTCGACCAGACCGGCGCGGGCGCGGTCGGCGCGCACGTCGTCGCCGTCAGCAGGCAGGATCCGGAGACGGTGCGCGCGTCGACGTTCGTGTACGGCGGCAGCGGCTCCTACGTGATCGACCACCTGCCCGCGGGCGAGTACTCGGTCTACGTCGAGCCGATCGACGAGACGCGCTACTTCGCCGGAACGCTGCTACCGGAGTTCATCGCCGGCAGCCCCGTCGACTGCACGCCGCCGGTGCAGTTCCCGATCGAGTTCTGGAACGCGGGCGACGCGGGCGGCTCTGAGCTCGGCGGACAAATGGACTACGTGACGACGACGGCGGGACTGCCCACGACAGGGATCGACATTGTCGTCTCGCAGAACGTGCCCGACCTCCTGTCCGTCCGACCCGGGACCGGCGCATACTCGCCGCGGGGCGTCGTGCTCCAGCCCGGCGCCAGCGGGAACGTGCAGGTGCAGGTCGACTTGACGTCGTTCCCGCCGAGCGGCGCAGAGCTCTTGATCCAGTTCAGCACCGCGCGGATCAACGAGCGGCGTCATGGGAACTCGGTCCAGGTCGTGCAGGAAGCAGGCGTCGTGACGCAGGGCATGATCGTGGTCGGGCAGGACCTCCTTGGTTTCGGCCCTGCAGGCACGGTGGTCACGCGCACCGCCACGCTGACGTCGGCCCAAGCGACGGAGAACGTGTTCGTCCAGGCGTATCTGGTCGATGCGGCCGTTCCCGACCGGATCGTCTCGACCAACTCCGCCAACATTTGGTGGTCGCAACCCTGAGCTGAGCAGCGCGACGCCGGCTCCCGCGGGTCCCGCCGGTGCAACGCCGGCGGGGCCCGCGTCCGTTTCCAGAGGCGAGCTACGCACCCTGGCGCACCGCAACGCCGTGGCTCCGTCCTATGATCCACGGTCGCCATGCGCCGCTACTCCGCCCGCTTCTCCGCCCTCTTCGCCGCGCTCCTCGGTGCCTGCTCGACGTCGTCCGCGCCTGAGCCGCCCGCTCGGGCCGACGCGCCCACGGAGCTCGAGCCGGTCGGCCTCGCCGGCGTCGAGCGGGTCTCGCGCGCCGGCGACCTGTGGCTCGCGAGCCAGCCGTCGCGCGAGGCGCTCGCCGAGCTGAAGGAGCGCGGCGTCACGCTCGTCGTCGACCTGCGCGCCGAGAGCGAGGAGCGCGGGTACGACGAGCGCGCCGCCGCGGCGGAGCTCGGCATGCGCTACGCGAACCCCGGCTTCCGCAGCGCAGACGCGCTCACCGATGCCGTGTTCGACGAGGCCCGCATGCTGCTGCGCGAAGCCGACGGCGGTGTGCTCGTGCACTGCTCGTCGGGCAACCGCGTCGGCGCCGTGTGGCTCGCGGCGCGCGTGCTCGACCAGGGCGTGCCGTGGGCGACGGCGGTCGAGGAAGCGCGCCGCGCGGGGTTGCGCTCGCCGGAGCTCGAGCAGCGCGCGCGCGCGTACGTGCTCGGTCCGGCGAGCCCCGCGAGCCCGCGCTGGGTCGAGTTGAAGAGCGAGATCCGCGCGAAGTTCCCGAACGTCGACCAGATGAGCGTCGACGAGCTCGCCGCGCGGCTGGAGAGCGGCGCCGACGCCCCGCTCCTCCTCGACGTGCGCGCCGTCGAGGAGCACGCGGTCAGCCACCTCGCCGGCGCGCGCCGCGCCGAGACGAAGACCGACGCGCTCGCGCTCCTCGCGGACGCGCCGCGCGACCGCGAGATCGTGCTGTACTGCTCGGTCGGCTACCGCTCGTCGTCGCTCGCGAGCGAGCTCGCGCAGGCGGGCTTCACGAACGTGCACAACCTCGAGGGCTCGATCTTCGAATGGGCGAACACGGGGCACGTGGTGGTACGCGACGGCACGCCGGCGCGCGCCGTGCACCCCTACGACGCCGACTGGGGGAAGCTGCTCGAGCGCGAGCTCTGGTCGGAGGTCGACGAGCGATGAGCTACTGGCAGTGGCTCGCGGTCGTGTCGCTGCTCTTCGTGGTCGCGGAACGGCTGCGGCCGGCGCGGC
The DNA here is from genome assembly GCA_964528575.1 of uncultured Planctomycetaceae bacterium. Classification (GTDB taxonomy): domain Bacteria; phylum Planctomycetota; class UBA1135; order UBA1135; genus CAZGTQ01. The sequence goes on along the minus strand of CAZGTQ010000444.1, from coordinate 13,652 downwards.
GCGAGCAACCGTGGCTGCGGCCGCAGCTCGGCAACGACCTCTTCTACCTCGTCTTCAACGGCCACTTCTACGCGGTCCTGTTCGGCGGGCTCGCGGCGGGCGTCGCCGCGACGACGAAGAGCGGGCTCGGCGCGTGGCTGCCGGCGGGCGACGGGCTGGGCGGGCTGCCGTGGATCGCGCAGTTCGCGCTCTACCTCGTCGTGTCCGACTTCCTCCAGTGGCTCGTCCACAACGCGCTGCACCGCGTGCCGCTCCTGTGGCAGTTCCACAAAGTGCACCACTCGGTCGAGCGCATGGACTGGCTCGCGAACTTCCGTTTCCACTGGGTGGAGATGGTGGTCTACCGCTCGCTGCTCTATCTGCCGTTGCTCTTGCTCGGCGGCGACATGTCGCCGCTCTTCGCTGCGGCGGTCTTCGCGACGTTCTGGGGACACTTCAACCACGCGAACGTCGACGTCGGCATCGGGCGGCTGGGCTACGTCTTCAACAGCCCGCGCATGCACATGTGGCACCACGACGCGTCGACCGAGGGCGGCGCCGCGAAGAACTTCGCAATCGTCTTCTCGCTGTGGGACTGGCTGTTCGGCACGGCCTACTGGCCGCGCGATCGCGTTCCCGCGCGCATCGGCTACGCCGGCGACGAGGAGATGCCGCGCGACGTCACGCGACAGATCGCGTTCCCGCTCCTGCGCCGGCGCGCGCGCGCCGACGTGGTCTCGGGCTGAGAGCGCCGGTAGCCCGATGCCCTAGCGAACGACGAGCTCGAGCTCGCCCCGCACGACGTCGTCCCACTGACGCGCTTCCAGCTCGTGCGGCGGGAGCGCGGCGCCGGCCGCCGGTCCGATCTCGATCGCGTAGGCGCCCTCGACGCGATACGTCCCCCGCTCGTGCGGCGCGACCCACTTCGCGAAGTCGACCTCGAGCCGAGCCGGCCGGCCGGGCTCGAGGGCTCTCCACACGCCGAGCCCGCCGAAGTCGACCACGTCGACCGTCTCCACGGGCTCGCCGTCGCGCGTGACGCAAAACGAGAAGCGCTCGTCGCGACCGAGAGCGTTGCGGCCGCGCCCGCCGTCGAGGTACGTCACCGGCTCACCGTCGTTCTCGATCACCAGGACGAGCGGGATCGACGCGCTCCCCACGCGCAGCTCGCCCGGCCCCTCGAAGCGGCCCGTGAGCGCGTGGCCCGGGTGCGAGCGCTCGCGCAGCGGCACGCCGAGCGCGGCGGCGACCCGCTCGGCCTCGGCCCGCTCGACGACGAAGTCGAGCGTCGTCCGCTCGCCGTCGAAGCCGGCGCCGGGGATCGGGTGCCGCTCGCCTGCGACCTCGAGCGCGAGGGCGCGGTCGCGTACGGCCCCGCCGTCCCGGACGAGGAGCGTCACGCGAAAGCTCTCGTTCGCGTTGCCGCGCGAGACGACCCGGGCGTCGTCGATCGGGTGCTCGGCACCGCCGACGAGGAGGCGGGCGTGCTGGGGCGGGGCTTCGACGGCCGCGCACGCCGCCGACGCCAGCGCGAGAACGAAGAGGGCGCGCATGCGGGTCGAACGGCGCCGCGCCGGCGCTTCTTGGCGCCCCTTGCGGGCCGGCGGGAGCGTGACGCGCAACGAGCGTCCGCGGCGCGCGCCCCGATCCGTCCGGCCGGCGAATGCCGCGAAGAGCGGCCGGAGGTCGTGCGAGCCGGACACGAACGTCAGCCGACGGCCACGGCGCGGGACGCGGATCGGCGAGCGCTCCCGCTAGAATCCGCCCGCATGGGGGGGGAGCACATCGGCCGCTACCACGTCGTCTCCCGGCTCGGCCGCGGCGGCATGGCGACGGTCTTCCTCGCTCACGACGAGCGTTTCGCCCGCGACGTCGCCGTGAAGGTGCTCCCTCGCGAGCTCCTCGAGCGCGCGGAGCTGCGCCACCGATTCGAGCGGGAAGCACGCACGATCGCGTCGCTCGAGCACTGGGCCATCGTGCCGGTCTACGACTTCGGTGAGGAAGACGGCCAGCCGTATCTCGTGATGCGGCACATGGCCGGCGGCGCGCTCAGCGAACGACTGCGCGCCGGTCCGCTGTCCGAGCCCGAGGCCGCCGAGATCCTCCAGCGCATCGGCGCCGCGCTCGACGAGGCGCACCGCGCCGGCGTCGTGCACCGCGACCTCAAGCCGGGAAACGTCCTGTTCGACGCGCGCGGCGACGCGTACCTGTCGGACTTCGGCATCGTCAAGCTGAGCGAGGCGACGGTCACGCTGACCGAGGGCAACGCGATCATCGGCACGCCGGCGTACATGAGTCCCGAGCAAGCTCGCGGCGAGCGCGACGTGGACCACAGGAGCGACGTCTACGCGCTCGGAGCGATGCTCTACGAGATGCTCTCGGGCTGCACGCCCTACCAGTCCGACACGCCGCTCGGCATGGCGCTCAAGCACGTCACGGATCCCATCCCGAAGCTGCGCGACGTCCGCCCCGACCTGCCGCAAGCGATCGAGGACGTGATCGTTCGCGCGATGGCGAAGGAGCGCGACGCGCGCTTCGGCTCGGCCGGCGCGTTCGTCGCCGCCGCGACGCGCGTGCTCGCCGCGATCGGCGCGGCGCGCCAGACGACGACTCTCGTGCCGCAGAGCGCGCTGACTGCGACGGCGATCCCTTCGGCGGCACCGTCGGCGGGCCCCCGACCGGCTCCCCCACCTCCGCCGACTCCTCCCCCGAGTGCGCTACCGCGCATCGAGCGCGCGCCGACGCCCGAGCCCGCCGCCGCACCGCGCGAGGAAGCGCGAACGCTCGCGTCCACGCGCCCCTCGCTGCTCTGGACGGCGGCGTGCGGCGCCCTCGTCGGTGCGGGCTTCTCCGCGCTCTCGTACCAGGTCGTCACCGAGTCGGGCTTCACGCCGTCGCGCGTCCCGCTCGTCGTCGCGCAGTACGCCATCCACGGAGTCGCGGGCGCGTTCCTCGGCCGCTTCGTCGCCGGCCGGTACGGCGCGCCCGTCGGGCGCTCCGTGCTGTTCGCCGTCACGGCGACGGCCGTGCTGCTCGTCGTGGTGACGTTGGGCGGTCACGCGGGCAGCGTGTTCGGACCGCTCTTCGACATGGGCCTCCCGATCGATCGCGACATGCTCGTCGCGCTCGGCGTCGCGTACCTCGCGGCGTCGCGGCGCGTCGCTCACGCAGGTGTTCCCGAGCGAACCCTGGGACGAACGCGCGGCGTGGCCGTCGGCGCGCTCGTCGGCATCGGCGCCGTCGTGCTGCGCATGATCGCGTCGCGCGGCGGATGGGCTCCCGCTGCCATCGAGGATCCGTGGGAGTGGCTGGGGCCCGAGACGCTCTGGATCGCCGCGGGTGCGCTCGCCGGCGACTGGTCGGCCGAGCTCGCGCCGACGTCTCGCGCGAAGGTGGTCCTCGGCCGCCTCGTCGCGGCGATCACGCTTCCCGTCCTGGGCGGCGCGTGCTGGCTGCGGTTCTGGCACGCGATGGAGCAGGAGCAGGTCACCGCGCTCGTCGCGGGTGCCGTCGGTCTCCTCGCGTTCCTCCTCGCGGGATTCGTTCGCCGGACGCGCGACGCCTGACGGCCGCTACGCGAGCACCGCTTCCAGCACCGCCGGGTCGACGTTCGAGCCGCACACGACGACGGCCACGTGCGCTCCCGCGAGGCTCGGCGCGACGCGGCGCAGGCCCGCGATCGCGACGCCCGCGGCGCCCTCGACGACCGCGTTGTGCGCGCGCACGGCCCAGCGCATCGCGTCGGCGATCTCCTCCTCGTCGACCAGGACGAAGTCGTCGATCGCGTCGCGGCACAGGTCGAACGTGATCGCGCCGGGCTCGACGCCGCCGGCGGTCGCCTCGGAAAGCGTCGGCTCGCTCGGCAGCTCGACGATGCGCCCCGCCTCGAGCGACGCGTGCATGACGGCGGAGCGCGACGGCGAGCAGCCGATCACGCGTATGCCGGGCCGCACCGCGCGCAGGTAGCCGCCGACGCCGGACGCGAGACCGCCGCCGCCGACGGAGAGCACGACCGCGTCGAGCCGCTCGAGGTCGCGGTCGAGCTCGTAGCCGATCGTCCCCTGGCCGGCGATCACGTCGGGATCGTTGTAGGGCGACACGTACGTGCGACCGGTTTCGTCGCTGAACCGCCGCGCCGCGAGCTCGGACTCGACGCAGTCGCCGCCCTCGATGCGCACCTGTGCGCCGTGGCGCCGGATCGCGTCGAGCTTCGCACGGCTCGCGCCCGCCGGCGCGAACACGTACGACGGGCAGCCGAGGTCCGACGCGCCGCACGCGACCGCGAGCCCGTGGTTGCCGGTCGACGCCGCGACGACGCCCGCGTCGCGCTCCTCGTCCGGCAGCGACAGCAGCTTGCTCATCGCCCCGCGCAGCTTGAACGAGCCCGTGCGCTGCCGGCTCTCGAGCTTGAGCCACACGGTCCCGCCGATCTCGGCGCTCAACGCGGGCGACACCTCGAGCGGCGTCCACTGGACGTACGGCTCGATCCTCTGGCGCGCCCTGAGCACGTCCTCGGCGAAATTCATCCTGGGGGGGCGAGCGGCCGGATGTTAAGTGCGCCGCCGCTCCGCGGCCAGCGCGCGCTACGCTTCCTTGCCATGAGCGGGCGGCTGCGCATCGTCGTCACGGGCGGCCCGACCTCCGGCAAGACCACCGTGGTCGAGGCGCTCGCCGCCCGCGGCTATCGGACGGTCCCCGAGGCCGCGCTCGACGTGATCGCCGAGCTCTCGGCGCGTCTGGGCGTCGACGAGCAGCGCTCTTGGCGCCTCGGCCACCCCGTCCCCTTCCAGCGCCTCGTGCTCGAGCGCCAGGACGCGAACGAGCGCGCCGCCGCGGACGAGCGCGGCGCGGTGTTCCTCGACCGCGGCCGGCTCGACGGGCTCGCGTACCTGCGCCACTTCGGCGCGACGGCGCCGCCGGACGTGCTCGAGCTCGCGACCGCGGTGCGCTACGACCGCGTCGTGCTGCTCGACACGCTGCGCGACGCGCCGGTGCGCAGCGACACCGGCCGCTCGAGCGACCGCGCGACGTCGCTCGCCCTGCGCGACGCGCTCCTCGCGCTGTACCGCGAGCACGGCTACGAGCCCGCCGTCGTGCGCGAGATGCCGGTCGCGGAGCGCGTCGAAGCGGTGCTCGCGGCGGCGGGGCTCGATCACGCGAGCCGCTGACACGCGGGACACCAGTACGTGTCGCGCCGGCCGCGGCCCAGCCGCCGCGTCTCGATCATCGCGCCGCAGCGCAGGCACGGCCGGCCCGCGCGGCCGTAGACCCACTTCTCGCCGGCGCGGTCCTTCGCGTCGCGCGTCACGCGCGGGCCGCCGCCGAGGTTCGCGCGCAGGGCGCGGCTCGCGCTCTCGAAGAGCGCGCGCAGGCGCTCGTCGTCGACGTCGGCCCGGCGCGCGAGCGGGTGCAAGCGCTCGACGAACAGCATCTCCGAGTTGTAGACGTTGCCCGCGCCCGCCGCGACGCGCTGGTCGAGCAGCACGTCGACGAGCGGCGCGTCCGCAGCGAGCCGCTCGCGTGCGCGCCCGACGAGCGCGTCGAAGTCGATCTCCGCGTCCGCATCCGCGAGGTCCGGGCCGAGCCGCCGCTCGATGTCGCGCGCGCGCAAGCCGCCCGCGCGCAGCGCTTCGACCTCCTTCGCGTCGAAGCACACGAACACGTCGTCGTCGGTCGCGAGCACGATCGCCGCGCGCCGCTCGGCCTTCTTCCACGGCTCGCCCGGCGCGTAGACGTGCCACGACCCGTGCATGCCTAGGTGGCTGCGCAGGAGCAGCCCGCCGTCGAGCCCGACGAACAGGTGCTTGCCGCGCGTGCGCACCGACTCGACGCGCCGGCCCGCGAGCTCGAGCTCCGGCACGTCGCGCAAACGCGCGGCGGCGAGCGTGCGTCCCTCCAGCCGCGGCCCCAGCACGGACGCGATCTGGCGGATCGTGTCACCCTCGGGCATCGCGCACAGCCCTGGGGTCCGCGAGATAGCCGCGGTAGTCGCGCACAAAGCCGGCGCGCTCGAGCCGCTCGCGGTGCGGCGATTCCTGCGCCGAGACGCCGTCGATCGTCTCGACCGACAGCGAGCGCCGGCTGGCGCCGCGGCGCAGCGTCGCGAGCTCGCCGAAGGCGGCGGCGAGCGGGTCCCCCTCCGCGGACGGCGGCGGCGGGAACGTGAGCACGTGGCGGCTCGACGCGGGCAGCCACAGCACCGGCCGCCCGTCGACGAGGATCACGCGCGCGCCCGCGACGCGCCGCGGCCGCGAGCCCTCCGGCGCGCCCGTCGGCGGCCACGCGAGCAGCGCGCCCCACGGGCTCGCTGGATCGAGCGCGGCGAGCGTGACGACCTCGTGCTCGCGCTCCCCGCTCGGCCGCAGCGCGCGCAGCCGGTCCGCGGCGCCGGGCGGACAGAACTGCGCGCCCGACAGACCCTCGACGAACCAGCCGCGGCGCACCTGCCCCGCCTCTTCCATCGCGCGCAGCACCTTGTACAGCGGTCCGAAGCCGCCGGCCACGTCCTCCGCGGCCACCGCCTCGCGGCTGACGACGCCGTAGCGCTCGAGCAGCGTCTGCGCGCGCGCGAGCGCCGCGCGCGTCGGGTCCTCGGCGCCGGCGAACGCAGCGACGCGCGACCAGCGGCCGCCCGCGAGCACCGCGCTGCGCTGCGCGCGCCGGCCGCGCCCCGGCGACGCGCCCAGCGTGCGCAACGGCCCGAACGTGTCGTTCGTCATGACGCCGGTCCACACGAGGTCCCACAGCGCGCTCTCGAGCTCGCGCGTCGTCGTTCCAGCGACGCGGCCGCGCACCGCGCGCTCGATCTCGGTCAGGAACGACGCGCCGCGCGCGTCGACGTGCTCGAGGATCGCGGCGTGCACGTCTTCGTGCGGACCGTGCGGCCCGTGCGGCTGGACCGGCTCGCGCGCGCCCAGCAGCTCGCCCGCTCGCTCGCGCCGGTAGAGCGCGACGCGCCCGTCCGACGGCCCGAGCGCGCCGCGGCCGACCCACACGACGCGGCCCTGCGCCGCGAGCAGGTCGAGCGCGTCGATCGAGAAGTCGTCCACGCGCGCGGGCAGCACCTCGCGCACGAGCGTGCTCCACGGCAGCGCGAGCCCTTCGAGCTGCGCGACGACCTCGAGCAGCCGCTCGGGCCCCCGCGACGCGAGCGCTCCATCCGGCTGGCCGCGCCGCTCGCGAGTGGCGTCCCCGCGCCGCGCCGCCGCCACGCGCACGCCCTGCCAGCGCGCGAGGAAGCGCGCGAACGTCGGCTCGTCGACCGCCGCGACCTCGTCGCGCAGCCGCGCGAGCGTGCGCCGCTTGATGCGGCGCAGCACCTCGGCGTCGCACCACTCGAGCTCGGTGCCGCCGGGGCGCAGCTCGCCGCGCACGAGCTCGCCCGCCGCCTCGAGCGCGCGCAGCACGGGCTCGACCTGCGCCGGCGCGAGCACCCACCGCGCGGCGGCGGCGCGCGTCGTGAACGGGCCGTGCGTGCGCGCGAACCGGCGCACGAGCTCGGTCAGCGGGTCCTCGGGCGCCGCGAGGAAGTCGCTCGGCAGCCCCGCGGGCGGCGCGCAGCCGAGCGCGTCGCGGTAGAGCCCAGCGTCGTCCGCCGCGATCCAGCGCTCCTCGCCCGCGATGCGCACGCGCACCGCGCGTCGCTCGCTCTCGAGCTCCGCCAGCCACGGCGCCGGATCGCCGCTCGCGCGCTCGGCACACTCGCCCGCCGACAAGTCGCCGACGCGGCGCAGCCGGTCGCAGAGCTCGTCGCGGTCGCTCGCGCGCCGCTCGTCCGCGGTTCCCTGCAGCTCGCTCTCGACCGCGTCGATCGCGTCCGCGTCGAGCAGGTCGCGCAGCTCCGCCTGGCCGAGCAGCTCCGCGAGCAGCGAACGGTCGAGCGTCAGCGCCTGCGCCTTGCGCTCGGCGATCGGCGAGTCGCCCTCGTAGAGGTACGCGGCGACGTACGCGAAGACGAGCGAGCGCGCGAACGGCGAGGGCGAGCGCGTCTCGACCTCGTGCACCGTGATCGTGCGCGCGCGGATCGCGCCCAGCACCTCGCGCAGCGCCGGCAGGTCGAACACGTCGCTCAGCGCCTGGCGGTACGTCTCGAGCACGATGGGGAAGCTCGGATAGCGCCGCACCGTCGCGAGCAGGTTGCGCGCCTTGATGCGCTGCGCCCACAGCGGGCTGCGCTGGTCGGGCCGGCGGCGCGTGACGAGCAGCGAGCGCACGGCGTTCTCGCGGAACAGCGACGCGAACAGCGACGTGTCGCCGAGCTGCTCGGTGACGAGGTCCAGGACCTCGTCGGGGTCGGGCAGGAGCTCGGCGAGCGCGGGCAGGTCGTCGACGTCGGCGAGGCGCAGCACGATGCCGTCGTCGGTGTACATGAGCTGCACCTCGAAGCCCGCGCGCGCCGACAGCGTGCGCTCGAGCGCCATCGCCCACGGCGCGTGCACGCGCGAGCCGAACGGCGTGAGGATGCACACGCGCCAGTCGCCGAGCTCGTCGCGGAAGCGCTCGACGACGATCGCGCGGTCTGTCGGCAACGCGCCGGTCGCCTCGCGCTGGTCTGCGACGTACGCCGCCAGGTTCGCGGCCGCGTACGCGCCGAGCGGCAGCGTCGCGCGCAGCCAGCGCTCGCCGTCCTCGCGCGAACGCTCGCCCAGCTCGCGCACGAACGCGCCGAGCGCGCGGCCGAGCTCGAGCGGCCGCCCCGGCCCGTCGCCCTTCCAGAACGGCAGCCGCCCCGGCTCGCCCGGCGCGGGCGAGACGATCACGCGATCGCGCGTGATCGTCTCGACGCGCCACGTCGACGCGCCGAGCAGGAACGTGTCGCCCGCGCGGCTCTCGAAGACCATCTCCTCCTCGAGCTCGCCGATGCGCGGGCCGTCCTCGCCGAGTTGCACCGCGAACGCGCCGCGGTCGGGGATCGTCCCGGCGTTCGTGCGCGACACCATCGCCGCGCCCGGCCGCGCCGAGAGCACGTCGCGCGCGCGGTCCCAGCGCAGCCGCGGCCGCAGGTCCGCGAAGTCGTGGCTCGGGTAGCGGCCCGAGAGCATGTCGAGCACGGAGTGGAGCGCGCCGCCCGCGAGCTCGCGATACGGGTAGGCTCGCCGTACGACGCGCTCGATCTCACCGACCTCGCGCGGCGCGACGACGCACATCGCGACGATCTGCTGCGCGAGCACGTCGAGGCAGCTCTTGGGCACGGCGAGCGCCTCGATCTCGCCCGCGAGCATGCGCCCCGCGATGACGGCGCACTCGAGCAGGTCGCCGCGGAACTTCGGGAAGATGCGGCCGACGCTCTTCGCGCCGACGTGGTGGCCCGCGCGCCCGACGCGTTGCAGGCCGCGCGCGACCGAGCCGGGCGACTCGACGAGCACGACGAGGTCGACCGCGCCCATGTCGATGCCGAGCTCGAGCGAGCTCGTCGCGACGATCGCGCGCAACCGGCCCGCCTTGAGCCCGTCCTCGATCTCGGCGCGCTTCGCGTGCGACACGCTGCCGTGGTGCGCGAGCGCGAGCTCCTCTTCCGCGAGCGCGTTGATGCGCTGCGTGACGCGCTCGGCGAGCCCGCGGCTGTTGACGAACACGATCGTCGAGCGGTGAGAGCGGATCGCGTCGACGAGCTCGGGGTACATCGCCGGCCAGATGCCGCGCTCGTGCATCGGCGCGCCGACCTGATGCTTGTAGAGCAGGCCGAGGACGGACCCTCCGCGCTCGCGCTCCTTCTGGGGCGGCGGCACGTTCTCCATGTCGGGGACGGGCACCTCGATCGACAGCTCGATCAGCGGCGCCTCCGACGTGTCGACGACCGCGACGTCGCGGTCGCCGCCGAGGAAGCGCGCGACCTCGTCGAGCGGACGCACCGTCGCCGACAGCCCGATGCGCTGCGGGTCGTGCTCGGCGAGCTCCGCGAGCCGCTCGAGCGACAGCGCGAGGTGCGCGCCGCGCTTGGACGGCGCGAGCGCGTGGATCTCGTCGACGATCACCGTCGTGACGGTGCGCAGCGTCTCGCGCTGGCGCGAGCCGAGGATCAGGAAGAGCGACTCGGGCGTCGTGACGAGGATCTCGCCGGGATCGCGCGCCTGGCGCTGCCGCTCGCGCTGCGGCGTGTCGCCGGTGCGCACGTCGATGCGGACCGCGCGCGCGCTCTCGCCGAGCCGCTCCGCGGTGCGCGCGACGCCGGCGAGCGGCGCGCGCAGGTTGCGCTCGACGTCGTGCGCGAGCGCCTTGAGCGGCGACACGTAGAGCACGCGCACGCCCGGGGGCGCGTCGGGCGAAAGCCCCGCGAGCGCGTCGATGCCCCACAAGAACGCCGCCAGCGTCTTGCCCGACCCGGTCGGCGCGACGAGCAGCGCGTGGCGCCCGCTCGCGATCTCGGCCCAGCCGCGGCGCTGCACGGGCGTCGGCTCGCGGAACGTCTCCTCGAACCAGGCCCGGGTCGCAGCGCGGAAGGCGTCCATCGCAGCCCCGCATCGTACCGGGGGAGCGAAGGCGGCGTGGTCGCGTACGATGCGGGCCCCCCCTTCTGGAGGTGATCCGATGCTGTGTGCTCTCGCCCTCGCGCTTCCCGCCGCGCTCGGAGCGGCTCCCGCCGACGTGCTCGTGGTCGCGCCGGCGCCCGGGCCGGGCGTCGACTTCGTCGACATCGGAGCCGCGGTCGCGGCCGCCAATCCGAGCGACGTCGTGCTCGTCCGCTCCGGGACCTACGGCGGCTTCACGATCGACCGCTCGATCGCCGTGCTCGCCGACACGGGAGCCACCGTGGTGACCGGTCCCGTGCTCGTCTCAGGGGTGCCTCCCGGGGAGCAGGTCGTGGTGCGCGGCCTGCAGATGCAGAGCGGTGGCTCCACGCCGCCGCTCAGGGTATCGGGCGTCGCGAGCGAGGTCTGGCTCGAGGACTGCGAGCTCGGGCCCAATTCGGGATCGAGCCTGGCGTGGTTCGACGCTGCGAGGGTCTCCAACTCGGCGAGCGTCACCTTCCTGCGCTGCACGCTCCAGTCCGGCGGGTCTTCTTCCTGGGTCGAGACGGTGGGACTGCGCTCGACGTCCTCCAGGGTCCAGCTCTGGGACTGCGTGGTGATCGGCGGGGAGGGTGCGTCGGACGGCGGTGACGGCGCGCTCGTGAGCGGAGGAGAGCTGTTCGCGTCGGGGACGACGTTCCGCGGCGGAGCGGGCGCCGACGCCTACTGCTGGGAGTGCAGCTTCTGCAACATCCTGGCGGGCTCCGGCGGGACCGGTCTGAAGCTCGAGGGCGCTGCCGCGACGGTGCTCGACTGCACGTTCGTGGGCGGTGCGGGTGGCGCGCCGGATCCGGTCTGTCCGGCGGGCTTGGCCGGCGCGCCGGTGGCGGGCGCCCTGACGACGCTCGAGGGGAACGCGCGTCACTTCGCCGTCACGCCGGTGGTGCGCGAGACGCAGAGCGCGACGCTGCAGATCGACGGAGAGCCCGGCGACGTCATGCTGCTCGCGGTCGGCCTCGCGCAGGACACGACGCCCGACTTCGCTTTCCTCAACGGAACGCGGCTCATCTCCCCGCTCCTGCTGGTCCCCCTCGGGACGGTGCCGCCTTCGGGCACCCTCACGCTCCCCGTGCCGTTCGGCTCGCTCGGCTCCGGCGTCGACGCCCTGGTGCTCTTCGGACAGAGCGTGCACCTGGCCCCGCCGAAGGCTTTCTTGGGGCCGGGTTCGGTGCTCGCGGTGGTCGACGCCGCGCTGTAGGCGGATTCGTCACCTCCTCGGCGACTTCCCCGCGCGCCGAGGGGCTGGGGCAACCGCCGTTACGACGGTGGAACGCAGCGGCCGCCGCGACCGGCCTCAGGCCCGCCGGGGGCCGCGGTCCGGCCCTTGCTTGTAGGAGCTCGCAAAGCGCTCCGCCATCCAAGGACCGACCCATGTTCCGCACGCTCGTCCCCCTCCCCGTCCTGGCCCTGCTCTCCCTCGCTCCTCTCGCGGCGCCTCAGGCAGCGCCCGGTGAGAGCGAGCGCGTCCGCGCGGCCCGCGCGCACTACGAGCGCGTGCTGGACGAGCTCGAGTCCGCCGGCGTCACGCATCCCGGCCGCGCGGTCGCGATCGCGTGGCTGCACGACTACGTCGAGCGCGGCGAGTTCGGCGTCGCGCCCGACGGGCCGTGGGTGCGCCGGCCCGTCTTCGTCGACGACGCGGGCCGGCGCTGCGCCGTCGCGTGGCTCCTGCACCGCGCGGGCGAGGACGAGCTCGTCGACGCGGTCGCCGCGCGCGACAACGGCGCGTGGGTCGCGCAGCTCGCGGGGCACGACGCGTTCGAGGCGTTCCTCGCGCGGCACGGGCTCACGCTCGCCGAGGCGGCGCGCATCCAGCTCCCCGGTTCGCAGCCGCCGACGAAGGACTGGAACTCCAAGCCGTCGGGCGCGCCGCCCGCGGGCGGCGGTCAACCGCCCAACCCGAGCGGGTCGGACACGTCCTCCGGCGGTCCGAGCCCGGACTCCTCGCGCCCGGTCTCCGGTGGCGGCGCTCCGCCGTCCGGCCCCGCGACGCCGCTCGGCGGGTCGTCGCCGAGCGCGCCCTCCAGCGGCGGCGCGCCGAGCGCGACCGACTGGGTGCGCTGGTTCGAGGCGACGCGCGCGGACTACTTCCAGCCCAACCGCTTCCGCCCGTTCGCCGGCCCGAGCTCCGGCAGCGAAGGCGGCTATCCCGGCCAGGTCGTCGAGCTCCTGCGCGAGCGCGCGAGCGTGCTGTTCCGCGCCGACCTCGACCACCCGACGGCCCCCGTGCGCTCCGCCGCCGCGATCGCGCTCGGCCGCGTCGCGGGCGGCGAGGCCGTGCCGGCGCTCGCAAGATCGCTCGACGACCCGAGCCAGATGGTGCGCGAGACGACGCTGCTCGCGCTCGGTGCGACCGCGAGCGACGCGGGCAACGCGATCCTGCGCAGCGTCGCGCGCACGGGCTCGTTGCCCGGCGAGCGGCGCGACCTCGGCGAGCGCGCGCGCGGCTTCGCGTTCGCGGGGCTCGGCCTCGCGCGGCGCGCCGGCCACGGCGGCGCCGAGCTCGACGCGTTCGTGCTCGAGCTCGTGCGCGAGGCGCGCCGCTCGGAGCGCGACGAGGTCACGGAGGGCGCGCTCGTGTACGCGCGCCTCGCGCCGGCGGCCGAGACGGGCACGCTCGCCGTCGACGCGCTCGAGGGGCACGGATCGCAGGCGCGCTCGCGCGCGATCGAGCTCGTCGCGCGCGGCACCGACGCCGCGGATCTGCGCCGGCTCGGCGACCTGCTCGTGCACCGTCGCCTATCCGACCGGCGCGCGGCGGCGCTCGCGCTCGGCGACTTCCAGGGCGAGCTCGCCCTGCCCGTGCTGCTGACGGCGTACGAGCAGGAGCGCGAGCCGCTGACGCGCGGCTACGTGCTCGGCGCGATCGGCCGGCGCGGCGACGAAGAGGCGCGCCGCTTCCTGCTCGACGTGCTCGACGAGGCGCCGCGCGCGGAGCGGCCGTGGATCGCGCTCGCGCTCGGCCTCGCGTCGCGCGGCGAGACCGACGACGCGCTGCGCGCCCGGCTCGTCGCCGAGCACGAGGCGGAGAACAACAGCGAAGCGCGCGGCGCGTGGAGCCTCGCGCTCGGTCTCGTCGGCGACGTCGGCTCGCTGCCGACGCTGCTCGACGAGCTCGCGGTCGCGAACTCGACGCAGCGGATGTACGCGGCCCTCGCGCTCGGC
>CAZGTQ010000443.1:0-3508 GCA_964528575.1 uncultured Planctomycetaceae bacterium | reverse complement strand
GGCGGAACGGCGGACGCGCAGCAAACGAGGAGAGCGAGAGAGATCGACATGGCGCTGCGAAGCTAGGAGGACAGGGCGACGAAGACGCGCCGGCGAAACGACGACGCGACGCGGACGACGGAGTACGAAAGCGCGGGAAGCGCGAGCGCGACGACGACGAGCTCGGCCCACGGGATCGCGGGCGTGAGCTCCACGTCCGCGAGCGACGCGAGCCCGAGCGCGGGCAGGAGGCCCGCGGGGATCGCGAGCACGCATCCGAAGAGCGCGAGGTAGCACGCGCGCGCGGCGGCGAGCGCCGCGGTGACGCGCGGCGCGGCGCCGACGGCATGGAGCACGCGCGCATCGGCCGTGGACTCGACGGACGAGAGAGTCGTCGCGGCGAGCACGACGAGCGTTCCGGTGGCGAGGCACGCGAGCAGCACGAGATGGAAGAACACGCGCTGCGGCCGCTCGCGCGCGACCTGCGCGTCGACCGCGGTCCCCGGTACCGAGACCGCGACGTCCTGCGCGCGCGCGAGCACGGCGCGCTCGACCGGCGCCGACAGCCGCACGAGCCACGGCGTCTCGTCGCTGCCCGGCGGCGGGCCGCTCGCGAGGCCGAGCCGCGCGAGCGCGCTCTCCCCGAGCAGGGCGCGCGGCGCGCCCAGGACGAGCGGCGGCGCGAAGGCCACGACGTCGACGCGTCCGAGCGCTCGACCGGCCTGGCTCGTCAGCTCGACGGACGGCGCAAGCTCGGCCGACTGCGCGTCGAGCACGACGAGCTTGCCTTCGCGAAGCGCTCCCGCAGCTCCGGCGACGTCGAGCGCACGCCAGAGCTCCTCGCCGGCGAGCGCGACCCAGTCTCCGCGTGCGCGCAGCGGCGCTCCGCCCGCGTACACCGCTCGCAGCGGCGCCGCCGCGACGACGTCCAGCTCGCTCGCCAGCCGCTCGGCGACCGCCGCGGCGCCCGGCCCGTCGACCCACAGGTGGTCGTCGCGCAGCAGCGGCGCACGCGTCGCGACGAGCGCATCGATGCTCGCGACGAGCGAGCCGACGAGCACGCTGATCGACATGCTCGCGAGCACGGCGGTGACGACCGGACCGTTGCGCGCGCGGAAGCGCCCGGCGTCGCGCACGGCGAGCCGCCAGACGAGCGGCAAGCGGCCGGCGCTGCGTGCCGCGAGCGCGAGCAGCGCGGGGCTGCACGCGCCGAGGCCGAGCACGCCGAGGATCGAGCCGGCGAGCACCGCGACCGCAGCGAGCGCGCCGTCGCTCGCGCGGCCGAGGAACTGCACGGCGACGCCGGTCGCGGCGAGCGCGAGGCCGAGCCCGAGCCAGCGCCCGCTGCTCGTCGCCGGCGGACGCCGCCCCGCGAGCGCGACGCGGACGGGCAGGCGCACGACGGCGCGCGCGGGGAGTACGACCGCCCCCAACGCCGCGACGATGCCGAGGAGCGACGCTCCGCCAACGTGGGCCCACGACACCTCGAACGGCCCGTTCGCACGCGCGTTCCAGCCCGCGAGGAACGGGTGCGCCGCCGCGGCTGCGCCGAGCCCGACCGCGACGCCGAGCGCGGCACCGAGCGCCGCGAGGACGGCGGCCGACGCCAGCACCGCCGCGCACAACCCGGCGGGCGTCGCACCGGCGGCGGCGAGCAGCCCGAGCTCGCGCTGGCGTCGGCGCAGCCCGACCGCGAACGCCGCCGCGACGACGAGACCCGCTTCGAACAGCCCGAAGCCGCCGACGACGAACACCGTCGCCGCCTCGAACGCGTCGGGCTCGCCGACGTCCCCGCGCGCGACCACGTGGTGTCCGGCGGCGCGCAGCGTGCTCGGCTCGCCCCGCTCGGCGAGCAGCACGTACCGACCGCCCGCCGGCGGCGCGGCGCTCGAGCGCACGACGAGAGGCAGGTCGAGCTCCTCGGGGTCGATCGCGACGCCGGTGACGAGCGCGTCGCGCTCCGCGTGCGTCACGCGGTCGCCCACGTCGAGCGCGAGGCTCGCGAGCGCGACGGGGGAGAGCGCGACCTCGTCGGGCGCGGCGGGTGCGCGCCCGCGCACGATGCGGACGATGCCGCCGCCGAGCCCGCCGAGGTCGAGCGCGAGCGAGCGCGCGCCGATGCGCCGGCCGGGCGCGCGCAGCAGCTCCTGCCCGAAGACGACGACGTCGACGCGCGCGTCGGGTGGCAAGCTCGCGCGCGCCGCCGCCGCCTCCGCCGCGGTGCCCGCGTCGACGCGCAGCGCGGCGCTTCCCAACGTCGCGACGCGCCGCTCGTCGGCGGTCGGACGAACGATGCGCAGCAGCGTGCCGCCGCCGGCCATCGCCGCGACGGGCACGGCGACGAGCGCGATGACGAGCAGCGAGCGCGCGCGGTTGCGGCGCAGCGCGCGAAGCTCGACGCGCGCGAGAGCGCGCAGCGCCCGGAGCGCGTTCATGCCGGACGCTGCTCGGCGAAGACGCCGTCGCGCAGCCACAGCACGCGGTCCGCCCACGCGGCGTGGCTGGGGTCGTGGGTCACGAGCACGGCGGTGCGGCCCGCGTCGCACTGCTCGCGCAGCAAGCGCAGAACGACCTCGCCGGTGACCGTGTCGAGCGAGCCGGTCGGCTCGTCGGCGAGGAGCAGCTCGCGCGGGCCGACGAAGGCGCGCGCGATCGCGACGCGCTGCTGCTCGCCGCCGGACAGGTCGTCGGGAAAGCGCTCGCCGAAGCGCTCCATGCGCACGAGCTCGAGCGCGGCTCGCGCCTCGCGCGCGGCGTCGGCGGGCCGCGCGCCGTCGAGCTCGAGCGGGAGCGCGACGTTCTCGAGCGCCGTGAGCCCGGGGACGAGGTTGAGGTCCTGGAAGACGTAGCCGATCGTGCGCCGGCGCAACGCGGCGATCTCCTTCGCCGGCAGAGCGCCGAGGTCGCGGCCGCGCACGAGCACGCGTCCCTCGGTCGGCGCATCGAGCGCGCCGGCGAGCGCGAGCAGCGTGGACTTGCCCGAGCCCGAGGGCCCCATGACCGCAACGAGCTCGCCCGCGTGCACCGCGAGCGACACGGGGCCGAGCGCGCGCACCGCTCGCGCGCCCGTCCCGTGCACGCGTCCGGCCGCGTCCAGACGCAGGATCGGCTCGCTCATCGCTCGTCGCGCGCGCGCAGGCGCTCCTCGCACAGGTCGAGCCAGCGGATCTCGGCCTCGGTCTTCAGCACGAGCGCGTCGAGCAGAAGGAGCCACGGCAGCTCGCGCTCGGGATCGGCCTGCGCTTTGAGCCGCGTGTAGCGCTGGAGTCGTTCCATGCTGCGCTCGCGCTGGCTCTGCAGGATCGGCGCGACGTCGACGGCCTCGGCCGCGACGGCGAGCAGCACCTTGATCGCGAGCTCGTCGCGCGCGGGCGGGTCGTCGTCGACGGGCGACGCGTACCAGCGCTCCAGCTCCGCGCGGCCGAGGTCCGTGATGCGCCAGCTCTGCCGCTCGGCGTCGCCGGTCGCGGCCGGCTCGACGAGGCCGTCGCGCTCGAGGCGCCGCAGCGTCTGGTAGACCTGACCGACG
>CAZGTQ010000442.1:0-7609 GCA_964528575.1 uncultured Planctomycetaceae bacterium | reverse complement strand
CTCGCCGCTCGGACGGACGAGGCCGGCGAGCGCGAGCGCGAGCGCCGCGCGGCTCTCGTAGCGCCCCTCGAGGCGCGCGCGCAGCGTCGCGACGCCGCGCGAGAGGCGCTTGCGCACCGCGACCGGCGACGCGTCCGTGCGGCGCGCGATCGCCGCGATGGGCAGGCCGTCGAAGTACGCGAGGAGCACGACCGTCCGGTAGGGCTCGTCGAGCGCGAGGACCGCCTCGACGAGCGCGCGCAGGTCCTGGGCGCGCGCGACGACTTCGGCTGCGGAGGCCAGCCGCTCCGGCCGCGCCGCCGCGGTCTCGCGCTCGCGCCGGCGCCGCTCGCTGCGCGCGCCCACGCGCACGCGGTTGCGCAGCACGCGCGCGAGCCAGGCGCGCAGGCTGCGCTCGCCCGCGGCGACCGCCGGCGGCCGGCGCAGGGCTGCGACCAGCGTGTCCTGCGCCGCGTCGTCCGCTCCCGCGGGATCGGCGACGAGGCGCTCGGCGAGCCGTTGCACCCAGGCGCGCTGGGCGAGCAAAAGCTCCGCGTCGACGGTTTCGCGCGGCGTGCTCATCGAAAGAGAAATTCCGCGGACGGCCGATCGTGACCGATTCGCGTCCGCGGCCACCGGACGGGCGCCGTCACGGCCAATCGAAGCGCATCGTACCCGCGCCGCACGTCAATTCGCGCTCGACGCGCGTGCCGCCGGGTCCGGTGCCCTCGAGGCGCACGAGCGCGCCGGCGGGGATGCCGAGGTAGCGCACGACGTCGCCGTCACGCTCGCTCGGCTGCGGCGACTGCCAGCGGCCGGCGATGCGCAAGTCGGCGCGCGACGTCGCGAGCACGAACAGCTCAGGCGCCTCGCGGTGTCGCCAGCCGTCGCCGAGCGCGAGCTCGAGCACACCGTCGGGCAGCGCGACCGTCGCGCGCGCGCCGAGCGCCGCACCGTCCAGCACCGCGTGCAGCCGCGGGCGCTGACCGTGCTCGCTCGCGTGCACCTCGAGCACGCACGTCGCCGGCGGGAGCGCCATCTCGACGCGGCCCGCACCGAGCAGCAGGCCGGTCGCGCGCAAGCCGTAGCTCGTGCTCTTCGGGTCGACGCACGTCGCGGAGACCTGCTCGAGGTGCCGCAGCGGCTCGCCGCCCAGCTCGAGCGTCAGCACCGTCGCCGGCGACTCGACCTCGAAGTCGACGTGCGCGTCGCGGCCGGGCTCGAGCTCGACGAAGCGAACCGCGTCGCCGGCGCGCAGGCGGTAGCCGCCGGCGAGGAACGGACCGAGCGCGTAGCGACCGTCCGCGTCGGGGCGGACCCAGCGCGGCGCGCCGATCGAGAGCTTCAGGTCGGTGATGTCCGCGTACGACCAGCCGACGCCCGCCGCCGGTTCCGGCTCGCCCCTGCGCGTCACGCGCCCGCGCACGTAGCACGCCGGCAGGAGCGCGAGGTCGAGCTCGCGCCGCTCGCCCGACGCGAGCGCGACCTGCCGTACGTCGCTCGCGAGATCGCCGGTCGCCGCGTACGCCCGCCACGAGCGCGCCACGACGCCGCGCAAGCGGTACGCGCCGTCCGCGTCGCTCGTCGTGCGGCGCTCGAGCGGAGCGCCTGTCCCGAAGATGTCGAGCGCGGGCGCGAGCAGCACGACCTTCGCGCCCGCGACCGGCGCGCCCGCTGCGTCGAGCACGCGGCCGAAGAGCTCCGCGCCGGCGAGGGAGGCCCGGCCGAGGTCCGTCGTCCGCCCGGCTTCGACGACGACGTCCTCGAAGCGCGCCCCGCCGAAGTCGCCGAACGAAATCTCGACGTCGTACGTCGCCGGCGCGAGCGCAGCGAGCTCGACCGCGTCCGCGGCGACGCGCTGGCGGTCGAGCGTGACCGCGTCCGCCAACGCCCACCCCGACGGCGCGCCCCGCTCGAAGAGCCGCGCGACCACTGCCACCCCGTCCGGCATGCCTTCCGGCGCTCCGATCCGCACGGCGCCGAGCACGTCGCCGAGTTGGAGCTCGACGCCTTCGCTCGGCACCGGCACCGTCCGCGCGAGCACTTCGCGCTGGCGCCAGCCACCGACCACCGACACCGCGAGCTCGACCTCGCCGCGCGGCGCGCGGCCGGCGAAGCGTCCTTCGCCGTCGACAGCGCCGGCCCAGTGCGTCGTGCCGCCCGAGCGCATCTCGAGCTGGACGCGCGCGCCGTCCAGCGCGAAAGGTGCCGCGACGCGTCCGGAGACGAGCGCGCCACGTGCGAGCTCGATCGTGCCGACGTCGGACGTGTCGCCAGCGCGCACCTCGACCTCGAGCTCCACGAGCGGTCGTGCGAACCGCGAGCTCGGGCCGAGCGTCAGACGTCCGAGGCCGACGACCTGATCGCGCAGCTCGAAGGCGCCGGCCGCGTCCGTCTCGATCGTCCCGATCAGCTTCCACACCAGCGACCAGGGCGGGTCGTAACGGACCGTCAGGCCGCCCGCGGGCGTCCCGTCCTCCCACACCGCCACGCCGCGCAGCGCGCCCAACGCCCACACGAACAGCTCGCACGCTCCCTCGCCCCGCGCGGGGTCGACCCACAGCCCCCCGTCACGACCCGAGAAGTCGCCGAAGGGCGTCGCTCGCAGATCGACGCCGGCGGGAACGTCGACGACGAGCGCGCCCGTCGCGCCGGTCGGCCCGTGCCAGACGAGCGGGTCCCACAGCGGCCGCGGATCCGCCGGATCGAGCGACGCGAAGTCGAGCTCGACGCGCGCGAAGGCGCCGGCGATCGGACGGCCCGCCGGGTCCACGACGGAGATCGTCGCGGTGCCGCGCGGTGGGAGCACGACCTCGAGCTCGCTCGCGCCGAGCGCCGCGGCCGGCGGGACGACCATCGGGAAGGCGCCGCTGTGTCGCACGACGAGCGCTTCGCCCGACGCGACCGGCGTGACGCGCGCGACGCCGTCCGCTCCGGTGCGCCCGAGCGCGCGCTCGGAACCGGCGACGAGCGGCCGCCGATCCGGCATGTGCGGATCGCCTGGGATCGCGCGTTCCTCGACGAGCGCGAGCCAGCGCGGCGCTCGCTCCGCGATGCCGAGCGCGGCCCACTGCGCGGCGAGCGCGTCCTCGAGCTCGCGCGCGTCGAGCACATCCGCCGCGAGCACGTCCGCGTCCGCGAGCGGCGCGCCCGCCGCGTCGCGCACGCGCACGACGAGCGCGCCCGCCGGTGCGAGCTGGGCGACGTCCGCACGCTGCGTCGCGGCCGCTTCCTCGTCCGCGCCGGACGCGGCCGCGCCGCTCGCGGCCGCGCCGGCGTCCGCCGCGCTCTCGGCGCCCGGCGGCCGCAGCGCGGGTGCGCGCTCGCGGTTCCCGACGACGAACGCGACCAATCCGACGACGACCGCGGCACCGACGGCCGCTTTCCCGCTCCAGCTCATGAGGGTCCCCCAGCGTGCGAGCCGGGAGAGCGCGCCCCCGGCGTTCGGACCGACGATCCCCGCGAGCGCGAGCGCGAGGCTCGCGCCGTCGCCCCAGCGCCGCTCGAGGCGCGCGCGCAGCGTCGCGACGCCGCGCGAAAGGCGCTTGCGCACCGCGACCGGCGACGCGCCCGTCCGGCGCGCGCTCGCGGCGACCGAGAGACCGTCGAAGTGGGCGAGGAGCACGGCCGTGCGGTACGGCTCGTCGAGCGCGAGGACCGCCTCGACGAGCGCGCGCAGATCCTGGGCGCGCGCGACGACCTCGGCCACGGAGTCGGTGCGCTCGGGCCGCGCGGCCGCGCTCTCGCGCGCGCGCCGGCGCGCCTCGCCGCGCGCGCCCAAACGCACGCGGTTGCGCAGGACGCGCGCGAGCCAGGCGCGCAGGGTCCGCTCGCTCGCCGCTCCACGCGGGGGCCGCCGCAGCGCCGCGACCAGCGCGTCCTGCGCCGCGTCGTCCGCTCCCGCGGGATCGGCGACGAGGCGCTCGGCGAGCCGCTGCACCCAGGCGCGCTGGGCGAGCAGCAGCTCGACGTCGACGGCTCCGCGGGGCGTGCTCATCGCGAGGGGGATGCCGCGCCCGGCGGAGCGTGACCGATTCGTCCGGGGCGGCCGCACGAGGCTACCCGCGCCGACGGGCGTGGTGACCGCTATGCTCGGCCGCCGAGGGAGGACGGACGATGCGGTGGACGCGGTGGGTGAGCGGCGTCTGGACGGCGGTGCTCGTCGGAGCGGGGATCTGGTGGCTCGGGGCGACCGCCGGGACGACCGACGCGGTGCGCTACGTCGTGCTGCTGCGGTTCCAGCTCGCGAGCGGGCTCGTGTTGCTGCTCGCGCCGCTCGTCGTCGAGCTCGCGCCCGCGGCGCTGGGGAGCCTGGTGCGCTGCCGCCTGTGGGGCGTGCGCTTCGGCACGGCGGGCGCCGTCCTGCTCGGGACGATCGTCGCGCGCACCGCGCAGGTCGCGCTGCTGCACGGGCACGCGCGCTACGGCGTCGCGGACCTCGGCCTCGAAAGGAGCTGGGCGGGGGAGGAGCTCGGGACGATCGTGTTCGCGCTCGCGCTCGCGCTGCCGCTCGCGGCGGCGCTCGTCGCCGGCCGCGAGGCGAGCGTCGACGCGGCGGGCGAGCCGCGGCCGGCGGAGCCGTGGCACGATCGCATCGTCGCCGCGGGAACCGGCGCGATCGCGATCGCGGTCGTGCCGCTCGCGAGCTTCGTGTTCGAGCAGATCGCGATGTTGCCGGCGCACACGCTGGCAGGGGTGGTGCCGGCGCCGGTGCTCGCGCTCCTGGGCGATGGCTACGTCGAGGGCGGCCAACTCCACCGCGACCACCTCGAGGCGCTCGCGCTCTTCGTCGTGTTCGCCGCGATCTACGCGGCGGGGTACCGGCTGCTGTCGCCGGCGCGCGGCGGCGCGTTGCGCGAGCGCGTCCCCGCGCTGTGGTATCTGCTCACGATGCTCCAGGTCGCGTGCTGGGGTTTTGCCGGCGCCGCGTTCTTCCTCGACTTCTACCGCGTGCCGGTCGCGCTCCTCGCCGCGGCGTGGGTCGCGCTCGTCGTCGTCCTCGTCCGCCGCGACCACGTCTACCCGGTGCTCGAGCGCGACGCGCGGCCGGCCGCAGGGCTCCCGTTCGACGCCGGCGTCGAGGCGTGGCTCGAGCGCCACCGCGAGAGCAAGCCGATCGCCGTCGTCGTCGCCGCGAGCGGCGGCGGCATCGTCGCGTCGTGCTGGACCGATCACGTGCTGACGGAGCTCGACCGGATCGACGGGTTCACCGCGAGCGTGCGCTTCGCGAGCGCCGTGTCGGGCAGCAGCGTCGGGCTCGTCCCTTATCTCGAGGCGCTGCGCCGCGGCAACGGCGCGCTCGCTCCGGGCGACGTCGCGCGCGTGCGCAAGGCGGCGAGCGCGTCGAGCCTCGAGGCGACCGCGTGGGGGCTGGCGTATCCCGATCTGCTGCGGCTCGTGCTCCCGCCGCTCGTCCCGCGGCGGCGCGACCGCGGCTGGGCGATCGAGCAAGCGTGGCGCGAGCACCTCCACGGCACCGAGCCGACGCTGCGCGCGTGGGCCGCGGACGTCGAGCGCGGCGTCTTGCCCGCCGTCGTGTTCAACGCGACGGCGGTCGAGACGGGCGAGCGGGTCCTGTTCGGCCCGACGCGGGTCGCCGCGGCCGCGCGCGATCCCGAGCGGATGGCGCGCCACGTGTTCGACCTGTTCCCCGGCTGCGACGTGTCGGCGGTAACGGCGGCGCGGCTCTCCGCGACGTTCCCGTTCGTCAGCCCCGTCGCCCGCGGCGAGCGCGCGGACGGCGGCACCGACGATGCGGACGGGCTGCACCTCGCCGACGGCGGCTACTTCGACAACTTCGGCGTCGTCTCGGCGGTCGAGTGGATCGAGGCGCTGCTCGAGCGCTGGGGCGAGCGGCTCGGCGGCGTGCTCCTCGTCCAGATCCGCGCGAGCTGCCGGCCGGGAGAGCTGCCGCGCGAGCGGCCGGGGCTCCTCGCGCGGCTGGCGCAGCACGTGCTCGCTCCGCTCGTCGCCCTGATGAAGGTGCGCGGCTCGACGCAGATCGCGCGCGGCGACGTCGAGGTCGATCAGCAACGAGCGCACTGGTGCGGCCGCTACGGCGAGGGCTTCTACGAGACCGTCGCGTTCCACTTCTGCGGCGAAGGGCCGCTGTCGTGGCAGATCGGGTCCGAGGCTCTCGCGGGGATCGCGGCGCAGTGGTCGTCCGAGGAGAACGAGCAGGCGCGCGCAACGGTCGCGGCCGTGCTCGCGGCTGCGCGCAGCTCGGCCGATGCGCGAGCGGGCTGACCCCGCGCGGTCAGGGAACGAGCTCGACGCGGATCGCGTTGCTCGCCGCGGGCGTTTTCTTGTGCTCGGCGGCGGGGTCGAGCACGACGTACGCGTGGTGCAGCGCGAGGCCGGCGAGCGCGGGGTTGGTCGCGGTGGGGACGGTGAGCGCGACCGTCGCGCGACCGTGCGCGTCGAGCGCGCCGAGGCCGCTCGCGACCGGCGGCGCGCTCGGCGCGATCAAGCGGCTCAGCAAATAGGAGTCGGGATTCAGCGGCAGGTACGCGCTCTCGCCGAGCCGCACTCCGGGGAACGTGCCCGCGGCGGAGCCGAGCAAAATGTAGAAGAGGCCGCCGTGCGTCGCGCCTGCGTCGAGCTGTAGCGTCTGGCTGCCGCCGAGCGCGAGCGAGAGCGTCGCCGGCGCTGCGTCCAGGCAGCCGACCTCCGTGCCCCAGCGGCGCGCGTGCGCGCTCGCCGCCGGGGGGCCGCTCGCATCGTCGGTGCCCGTCGCGACGACGAGCCAGCCGTCGACGATGCCCGCGGCGGGCGCGAACAGGCCGTGCGGCAGCGGGTCGAGGCTCGTCCACGCGTTCGAGACCGGGTCGTATGTCACGACCTCGTCGAGCGCCTTCACGTTCGCGATGCTGTCCTGGCCGCCGAGCGACCAGACGCGGCCCTGGTGCACGAACGTGCTCGGCTCGTTGTGCGAGCGTGGCGACGGCGCGTCGGCGAGCGCGCTCCACGTGCCGCTCGCCGGGTCGTACGCGTCGACCGCGTCCACGTCGAAGGGATACGAGATGCCCCACGGGACCGGGTACGGGTCGTGGCCGATCTGGCCGCCGATCACGAGGACGCGGCCGTCGAGCGCGACCGCCGACGCGTGGCAGCGGCCGAGCGGCAGCGGCGGGTGCGACGTCGTGTCCCAGCCCGCGCCCGGGTCGTCGAGGTCGAGCACCCAGTGGTCGCCGACCGTCGTGATGCGGTCGGGGAGCACGCCGCCGACGTAGTGCAGCTTGCGGCCGACGAGCGCGATCGCTCCCGCCGCGCGCGGCGCCGGCAGGTCAGGCAGGTCGCTGCTCCACGCGTCGGTCGCCGTGTCGTACGCGAGCACGTCCGCCGTCGCCGGCGCCGGGTTCGTGCCGACGAAGCCTCCTACGAGCAGGATGCGCGTCCCGTCGACGACCGCCTGCGCGTGCGTGAGGGGCACCGGCAGGTCCGCGAGCCGCGTCCACGTGTCGGTGTGCGGGTCGTAGGCCTCGCACGTGGTCAGCGCGACGCCGCCATTCGCGAAGCCGCCGAGCACGTACAACCGACCGTCGACGACGACGGCGGACGACTCGAAGCGTGCGGCCGAGGCGGGCGAGCGCGTCTCCCAGGGACACGCGTCGCGGGCGGACCCGGACGC
>CAZGTQ010000441.1:0-16473 GCA_964528575.1 uncultured Planctomycetaceae bacterium | reverse complement strand
GCCACGCGCACGGCGCGCGCGAGCCGCTCGCCGAGCCGCCCGCCGCCGCGAGCTCCGGCGCGGGCGCGGCGAGCACGCCGGACGCCGCGGCCGAGCCCGACGGCTGGGTCTTCGACGAGGACGGCGCGCCGCTCGAGGGCGCGCTCGTCACCGTCGTCGACCTGCCTGCGATCGACGCCACGCTGACGTCGACCGGCGTGCAGGCGCGCACCGACGCGAGCGGCGCATTCCGCTTCCCCGCGGGCGCGTACACGCACGGCGTCGACCTGCTCGCCGCCGAGCATCCGGGCCACGTCTCGATCGCGCTCGACACGCCGCTGCGCTGGCCGCCGCGCTTCGCGCTCGCGCGCGCGGCGACGGTCGAAGGGCGCGTGCTCGACCTCGACACGCGCGCGCCGCTCGCCGGGGCGCAGGTCGACTTCGGGTGCTACGGCTGGCGCGACGGCGCAATGCGCTCGGTCGCGACGGACGCCGACGGCCGCTTCCGCTTCGACCGCGCGCCGCGCACGGAGGCGTTCGTCGTCGACGTGCTCGTCCCCGGCCGCGTGCCGGCCGAGCGGCGGATCGGACCGGTCGGCGGCGAGCGCGGGACGTACGACCTGCTCGTCCCCGCGGGGCGCTCGGTCGCGGGCCGCGTCGTGCTGTTCGAGAGCGGAGCGCCCGTCGCGGGCGCGGCGATCCGCGTCGGCCTGCGCGAGGTCGCCCGCAGCGATGCGGGCGGGCGCTTCGTCGTCGCGGGGCTCTCCGACGAGCGCGTCCGCTTCGAAGCGGTCGCGCCCGGCCACGCGGTCACCCACGCGTGGCTCGAGCCCGACGACGCGCGGCGCGAGCTCGTCCTGCCGCTCGTCGGAGCGTGCACGCTCGCGGGCGTCGTGCGCAGCGGCGCGGGCGAGCCGGTCGCCGGCGCGCTCGTCGTGCTGCCGCTCGACCGCGACGCACCGGCGTCCATCGCGCTCCCCGCGGGCGTCGGGCTCGGCCGCCGCTCGAGCCTGCGCTCGATGCGCACCGACGACGCGGGCAGCTTCCGCTTCGACTCGCTCGCGCCGTACGTCGGGTACGACTCGCTCCGGGTGACGCGCTCCGACACGGGGGTCTCGGCGCGCTTCGAGGACGTGCGGTTCGAGCGACCCGGCGAGGCGCGCGAGGTCGAGCTGCGCTTTCCCGACGACGGCACCGTGCTGCGCGGTCGCGTGACGCTCGACGGCGAGCCGCTCGTGGCGCTCGTCCGCTGGCGGGGCGCGAGCGCGACTGCGCTCACGACGACGGCCGACGACGGCTCGTACCGGTTCGCCGGCGTCGAGCCGGGGCCGGTCGCGGTCGAGGCGCTGACGGACGATCTCGAGCGCGAGGTCGAGCTCGAGATCGCGCTCGGCGAGGAGCGCGTCGTCGACCTCGCGATCGAGAGCCCCACGACGCCGCTCGCGGGACGCGTGACGACGGACGCGGGCGAGCCGGTGCCGGACGAGTGGGTGTTCGTGACAGTGACAGGCGCGGCGAACGTGCAGGCGCGCACGGACGACGAGGGCCGCTTCCGCGTCGCCCTGGACGCGCCCTCGGGCGCTGCGCTCACGCTCCGCGTGATGCACGGGCCAGTGCGCTCGCGCTTCGCGGCGGCCGCCGGCCGCGAGGATCTCGAGCTCGTCGTGCCGGCGATCGCGGCGCTGCTCGTCCAGGTCGTCGACGCGGCGTCGGGGAGCGCGGTGCAGGACGCGCGCTTCGCGTGGCGTTTCGCGCGCGACGGCGCGCAGGCCGGGGACGAAGTGGCGGAGGGCGAGGGCTGGCACGACCTCACGGCGTACGACATCGCGCTGCGCGACGACGGCTCGCTCGCGCTCGTGCTGCCGGCGCGGACGCTCGACCTGCGCGTCGAGGCGCCCGAGCGCTACGCCCCCGCGCTCGTGCGGGGCGTCGCGGTGCCCGGCGAAGACGCGCCACTGCGGGTCGAGCTCGCGCGGGCGCCGTAGCCCTCGCTATCCCTCGAGCACTTCGTCGATCACGTAGGTGCCGCTGCGCTCGTCCTTGCGCAGGCGGACGATGCCCGAGCGCTGTGCGTCCTCGAGCAATCGGCTGAACGAGTTGTACCCGTAGTACTCCTCGTTGAACTGCGGCTGCTTGCGCTTCATCGTGTCCTTGACGAGCGAGCTGTGCAGCTCGCGATCGTCGCGCGCGAGCGCGGTCGCGGCCTCGATGAGCTGGCGGAACGCCTCGCGCTTGAGCTCGGGCATCTGGTCGAGCCGCGGCAGCGCCTTGCCCGTCTGGCGCACGAGGTCGTCGTAGTAGACGAACTCGTCGCAGTTGCCGATGAGCAGTCGGCTGGTGCTCTTCTTCACGCCCATGCCGATCGTGTACTTGCCGTTCTCGCGCAGCTTCGACACGAGCGGCGAGAAGTCGGAGTCGCCGGAGATCAGCGCGAACGCGTCGAGGTGCGGTTTCGCGTACGACAGCTCCATCGCGTCGACGACCATCTTGATGTCGGCGCTGTTCTTGCCCGACATGCCGGTGCGCGGGATGTCGGTCATCTCGACCGCGGCCTCGTGGAACGCGCGCTTGTACGACGACCAGCGCTCCCAGTCGGCGTAAGCCTTCTTGACGATGACGTTGCCCTTCTCGAGCAACCGTCCGAGCACGAGCCCGACGTCGAACGGCGGGTAATCCGCCTCGCGCACGCCGAGCGCGAGGTTGTCGAGGTCGAAGAAGACGGCGATGCGCTGCGGGTCGAGGTCGCTCATGAACGGGCCGGAACGAACGGTCGGTGAAGCGGGCCGTGGACAGTTTCGTGGACAGGCGGTGGAGAACCTGTGGGAACGCGGTGGAGAGCGCTGAATTGGCTCGAAAAGCCGCCGGAAAGGTCTTTGCGCTTCCGGCGCGGTCGAGGGATCGACGCTAGCATGCGGACGTCCTCGCGAGAGGGGATCTTCGAGAAGGGGATCTTTGAGAACACGGAGTCGGGAGCAAGGGTTCTCAGCGACCGCGAGGTCGCGAACCTCAGAAGGGCCGGCAGCCGGAGACGGCAAGCCGATTCCGCCGTCACCCGAGACTCCAGGGCGCCGCGCGCCGGCAGCCGACGGGCCAGGGCGTGGGAAGCGCGTAGGAGGAGGGCCGTGGGACGAAAGCCACGGTCCGGTGCGGTGGAGGGGAACGCCCTAGAGGGGAAAAGCCTAGGAGAGCAACCGGAGGCCGTCCAAGGCCTCGAGGCACTGCGTGCCGGGGAGGAAGGCCCTGAAGCGGACGCACGGCGGCATTGGAACGCCGGTCGTGCGAACCCCAGGAGGGCAGGAGCGCGGGGAACCGCGGTCCGCTCCGGGCGCGGGGAAAGCTCTGGAAGGCGGTGCGCGCGTGGCCGCAGCGTCTCCGGCGTCTGTTCGTGACGCGAGCTCCGCTCATGCAGCGGATGCTCGGCGGAGCGGGCGAGCGCGGAGGGCGTGGCGTGGCCCAGGCGCGCGCGGCGCGGCGCCCGGAGCGGGCGCGCTCGGACGACGGTCCGGCGCGTGCGCGAACGGCGAGCGACCGCGCAAGGCGC
Organism: uncultured Planctomycetaceae bacterium; assembly: GCA_964528575.1. Lineage (GTDB taxonomy): Bacteria > Planctomycetota > UBA1135 > UBA1135 > CAZGTQ01. Next base: position 12,953 of record CAZGTQ010000441.1, on the reverse strand, counting down.
CGCAAGCGCGGGCACGAGAACCTCAGGAGAGCCATCACGGGCGGATCGCGGCCCGTGAGGTCGACCGATGATGCAAACTCGCAAGACGGGCCACACCCGAGGAAGCGCCGTCCCGGAAGAGCGAAACTGGGAGGGCTAGGCGTGAGCGCGGGTTGCCCTGCGAAAGATCGCGTCCGTGGGGCGTGTCGTAGGGCCGCGCGGGACCGGATGGTCCCTCGCGACTGCGATCCCCGAACGCCGCGGGAGCCGAGAGATCGGCCCTGGCCGACGTCCGACGAGGAGTGAGCACGCGGCAGAACGTTCCAGCCGCGCCGAAGTCGCCGGTCGACTCAATGCTCTGAAGGGGACCAGTCTCCATGGGAGACGAGAACCTGCTCCCGACTCCGTTTCCCCCGCCCGCGCAGCGCCGCTCGCCGCCGCGTCGCGCGATTCGGTTGCGGCACGCGCGGTGCGCAGTAGGCTCCTGTCCGCTTCCTTCGGAAGGAGCCCATGAGAATCGCCATCCTCTCGCGCAAGAGCAGCCTGTACTCGACGCGTCGCCTCAAGGAGGCGATCGAGGCCGCCGGCCACGACGCGCTCGTCGTCGACTACCTGCGCTGCTACATGAACATCGCGTCGCACCGGCCCCAGGTGATCTACCAGGGCCAGCCGCTGGTCGTCGACGCGGTGATCCCGCGTATCGGGGCGTCGAAGACGTTCTACGGGACGGCGGTCGTGCGCCAGTTCGAGATGATGGGCACGTACTCGGTCAACGAGTCGCAGGCGATCGCGCGGTCGCGCGACAAGCTGCGCTCGCTCCAGCTCCTCTCGCGCCGCGGCATCGGCCTGCCGGTGACGGGCTTCGCGCACTCGACCAAGGACGTGGCGGGCTTGCTCGAGCTCGTCGGAGGCGCGCCGCTCGTCGTCAAGCTGCTCGAGGGCACGCAGGGCATCGGCGTCGTGCTGTGCGAGACCGCCAAGGCGGCCGAGTCGGTCATCGAGGCGTTCCGCGGGCTCGACGCGAACATCCTCGTGCAGGAGTTCATCAAGGAGGCGGGCGGAGCGGACATCCGCGCGTTCGTCGTCGGCGACAAGATCGTCGCGTCGATGCTGCGCCAGGGCGCGCCCGGCGAGTTCCGCTCGAACCTGCACCGCGGCGGGACGGCGAACCGCATCAAGCTGACGCCCGAGGAGCGCAGCACCGCCGTCCGCTCGGCCAAGGCGATGGGCCTGCGCGTGTGCGGCGTCGACATGCTGCGCTCGAACCACGGCCCGGTCGTGATGGAGGTCAACTCCTCCCCCGGCCTCGAAGGGATCGAGACGTCGACCGGGCTCGACGTCGCCGGCCGCATCGTCAAGTACATCGAGGCCAACGCCGGCCGGGGCCCGAACCGGGACAACATCAAGGCCTGATCGAGCCGCCCGACCGCCGCGCCGGTATGGTGCGCGGATGCGCAGTGCCCCCCTCGCGGCGCTCCTCGCCGCCCTGCTCCCGGCGGCGCCGTCCTCCGCCGGTGCGCCGCCCCAGGCCGCGGACGCCGGCTTCGTCGTCGAGTACCGCGGCGCCGGCGGCGCGCCCGTCGTCGACCACGTCGCGCGCGCCTCGATCGCTCTCGCCGCCGGCGAGTCGCCGCACCCGCACGTCGCCCCCGCCGATCTCGTCGCGACCTGGCGCACGCACGTCGTGATCGACTGGCCCGGGCGCTACGCGTTCCACGCGCGCTGCGACGGCGGCACCGCGACGCTGCGGCTGGGCGAGCGGACGAGCGCGGCCGGCGCGCACGCGACGAGCGGCGTCGTCGCGCTCGAGCCCGGCGAGCACGAGCTCGAGGTCGAGCTGCGCCGCGCCGGCGACGGCCCGGTGCGCCTGGTCACGTCGTGGGAGCTCGAGCTCGAGGGCGGCGTCGGCTTCCTCGAGGAGCCGCTCGCGGCAGCGCGCGTGCGCCCCGCTCCGGCCGACGCGGATCGGATCGCGCACGCGCGCGCCGAGCGCCGGGGCCGCGTGCTGCTCGCCGAGCTCGGCTGCACCGGCTGCCACGCTCCGCCGCCGGGCTCCGCGCTCGAGCGCCGCGACGCGCCCGACCTGCTTCTCGCCGCGCGCGGCGCGAGCGTCGACTGGCTCTCCTCGTGGATCGCCGATCCGCACGGCGTGCGCGCGACGAGCCCGATGCCCGACCTGTTCGCGCACACCGAGCGCGACCACGGCGACGCTGAAGCGATCGCTCACTTCCTCGCGCGCACGACGCGCGCAGCGGCCGCCTCGGCCTCGCAGCCCGAGCCCGCGAGCGCGGCGCACGGCGACGCCGAGCGCGGCCGCACGCTCTACCACACCGTCGGCTGCGTCGCGTGCCACGGCGCGCTCGCCTCCCCCGCCGTCGTCTTCGGCGCGGCGCAGCTCCCCGACGTCCTGCCGTCGGCGCCGCCGCGCGCGCCGTTCGGCGAGCTCGCGGGCCGCTACGACGAGCGCTCGCTGGCGGCGCTGCTCGCCGACCCGCTCGCCGCGTTCCCCTCCGGCCGCATGCCCGACCTGCGCCTCGCGCCGCGCGAAGCGCGCTCGATCGCGGCGTACCTCGTCGGCGCGTGGGGCGCGCCGTCGACTGCGAGCGAGCTCGACGACGCGCTCGCCGAGCGCGGCGCCGGCGCGTGGATCGAGCGCGGCTGCGAAGCGTGCCACGTGCCGCTCGCGGCCGCGGACGGGGCGCGCGCGCTCGTCGCAGCGCCGAGCACGCCGAGCGCGCGGAGCACGCCGAGCACGCCGAGCGCGCCGCCGCTCGCCGAGCTCGCGGCGGGCCGCGGCTGCCTCGCGCCGGACGCGCCCGCGGGCGAGGTGCCGCGCTACGCGCTCGCGCCGGCCGACCGCTCGGCGCTCGAGCTCGCGCTCGCGCGCGTGCGCGAGGGTCCGCACGCGCCCGCGCCCGCCGACGCCGCGCGGGTCGCGCTCGACGCGCTCTCGTGCCTCGCGTGCCACGCGCGCGCCGGCGAGGGCGGGCCGTCCGACGACCTGCGCGCATACTTCGTCACGACGGGCGACGAGGTCGAGCTCGGAGACGAAGGCCGCTTGCCGCCGGATCTGTCCGGCGTCGGCACGAAGCTCGAGCCGAGCTGGATCCGCGCGGTGCTCTCCGGCGCGGGCGTCGCGCGCCCGCACATGGCGGCGCGCATGCCGCGTTTCCCGGACGACCGCCACGACGCGCTCGTGCGCGGGCTCGCGGCGCTCGACGGCGTGCGCACCGACGGAGCGCCGCCCGACGAGCCGCGCGTGACCGACGAGCGCGTGCGCGCGGGCCGGCTGCTCGCGGGCGAGAGCGGGATGAACTGCATCTCGTGCCACCGCTTCGGCGACCGCTCGGGCGGCAACGCCGGCGTCGACATGACCGCGTTCGCCGAGCGGCTGCGCTACCCGTGGTACCGGCTCTACATGCAGGACCCGGCGCGCTTCAAGCCGGGCACGCGCATGCCCGCGATGGGCACCGGCGGGCTGAACAGCTTCGAGCACGTGCTCGGCGGCGACGCGTACGCGCAGGCCGACGCGCTGTGGGCGTGGTTCACGCTCGGCGGGTCGATGCCGCCGCCCGAGGGCATCGCGAGCGCGAGCGGGATGCAGCTCGACGTCGGCGAGCGCCCGCGCGTCTTCCGCACGTTCCTCGAGGGCGCCGGCAGCCGCGGGATCGCGATCGGCTTCCCCGCGGGGTTGCACTTCGCGTTCGACGCCGAGAACGCGCGCCTCGTCGACGCCTGGAGCGGCGCGTTCCTGAACGCGTCGGGCGCGTGGGCCGGCCGCGGCGGCAGCGTGACCGGCGGGCGCGGCCCCGTCGCGTGGAAGGCGCCGCCGGGCCCCGCGCTCGTCGTCGCCGCCACGCGCCCCGATCCGTGGCCCGCGAGCGCGGGGCGCTTCCGCGGCTACGCGCTCGACGACGCGGGCGCTCCGACGCTGCGCTACGCGCTCGGCGACGTGCACGTGCGCGAGTCGCTCGCGCCCTATCCGAGCGGCGGCGTGCTCTTCCGGCGCACGTTCCAGCTCGACGCGCCGGCGGACGGGAGCTCGGCGTGGATGCGGCTCGCCGACGGCGAGCGCTTCGTCGCGCTCGGCGGCTGCACGGGCCGCGTCGACGACGGCATGGTGCGCATCGTTCCGCTGGGATCCGACCCGCTCTCGTTCGCCGTGGAGGTGACGCGATGATCGCTCTCTTGTTCACGCTGGCCGCGCTGCAAGGTCCCGCGGCCGACCGCACGATCGCCGGCGTCCCCTACGAGCGGCTCGAGACGCGCGAGGCGACGCGCGACACGATGCTCGCGAAGCTGATGCGCACGGACATGAGCTGGGGCGACTGGTACCTGCTCTCGCCGTTCCCGTACGCCGGCCACGACCAGGACGACCTGCGCACGCCGCACCCGCCGGAGGACGAGCTGCTCGCGCTCGGCCCGGGCGACGCCGGGCCGGACCTCGAGCGCACGTGGATCGGCAAGTACGGCGTGGAAGCGCGCTGGCGCCCGCTCGGCCGCATCGAGGACACGATCGTCGAGCTGCGCGTGCACGGCGACGACGCGCTCGACTACGACGCGACGTGCTACCTGTGGGGCACGATCGAGCTCGGCGCGGCGCGCAGCGTCGACATGACGATGGGCTCGGACGACGGGCTGCGCGTGTGGCTCGACGGGCGGCTCGTGCACGATCTCGACGTCGCGCGCGGGCTCGACCCCGAGTCCGACCGCGTGCGCTTCGATTTCCACGAGGGCGTGAACCACGTCGTCGTCAAGGTGTCGAACGGGGCCGGCGGCTGGGGCTTCCAGATCAACGCGGCGAACAAGCTCGATCCGCTCGTCGACGCGCAGCTCCAGTACTGGCTCGACCGCGACTTCCCGCCGTCGCCCGAGCGCCGCGCCTGGCGCGCGACGACCGTACCGGTGCCCGAGGACGTCGTGCTCGAGGTCGGCGGGCTCGCGCTGCTCGGCGACGGGCGGCCCGTCGTGACGACGCGGCGCGGCGACGTGTTCCTCGTCGAGGGCGCGTACGCCGAGCCGCCCACGCAGGCGACGTTCACGCGCTTCGCGACCGGGTTGCACGAGCCGCTCGGAGCCGCGGTGCGCGCGGACGCGGACGGCGAGGCGGTGTACGCGGTGCAGCGCGGGGAGCTCACGCGGCTCGTCGACGTCGACGGCGACGACCGCGCGGACCTGTACGAGACGTTTTGCGACGACTGGGGCGTCAGCGGCAACTACCACGAGTTCGCGTTCGGGCCGAAATTCGACGCCGAGGGCAACGCGTGGGTCTCGCTCAACGTCGGCTTCTGCGGCAGCCTGGGCAAGTCGATCGTGCCCTACCGCGGTTGGGCGCTGAAGATCACGCCGGACGGCGAGCGGATCGCCGTGTGCGGCGGCCTGCGCTCGCCGAACGGGTTCGGCGAGTACGAGGGCGAGATGTTCTACGTCGACAACCAGGGCGACTGGGTGGCGACGAACAAGCTCGCGCACCTCGCGCCGGGCTCGTGGCACGGGCATCCCTCGAGCCTGCGCTGGTACGAGGAGCACGAGGAGGGCGATGCGCCGCCGCCGGTGCAGCCGCCCGCGGTGTGGTTCCCCTACCGCAAGATGGGCCAGTCGACGGCCGACGTCGTGCGCGACGAGACCGGCGGCGCGTTCGGTCCGTTCGCGGGCCAGCTCCTCGTCGGCGACCAGATGCACGCGTCGGTGATGCGCGTCGACCTCGAGCAGGTGAACGGTCATTGGCAGGGCGCGTGCTTCCCGTTCCTCGAGCAGCTCGACTGCGGCGTCAACCGCCTCGTGTTCGCCCCCGACGGCTCGCTCTTCGTCGGTCAGACCGACCGCGGCTGGGGCTCGCTCGGCCGCAAGCGCTACGGCCTGCAGCGCGTCGTCTGGACCGGCGAGACGCCGTTCGCGCTGCGCACGATGCGCGCGCGCGAGAACGGCTTCGTGCTCTCGTTCACCGCGGACGTCGACGCGGCGAGCGCGCTCGATCCGGCGTCGTACCGCATGACGAGCTATACGTACGAGCACCACGCGGACTACGGAGCGCCCGAGGACGACACGCTCGAGCTGGAGCTGGTCCCGACGCTCGTCGGCCCGCGCGAGGTGCACCTGGCCGTGTCGCCGCTGCGCGCGGGCCACGTGCACGAGCTGCACGCGAGCGTGCGCTCGGCGGCGGGCGAGGAGCTGATGCACGGTCGCGCGTACTACACGCTCGTCGAGGTGCCGGGCTCGGGCGGCTCGCCGCAGACGCCGCGCGTGCTGTTCCTGACGCGCTCCGCGGGGTTCTCGCACCCGGTCGTGACGCGCTCGGGCGACGCGCTCGCGCTCGCCGAGGAGCAGCTCGTCGACGCGGCGAAGGGCCGGTTCGTCGTCGACGCGACGCAGGACGTCGGCGCGATCAGCGCGGAGAACCTCGCTCGCTACGACGCGGTCGCGTTCTACACCACGGGCGAGCTGCCGATCCCGGACGAGGGCCGCGACGCGCTGTTCGACTTCGTGCGCCGCGGCGGCGGCTTCGTCGGCATCCATTCCGCGACCGACACGTGGTACGAGGAGCCGCGCTACGTCGAGCTGATCGGCGGCTCGTTCGACGGCCATCCGTGGCACCAGAAAGTGGCGGTGCGCGTCGAGCGGGGCGCGCATCCGGCGACGGCGCACCTGGGCGCGGTCTTCGAGATCACCGACGAGATCTACCAGCACCGGGCGTTCTCGCGCGAGCGCGTCCACGTGCTCCTGTCGCTCGACCCGAGCTCGGTCGAGATCGAGCGCGGCAAGCGCTCCGACGGCGATTACGCGCTCGCCTGGTGCCGCGAGTACGGCGACGGTCGCGTCTTCTACACGGCGCTCGGCCACCGGCCGACCGTGTGGCGCGATGCGCGTTTCCTGCGCCACGTGCTCGGCGCGCTCGAGTGGGCGACGGGCGGCGCCGACTGGTCGCCGCCCGCGCCGGAGGGCGCCGTCGTCCTGTTCGACGGCAGCAAGGAGCTCGGCACGTCGGCCTGGCGCCACCGCGACGGCTCGGACGCGCGCTGGACGCTCGGCGGCGGCGGTTTCGAGGTCGAGCCGGGCAAGGGCGACCTGCTCTCGCGCGAGTCGTTCGGCGACTTCCGCATGCACCTGGAGTTCCGCCTGCCGGCGTTCACGGAGTCGGGCCATGCCGCGAACAGCGGCGTGTACCTGCAGGACCGCTACGAGGTCCAGATCCTCGACTCGCGGGCCGCGGAGCCGCCGGGTACGGCCGACTGCGGCGCGCTCTACGACCTCGTCCCGCCGGCGACGAACGCCGCGCGCGCGCCGCAGGAGTGGCAGAGCTTCGACGTCTTCTTCCGCGCGGCGCGTTGGAACCCCGACGGCACGCGCGCCGAGCCCGCGCGGGTCACGCTCTATCACAACGGCCTGCTCGTGCACGACGACGTCGCGATCTCGAGCAGCACCGGCGGCGGCCAGCCGGAGGAGAGCTCGCCGGGACCGATCCGCTTGCAGGACCACGGCGACCGCGTGCGCTTCCGCAACGTCTGGATCGTGCCGCAGTAGCTCGCGCTACAGTCGGAGCTCGGGAACCGGCTCCCCCGAGCCCTCGGCGCCCTCGCGGAAGTCGTGCACCTCGAGCTCGATCGGCGGCCGCTCGGCGAAGCTCGCGTCGGACGCGACGAGCTCGAGTGCGCGCAGGGTGGCGACGAGCGCGCGCCAGTCGTTCTCGATGCTCTCGGCGACGGAGCGTACCTCGCGCTCGTACGCCTGGGCGCCGCGCCAGTCGTGTGCGATCGTGCGGGCGGCGAGCCCGAGTTCGTCGGGCCTTCGCTCGACGAGCGCGGCGAGCAGGCGTTCCGCGAATTCGCCGGCTCGCGTGGGAGCGACGCGCGTGTTCGAGCGCCCGCTGCGCACGCCCGCCTCGCGCTCGTAGTAGACGGGGAGCGCGCCGCCGACGAGGACGCGCCAGCCCGGCGCCGCTCGGTCGCCGACCCGCAGCAGGTAGTGGACGCGCGGCAGCGCGCGCGCGTGCGGCGACATCCAGCGCCCGCCGCCCACACCGTGGCCGAGCCAGACTTCGTCGCACGCCCCGGGATCGCGAACGGCCACGCCGAGGCGCACGTGGACGCGCTCGAGCAGCCACGCGGCGACGCCCGGCGCGCGGCGCTCGACGAGCACGGCGGCCGCGGCCCAGCGATGGCCGTCGCCCGGCTCGCCGGCGTCGAGCAGCGCGAGCAACGCGTCGAGCGGCGCGTCCCGCTCCCGCGCGAGCAGGATCGTGGTCTGCGGCAGCAGGTCCCGTTCGAGGCGCGCGGTCAGGAGCTCGGCGGGCACGTCGACGTCGAGCCGGATCAGCGCATCGAGCAGCAGGCGCCGCGTGTCGATCGATTCGCCGCGCCCGAGCGCGTTGGACGCGGCGAGTTGTTCGAGGAGCAGCGGCGCGAGTTGCGCGAGCCGGTACTCGCCGGCGGCCCAGGTGCCGCGATCGACGTCCGCGCGCGACTCGGAACCCAGCCATCGGCGCACGCGCTCCTCGATGGTCTCGGCGAGGTCCCGCTCGTCGTGTGCGACCGCCGCCGAGGGCGACGCGAGGAGGCCGAGCACGGCCACGATCGCCGCCGGCGCGACCCGCAGAGCGTCGGTGGAGCAAGCCATGGCGACCGGAACGCGCGAGCCGCGCGCGGGTTCAGGGCTGGCATCCGCGCCCCCGGAGGCCCACCCTGGGGCGCGATGGCGTGGAGCGCGTGGAAGCGGCACCGACGGCTAGGGGCTCCGGCCGGTTCGCTCGTGGCTCTCGGGGTCGCGCTCGCGGCCCTGGCCGCGTGCGGCCCGCGCGACAAGGTCGCCGCCTCGTTCGGCGAGCCGGTCACCGTCCGCTACGTAGCGAACGCCGGCTTCCTCGTCGAATCGGCGCGGACTCGCATCCTGATCGACGCGCTCTTCCGCGACGGCGCCCCCGGCTACCCGGCGCCGCCCGAGGAGCTGCGCGCGCAGCTCGAGCGTGCCGAGCCTCCGTTCGCCGGCGTCGACCTCGTGCTCGTCACCCATGCGCACCCCGACCACTTCGACGTGCGCGCGCTGAGCAACCACCTCGCGTCGAACGCCGCCGCTTCCCTCGTCGCTCCGCCCGGCTGCATCGCCACGCTCGACGCTGCGTACGCCGGCCATGCCCCGCTCGACGGCCGCCTCTGGCCCGCCGCGCCGCGCGCGGGCGAGCCGCTGCAGCTCGCGCTCGCCGGCGTCGACTTGCGCGTGCTGCGCCTGCCGCACTCCGGCGACGACGAGCACGTCGGCTACCTCGTCATCATCGGCGGCAAGCGCCTCCTGTTCCTCGGTGACGCGGAGCCGCGCCCGAAGGACTTCGCCGAGCTCCGGCTCGCGCAGGCCGACGTCCACGTCGCGTTCGCGCCCTACTGGCTGCTCCTGCACGACGCCTGGCGCGACCTGGTCGCCACCGGCATCGCTCCCGAGCGCGTCGTCGTGACGCATCTGCCCGCGCGCGAAGTGCGCATCGCGGCGCTCGACGCCCTCGGCGGCGCCGACGGCGTGCGCGAGCGCATCCGCACCGCGTGGCCCGACGCGATCCTGCTCGAGCGGCCGCTCGAGTCCATCCGCTTCGAATGACCCGTTCCGGGAGGCGCCGCCATGCGCACGCTCGACTTCTTCGCCGGTGTCCTGTGCTCGCTCGCCGCGGCCCAAGCGTTCGAAGGCCGGAGCTCCCCGGCCGACGACGTGCTCCGCGCGAGGCGGCTGGAGATCGTCGACGGCGAAGGGCGCGTGCGCATCGTGCTCGGGGAAGAGATCGAGCAGATCCCGATCAGCCTGGAGGGACAGGAACCAGACGTGGAACCGATGCAGTGGACGAGCGAGGAGATGGGTCTGTTCGTGCTCGACGAATCGGGCGCGAAGCGGCTCGTGGCGGGCAACCTGGATCGCCTCTCGTCCGGCGACTACGGACTGCGATTGGCGGGGCGGAACGGCCACCGTGCGGTCGACTTGGCGGCGCAGGAGTCGCGGTTCGGTACCGACGCCTTGCTCATGCTGAGAGCCGAGAGCGGCGACGTCATCGAGGTGAGCGCCGGGGGTGCGTGGTCGCGTATCGCGGTCACCGCCGACAATCCCCTCGATGTGGACACGGGCAAGTACCGCCGGCTGCCTGCGCCGGCCGGCGCGACGGGCGTGGAGGCCCTCCTCGACCGCGTCGAGCGCGCCGGCGGATTGTGAAAGAGCGCCCCTCGCACGCGTCGCGCGCGCGACGCCTCGCTCGAGGCGGCGGGCGGCGGGGCGGGCTCGGCTGGCCGGGGCCGTCGAGCGTTGCGCCACGAAGGAGCCTTCGCCCTCGCCGCCCCCTCCTCAGTCCACCGGGCGGACCGGCCGAGATCGGGATCGGTTGCGGATGGTGCGCAGAAAAAAAAGCGCGCGGTAGCGAGAGCGCGGAGCCGGACGGCGTCGAGTGACGCCGACCGCCTCGCGCTACAGCGTCCAGCCCTCGCGATAGTCGCGGTGCAAGAGCGCGCCCGCGCGCTCCGCGCCCTTTGCGGTCAGCTCGCTCGCGTCCCAATCGAAGCGCTCGCGCGCGCGGTGCGCGACGACGCCGAGCAACACGCTCTCCGTCAGCGGGCCCGCGTAATGGAACGCGCACGTCGTCGCCGCGCGGCCGGCCTTGGACGCCTCGATCCACTCCGCGTGGTGGCCGATCGACGGCGGGACGAACGGCACCGGCGGGGCGAAGCTCTCGAAGTCGCTCTCCGGCAAGAGCTCGCGGCGACCGTAGTCCGCGAGCAGCATCCCGCGCTCGCCGACGAAGAGGACGCCGCTCGTCCACGCGTCGCGGCCGATCTCGGCGAGCAGCGCAGGGCGCCGCGCTCCGTCGTACCACGTCACGTCGACCGGCGGCTGCGCGCCGCGGGCCGGGAAGCGCCAGCGGACGACGAGGTCGCGCGAGGCGCACTGCGGGTGCGGCTCGGGGCCGTCGGCCTCGACCGCGATCGGGTCGCGCAGAGCGAGAGCCCAGAACGCGAGGTCGAGATAGTGGCACGCCATGTCGGCGATCGTGCCGCCGCCGAAGGCCCAGTAGCGGCGCCAGCTCGCCGGATGGAACGTCGGATGGAACGGCACGGGCTGCGCCGGGCCGAGCCAGATGTCGTAATCGAGGTGCGCCGGGACCGCGTGCTCGCCGCTCGGCGGCTCGCTCGCCGACCAGTCCTTGTCGCAGAAGACGTGCACCGCGCTCACGGGGCCGATTGCGCCGCTCTTCACGAGCTCGACGACGCGGCGGTAGTTCTCGCCGGCGTGGATCTGCGTGCCCATCTGCGTCACGCGACCCTCGGCCTTCGCGAGGTCCGCCAGCGCGCGCGCCTCCCGCACCGTGTGCGCGAGCGGTTTCTCGCAGTACACGTGCGCGCCCGCGCGCATCGCCGCCGACGCGACCACCGCGTGCGTGTGGTCCGGCGTGCTGACGACGACGGCGTCGAGCGCGTGCCCGTCGAGCATCCGACGGAAGTCCGCGTACCGCGCCGCGCGCCCGAACCGCTCCCCCGCCGCCGCCAAATGCCGCGCGTCGACGTCGCAGAGCGCGACGACGTTCTCCTGCGCCACCGCGTCGAGGTTCGCCGCCCCGCGGCCGCCGACCCCGACCACGCCGACGTCGAGCTTCTCGTTCGCGCCGCGCACCGGCCTGCCGGCGCGCGCGACGACGGCGCCGGCTCCCCAAGCCGCGATCTGGAGGACCTGTCGCCGAGTCGTTCGGAACATGCGCGCCACGGTAACGCGTCGCCGTCGCCCGCGCTGCCCGCCACCGCTCCTGCGCGACGAACATGGAGGCGCCGGCACAAGGGCTACGCTCGGCACGGTCGCGTTCGACGTACCGCGCCCCCGCCGCGATCGATCCCGAGCGAGTCGAGATGCTCCGCGAGCAGCGGCATCTCGATCCCGCGCGCGCCGTCCGCGAACGCCTCGACGACTCGCACGCCCTCGACGAGCCGCATCCGCCGCGCCTCGCCAGCCGCGCGCTGGCCGACGAATTAGTCCCAGAACGCGCGGATCGCCTCGTCGTCCGGCACGCGCGCCAACGTACCGCGGTCGCGCTCGCTATGCTCGCCCGCGATGGACGCGAAGACCCTCGCCGCGCGCGCGCGGCAGCCGCCCGAGAGCAACGGCGCCGCCGTCGCCCTCCAGCGCGAGCTCGCGGCGCACGTCCGGCACGATCGCGACCTCGACGAGCCGCGCACCGTCGCCGGCGTCGACATCGCGGTGCGCGGCGACCGCGCGCGCGCGGCGGTCGCCGTCCTCTCTTGGCCCGCGCTCGAGCCGCTGCGGCTCGCGACCGCCGTCCGGCCGCTCGAGTTCCCCTACGTCCCCGGGCTGCTCGCGTTCCGGGAACTGCCCGCGATCCTCGAAGCCTTCGACCAGCTCGACGAGCCGCCCGATCTCCTGTTCGTCGACGGCCACGGCGTCGCGCACCCGCGACGCTTCGGCGTCGCGTGCCACGTCGGCGTCGCGACGGATCGGCCGACGATCGGCATCGGCAAGTCGCTCCTCGTCGGCGAGCACCGCGAGCCAGGAGCGCGGCGCGGCTCGCGCTGCCGCCTCGTGCACAACGGCGAGCTGATCGGCTTCGCGCTGCGCACGCGCGACGGCGTGCGGCCGATCTACGTCAACGTCGGCCACCGCGTCGACCTCGACACGGCGGCGCGCTTCGCGCTGCGCGCGGCGACCCGCTACCGGCTGCCCGAGCCGATCCGCCGCGCCGACGCCGCCGCCGGGCAAGCGAGCCGGACGCACGTCGTCCGGTTGCGCTGATCGAGCGGAGCCGCTCGGCCCGCCGTCGCTCCGCGCGGATCGCCGCACGCACGCCCACGCGCACGCGGACGCCCTTGCGGACGCCCTTGCGGACGCCCTTGCGCTCGCCCTTGCGCTCGCCCTTGCGCTCGCCCTTGCGCTCGCCCTTGCGCTCGCCCTTGCGCTCGCCCTTGCGCTCGCCCTTGCGCTCGCCCTTGCGCTCGCCCTTGCGCTCG
>CAZGTQ010000440.1:0-2265 GCA_964528575.1 uncultured Planctomycetaceae bacterium | reverse complement strand
GCATTTCGCCTTCCACAGCGCCTCGGCCTTGGGCAGCTTCTCCATCCACAGGTACGTGTAGAACAGCTCCATCAGCTTGCGCGTCGCCGCATCGTCGACTCGCCACAGCGACGTGATCGCCGTGCGCGCGCCCGCCGCGTGGAGCGCGGCCTGGAGCGACTCGATGGCCATCCCCGCGCTGCGCAGGCCGACGTTGGTCTCGCACGCCGAGAGCACCGCGAGCTCGCACGCCGACAGGTCGACGCCCGCGAGCTCTTCCGCCGTCATGATCCCCGGCACGCGCCCGAGCGAATCGCGCCCGCGGTTCGCCCCGGCAAAGGCGAGCCCGCAGTAGCTGAGCGGCGTGAGCGCGCGCACGCGCTCGTCGAGACCCCAGCGCAGGGAGAATGGCTCGTCGTCGTCGGGCTCGTCGAACTGCATTTCGGCGAACCACCCGTGCGTCGCGACGTGAACGAACCGCTTCCCCGGAGCGTGCTGGTGGAACGCGGCCTTCGTCGCGTTCGCGCCGGTGAGCACGGTCGAGCTCCCCATCTCCGCCGCTTCGAAGAGCAGCTTCGCCGCCTCGACCTCGACGCCAGTGAACAGGAGCGGCTCGAAGTGCGGCGGTCGGCCGGAGCCGCGCTCGCTCGCCTCGATCGCGGCGGAGATCGCGTCGATCGGCTCCGATGGCTGCGTTCCTTGGGCGTCGAACGCAGCTCCGCCGATGGCGAGCAGCTCCAGTTCGTCCGCGGCCGGCAGCGGCGGTTGCGGCGCGACGAGACGACGGAACGAAGCCTGATTCACGACGCGGTAGCGGTCGCCGACGCGCCCCGCGCCCAACGGCAGGGCATCGAGCGGCACCGCGTGCACCAGGTCCGCAGCGCACACGACCAGCGTCGTCGTCTCCTCGTCCAGCGCCGCGAGCAACGGATCGAGCAGGAGCGCGCGCAGAGCCTCTCCGGCCTCGCGCTCGCTGCTCGCATCGCTCGAGCGACCGATGCCCCGCTCGAGCGGCGTGCCGATCTGGGCGCGCCACGTCTCGACGGCTCGCTCCAGATCCGTCGCAATACCGAGCTCGATCTCGACGAGCGTGCCGCTCGGGCGCAGGAGGTGCGCGGCGAGCACATCGCCGCGTGACTTGGGGCGACCGCTCTCCTCGTCGCGATGCCAGCCCCGGGTGCGCAGGAACCCCAGCGCGACCGAACCGTCAGGAAGCGCGCCGGCCACGACGCTCGAGCGGATCGCGCCGAGGAACACGCCGCGTTTCGTCAGCTCGCGACGCAGCTCGCGCTCGAGCCGGTCGCGCTGCGTCGTCAGTGCCTCGAGGGCTTTCGATCGTTCACCGGGTGCACCGTCAGCGGGAGCGGCGGCGAGGAGATCGCCGAGCTGGCTACGAACAGCCCCGATCTCCGCCCGGAGCGTCTCTAGCTTTGGATCATTCCCTCCACCGCCGGCCTCCGCGCTGCTCACGCCACGCAAGGTCTCCGCGAGATCGAAACGCAACCGCGCCGATTCCGTCGACTCGCTCAAGAAACGCATCCAGGAATGTCGATGAGCGTAGGCTCCGACGACCGCCCGTGCCTCGCGCGGCGAGAAGGACGCGCCAGCGATCTCGAGACCAGCGAACATTCCCGCGGCGAGGTCGAGCGAAAGCGCGCGGGCGCCGGCTAGATCGCCCTGCGCCTTCATCGTGCCGCCCAGGCTCTCCCGCGCGGCGAGCAGGTCCGAGTGGTCCTCGGGCAGCGTGCGCTCGCGGGCCGCGAGCACACGCTCCTGGAGCGCGCGGGCGCCGGGCAGATCGCCCTGCTCATACATCGTGGCGGCCAGGTTCGACCGCGCGCTGATCAGGTCGGGGTGATCCTCGGGCAGCGGGCGCTCGCGGGCCTCGAGCACGCGCTCGAAGAGCGCGCGGGCGCCGACGACATCGCCCTGCTCCGCCATCGTGATGGCCAGGCTCGACCGCGCGCGGAGCAAGTCGGGGTGATCCTCGAGTAGCGTGCGTTCGCAGGCCGCGAGCACACGCTCCTGGAGCGCACGGGCGCCGGCGAGATCCCCCTGCGCCTTGATCGTGACGGCCAGGTTCTGCCGCGCGGCGAGCAGGTCCGGGTGACCCTCGGGCAATGCGCGCTCACAGGCCGCGAGCACGCTCTCTTCGAGCGCGCGCGCGCCGGCAAGATCGCCCGGCGCTCTCACCGAGGCGTCCAGGTTCAGCAGCGCGCGGAGCAGGTCGGGGTGATCCTCGGGCAGCGTGCGCTCGCGGGCCGCGAGCACACGCTCCTGGAGCGC
>CAZGTQ010000439.1:0-46110 GCA_964528575.1 uncultured Planctomycetaceae bacterium | reverse complement strand
GGCCACGGCGACGTTCACGTTGCCCAGCGGATTGTCCTGGTGGTCGACGACGTAGCCGCTGATGCTCACGCGCGCGCTGACGTCTTCGTCGACGTGAAGGTCCATATCGAGCGTCCGGCTCGCGCCTGCCGTGGGCTCGTTGGCCTCGAAACTGAAGGAGTGTCCCCTGGTCACGTATCCCCGACGGTAGGCAGTGAGGCGATGGGAGCCCGGCGCCAGGCCGTCGAAGGTGAATGCACCGTTCGCACCTGAGACCAGAGTGAAGAGGGATCGATGCCGTGCCTGTTTGGCCTCCCCCGGTGGATCCTCTTCGACGATGGTGAGAGTGCAACCTGCAAGGGGTTGACCTCGACCGCTGCGAACGACGCCCCGGATCGTGCATCCGAGAGAAAGCACAACCAAGGGGAGCGCGTCGGGGTCGGTGATCGAGTCTTCCCAACGGGCGACGGCCGCGGCCTGAGGTATGCAAGAGGGGGCACTCATGTGCGCGGATACCATCGCCGGGTCGGTGGGTCCTAGGTTTCTGCCGATGACGAGGATGGTGTCCGCATCAATCTGCTGAATCTCCGCTTCCCGGCGCAGGATCGCGCCCTCGTGGAATTGCTTGAACACGCACGACGCTCCGCCACGCACGCCGTGCGGTAGGCGGATTCGAGCGCCGAAGTGGACGCCCCGCGGGAGCTCGATGATCACGTCGTGCACGTGGAACGCGGCCGCGTACGTCACGGGCGCGTAGCCCTCCTTGCTGACTTCCATCAACAGCACACTTGCAGCGTCACGGCTCCGCGGGAATTGGAAGTGCCCCCGGTGATCCGTTTCGACCGATCTGTAAAGGTCTCCTACCGTGGCCCCCTCGAGGCGCGCACCAGTGTCGCTGTCGACCACGGTTCCGGAGAACATCTGCGCCCTCCGCAAGTGGAGGTCGACCGGCGTGACCGATACCGGAGGCAGATAGACGTTGATCGTGTCTTCGTAGTGGGAGTTCGCCGCCGCGCTGATCTGGTACAAGCCCTCCTCGAGGTGATTGAAAGAGAATGCTCCCCGCGCATCGGCGGTCGTTTGGCGCGTGACAGCAGCGGGATTGCCGACGGGCAGGCACCATACGATGGCCCTTGGGACGATCGTGGTGGAGCCGTGCTCGAGAACTCTTCCTCGGAGGCCGGAAGACGCCAGGGCGAGAACGACATCGTAGTTGCCGGGCACGGAGACGCCACGGATGGCCCTCTGTGCGTAGCCGGTCGCGGAGACGAGGAGGTTCCGCTGGGTGCCCGATGGGGATGCCATCATCTCGAACGTGCCGTCGGGCGTCGAATTGGCGGAGGCGACCCTGGTCGAGCTTGCTCCCATGCCGTCGGGGGCGGTCAACGGTTCATCCGGAACAGCATCATCGGACCCGCAAACGAGGACGATAGACGCTCCAGCGATAGGCAGGTTCATCTCATTGACGACCTTGCCCGTCAGTAGCAGCCCGCTCGGGGCCTCTTCGGCGCCAAGTCCAACGGAAGGCTCTTCGAGCTGCTCGGAGCGGGGAAGCGTTTCGGTCCCGACGCGCGCCATTCCAGAGCGTCCTTCGCTGATGCGAACCTCGTCCCGTGATCTGGACTCCTCATTACGAGGCGGCAGAACGGCGGGCCCCGTCGTCGCTGGCCTCGGCCACAGGTAAAGGCCCGACAACAACGCGATGAACGAGAGAAGGAGCAGGAGACCCTGATTCAGGCGCTTCATCTTCTGTCGGCCGCTTGCACGCGAGCGACGAGAGCCTTCCGCATCGCCGCCATGACCGCTCGCCATCACGCCGCCTTCCGCCTGCGCTCGCAGAGCTTCGACCGCTGCCCGTTCGCGCTCTTGCAGTGCTGGCGGGTCCGCTGCCTCTCGCCGTTCTTCCGAGAAGTCCGCCCGTGGCGGCGCCCGCACTGGCGGCCGTCGGGATTCGGCACATCGGTCGCCCCGTCGACTTCAGGAGCCTTGGTGGTCGCGCCGCGCCGGCTGAGCTCAGCCATGGGGACTCCAGTTCCGGGGATGTTGCGGGGCATGGTCGTCCCCACGGGGTCTCCTCGGGCGGAGGGTAGCGGCTGAGGCAGTCCGTCGCACGACCGGATCGCTCGGCAAGGGGCGGGACGACGCTCTCCCGCCAGGCCCCACCGCGGTCGATCGGTCGGTGGTAGGCTCTGAGCGCTTCGCTGCGCCACGTTCCAGAGGAGGGTTCGATGCGTTCCGAGGTTCTTCCGTGAAGTTGAGCTCCGCTCGCGATCTCAAGGCGGAGTTGCTCGCCCGTCCGCGCGGGACCGGGCCTGGGCTGCGCGCGCTCGCGAGCGAGATCAGCGCTGCGAGCGCCATGCAGCCGGGGACGGCGCGCAGCGAGGGCTTCGCGCTCGGCATCCATGGCCGCAAGGGCGACTTCCGACTCGCCGTGCGCTTGCAGGTGTCGAGCCCCGCGCTGGGGCTGCTCATCGAGAGCTTCCGCGAGCGCGCGAAGGGCGAGATCGACGTGCGCCACGTCGGACGCGTGCGCAAGCAAGCGTGGCACCGGCAGCGCAACCGCCCGCTGCTCGTCGGCGGCTCGATCGGGCCCGCTGGTCGCTCGTACGGGGGCACGCTCGGATGCTTCGTCGTTCCGCGCGGCCGCTCCATCGAGGACGCGGCGCAGATCCTCTCGAACAACCACGTGCTCGCCGACGAGAACGCGCTCGCGAAAGGCGCGCCGATCGTGCAGCAGGCGCGCCTCGACGGCGGCCGCCGCAAGGCCGACCGCGTCGCCACGCTCACGCGCTTCGTGCGCCTGAAGAAGCGCAACAACCTCGTCGACGCGGCGGTCGCGGACCTCGACGGGGGGATCTCCGTCTACACGAACTGGCTCACCGGGCTCGGTGAGCTCGCGGGCGTGCGCAGCGAGCCGCTCGAGACGGGCGAGACCGTGTACAAGGTCGGGCGCACGACCGGCCTGACCGAGGGGCGCGTGAGCGCGATCGAGGTCGACCGCGTGCTCGTCGACTACGACATGGGCACGCTGCGCTTCGACCAACAGGTCGAGGTCGAGCCCGCCCGCACCGAGCCGTTCAGCCTCGGCGGCGACAGCGGCTCGCTCGTCGTCGACGCGCAGCGCCGCGCCGTCGCGCTGCTCTTCGCCGGCAACGACGTCGACGCGACCTACGCGAGCCCGATCGAGGCGGTGCTCGACGCGCTCCGGGTCGACCTCGTCACTTGACGGGGGAGCGGAGCGCAGTAGCTTCGTTGCCGTGGCCGACGTGGACGAAGGGCTGCGCGCCGCCCGTGCGGCGAAGGACAAGGCGGCCCGCGTCCTCGAGCGGTTCGGCCGCGTCCGCAGCGTCGGGATCACGCGTCGCGACGGGGTCTACGCGGTGCAGGTGAGCCTCGAGCGGGCGCCCGACGAGGAAGCGGACGTGCCCGACCAGATCGACGGGGTTCCGCTCGTCGTCCGCACGACCGGGACGATTCGTAAGCAGGACGTGCAGAACGAGCGGAATGAGCAGTGCGGACAGAGCGAGGGCGCCTGACGGCCCGAGAGTTGCCCGCTTGCAGCGCCCTCCGCGATCCCGGGGCCGTGCATGAAGCTGCGCTCCCACCTGCTGCGCCTGACGCTCGCCGCGCTGGCGCCGATGGTCGTCTTCGCGGTCGCTGCGGGGTGGCTCGCCGTTCAGCGCGAGAAAGCCGTCTTCCGGGGCGGGGCGACCGAGCGCACGCGCGCCCTGCTCACGGCGGTCGACTCCGAGCTCTGGTCGAACACGACCAGCCTGCAGGTGCTGGCGACGTCGCTGAACCTGCAGCTCGACGAGCTCCAGGCCTTCCACCACGAGGCGGAACGCACGCTCGCCAGCCAACCGCACTGGCGGCGCATCGTCCTCTCGCGCGCGTCCGGGATCGACGTCGTCGACCCCGCGGTGCCGCTCGGCGCCGACGTGCCGCCGGTGGCGGACCGAGCGAGCTTCGAGCATGCGCTGCGCACGCGCAAGCCGGCCGTCGGCAACCTGTTCGCCGTCGGCGAGGGCTTCCTCTTCGTCGTCAGCATCCCGATGCCGCAACTCGAAGAGCCGCGCTACGTCCTCTCCGCCGTCGTGCACCCGGCCCAGGTGATGGAGATCCTCAACGTGCAGCGGCTGCCTCCCGACTGGGTCGGGGTCGTGCTCGACGGCGAGCGGCAGATCGTCGCGCGGACGATGAACCCGGAGGCGACGGTCGGGCGCCTCGCGTCCGAGGACCTGCGCGCCGCGCTCGCGCACGATCGCGAGGGCTGGTTCCACGGGCTGACGCTCGAGGGCGCGGCCGTGTACTCGCCGTACAACAGCTCCTCGGCGACCGGTTGGAGCGTCGCGCTCGGCATCCCCGCGTCCGTCGTCGAGGCGGGCACCGAGCGGATGCTCTTGGTCCTCGCGCTCGGGATCCTCGCCGCGAGCGGGATCGCGGTGCTCCTCGCGTTCGTCATCGGCCGGCGCATCACCGCGCCGATCACGGCGCTCGCGTCGGTCGCCCGCTCGCTGGAGCAGGGGCTGCCCGTCGTCGAGCCTCTCGCGGGCGGGGTCGCCGAGGTGCGCGCCGTGAGCCGCACGCTCGTCGCTGGCGCGCACGCCGCCCGCGAGCGCGAGGAAGCGCTGCGCCGGGCCGACAAGGCGAAGGACGAGTTCCTCGCGATGCTCGGCCACGAGCTGCGCAACCCGCTCAGCGCACTCGCGTCCGCCGTGCAGCTCCTGAAGCTCGGCGGCGACGAGGAGGAGACGGCGCACACCGCGCACGACGTGATCGAGCGCCAGATCAAGCACATGGCGCGTCTGGTCGACGACCTGCTCGACGTCAGCCGCGTGACGCACGGCAAGGTCAACCTCTCGCTGCGCCCGCTCGACCTCGGCGCGCTCGTCGAGCGCGTGGCGGACGAGTTGCGCTCGTCGGGGTCGCTCGACCGGCACGACGTCCGCGTCGACGCGCACACGGCGTGGGTGCGCGCCGACGAGGAGCGCATGGAGCAGGTCGTGGGCAACCTGTTCGGTAACGCGCTCAAGTACACGCCGTCGGGCGGCGGGATCGAGATCGACGTGCGGCGGCGGGGGAGCGAAGCCGTGCTGACGATCACCGACACCGGCGTCGGCATGTCGCCGGAGCTGTGCGCGCAGGTGTTCGACCTGTTCGTGCAGGGCGAGCGCTCCCTCGACCGCAGCCTCGGCGGGCTCGGGATCGGGCTCACGCTCGCGAAGGCGCTCGTCGACCAGCACGGCGGCACGATCGTGGCGCGCAGCGACGGAGCGGGTCGCGGAGCGACGTTCGAGGTGCGGCTCCCGACGGTCGAGGCGCCGCGCGAGGGCGACGGCGAGGCGCCGGCGGCGCCCGCGGGTTCGGTCAGTCGGCGCATCCTGCTCGTCGAGGACAACGACGACGTGCGCAGGAGCCTGCGCGCCGCGCTCGTCCTCCAGGGCCACCGCGTGCTCGAGGCGAGCGACGGCGAGCGCGGCATCGAGCTCGCGACGCGCGAGCGGCCCGAGGTCGCCGTCGTCGACATCGGTCTGCCGGGCGCCGACGGATACGAGGTCGCGCGCAGGCTGCGCGCGCTGCAGGGCGGAACGTCGATGCTGCTCGTCGCGCTCACCGGCTACGGCCAGCGCGAGTCGCGCGGCCGCGCGCTCGACGCGGGCTTCGACGAGTACGTGACGAAGCCGATCTCGCCCGAGGTGCTGGCGCAGCGGATCGAGTCCGCGTGCGCGCCGCCCGGCGCGGGCGCCTGAGCGCGCTCCCGCTCCCGCAGAGCACGCCCGTGTGGAACTCCTGCCGACGCGTCAGCGCGAGCGCGAACACGCTCAAGACGCCGGATCGTCCATTCCTGGCCTAGCGCGGCGAGTCCGGGCGACCGCCGGCTGCGGGACCCGAGCGTGTTTCTAAGTGCCGAGCTGCCGCGCAGATACGGCGACAGCGGCGAGCCGGCCTTCGGGCGCTCTCCCCACCGGCGAGCGGATCCGCTAAGCTTTTAGGTGGATCTGCGGGAGATTCTTGGAGGGGTGACACATGACGCAGCTCGTCTGCCGTCGGAACGTGCTCGGTTCCGCCGGGGTGGCTCTGTTACTGGCAGCATCCGGCGTGGAGTCCGCCGCGCTTCCGGTCCAAGCGCCCGTTGTCGAGAGCGACGGTGCACCGGCAATCGTTGCCGGGCACCCGAAGCACGCCGAGTGGCGCGCCAAGGTATGGGGCGGCGGCCGTAGCGCCTTTAGCGTTCCGACAATCGCGACGTTGGTCGAGCGGCTTCCTGGCGCGGCCGTCGAAGCCAGCACGCCGACCTTCTACCTCGTCTGCGACCTGCGCGCGTCCGAACTCAGGAAGCGAGAGCTCGCGGAGCTGAACAGCGAGCTGGAGGCCCTCGCCCTGCGGTACCCCGAGCAGGTGGACCTCTCGGTCAAGGTCGAAGCCCACGAGTGGACTCTCCTCTACCTCGATCGCCTGACGCGACTCGAGGAGAGCTTCCTGCAGTTCCTCGGCATCGGCGCGGACGAGGATATCCGTTACGGCGTCCCGGGAATCGAGGTGTTCGTCCTTTCCGAGCCGCGGAGCTACGGGCTCTCCGCCATGCTGCACGACGGTGCGACGGGGATCATGCGCGGCCCCGAACGAGTCACCATCGATGGAAACGACCAGCGGAACATCGACAAGTATTTCCGCGACGACGTCCTGCCCGCCGACAAGTGGGTCCAGGCCGTCACGGTTCACCGGACCGCCGCGGCGCTCCTGACCCGCTATATGTGGGCGGACGGCCGATACCAGAGCTCCGCCTTCGTGCCGAAGTTTCTAGAGATGGGCGTTGCCCACTACTTCGAGCTGCGGCTGCCGGCGGAGAAGGGCGTCTTCTTCTGTGAAAGCTCGGAGCTGATGCGCTCTGCTGACGACTGGCAGGCCGACGACTGGAAGGGGCGGATGTATCGGCTCGGGCGAGCGGCCCAGGCGCCTACGGTCGCCGAGCTCGTCCGACTGGACCCGTCAGGGGGTAACACGAGTTTCGAGCATCATGTCGCGGCCTGGAGCCTGGTCAACTACCTGCACGGTCTCTACGGCCCGGAGTCCTTTCGCCGCTTCCTGGACCTGCAGCGGGAGGGAGCTTCCGTGACCGACTCGATCGAGAGCGTGTTCGAGGTCACGGAGGCGCAGCTCACGAAGCGCTGGCACGAGTGGGTGCTCAAGTCTCGCGGACGTCTCGTTCAGCCGACGGCGAGTCAGCAGCAGGGTGTCCGCGACTCTCGAGCCGTGTTGAAGGACTTCAAAGATGTATGGGAAGACCGCGAGAACCTGCCTCTGAACGTCCGACTCTCTGCGATTGAGACGTTGCGCCATGTCGAGCCTGGCGCCGCCGTGCGCGAGTTGTTCGAGGTGATGTCCGAGGGCGGCGTGGAGGCGTTGAGCGCCGTCGAGACCCTTCGACGCGTGCAGGACCCGGTGGCCGCCGCGATGATCGCGCAGGAAATGAGCTCGGCAGCGCGACTGAGGAGGCAAGAGCGCTACTGGGAGCTCCTGATCCGGTGCGCCGGTGCATTCGGCGATTCTGCGGAGGAGCTCATCCCCGAGTTGATCGACCTGCGCAGTCACAAGAACGCGACCGATCGGATCCGAGCGGGGATTGCGCGCACCCTCGGCGAGCTCGGCGACCCATCTGCGGTCGCGACTCTCCTCGCCGACACCGAAGATTTCTCGCACTTGGTTCGCGCCGAAGCGCTGCGATCCCTCGCGTTGCTCCATCCCGAGTCCGGTCGCGAGGTCGCGGAGTCCCTGCTGGACGACGATTCGTGGCACGTGCGGATCGCGTCGATCGACGTCTTCCGGGGAGCAGCGAGGTGGGATTCCCTGCCCGTGCTGATCGAGCGCCTGGACAAGGAGAACGGCCGGCTTCGGGAGGACATTCTGGACGTCCTCGTCTGGATCAGCGGCCCCGCATCGCGCGCACCACACAAGTCGGACGACCCCGCGGCGTGGCGCCAATGGTGGGCAGTGCTGGGTAGCAAACAGACGGGTCCTACGGAAGTGGCGGCGAGTCCTCCGGAGCTGCGGACGCTCAGCGCGAGCCCGCGGTCCTTCGGCAAGATCTACTCGAAGAAGTTCATGTTCCTCGTCGACATCTCGAAGAGCATGTCGCAGACGATCCAGGTGACCGGGGGCGCCCGGCGGCGCATTCCCAAGGCGGAATACGTTCGCGAGGAGCTGATCCGCATCATCCAGCACGAGCTGGTCGAGAACGTCGCCTTCAATCTCATCATGTTCGCGCGGCTGACATCGCGATGGGACAAGGTGAACCAGATCCTCCACGCGACAGACGAGTCCAAGCGCTCGGCGATCAAATGGCTCACTTATCAGCAGTTGGGGGAAGCCCACGAGACGGACATCCACCTGTGTCTTGAGGAGATCTTCGACCTCGCCGACGCCGGGCTGCACAACCAGAACCACGAGTCGACGGTGGACACGGTGTATTTCATCACCGACGGCACCCCGACGAAGGGCATCACCGACATGGAGGCCCTTCTGATGTGGGTGCGCGAGCGCAACCGCATGCATGGGATCCGCTTCAACGTCGTCACGATCGAGATGACCGACTCGAACCTCGTCTTCCTGCGTCGGCTCGCCGAGGAGAACCACGGCCGCTGCACGGTGATCCGCGGCGAGCGCTAGCTCGCGGGAGCACGGGGAGCGTTCCAACCGCGTGGCGCACTTCAACGACATCTACCGCCTCGGCGGTCCTGCGGGGCGCGGCCGGCTCGGTGAGCTCTACCACGCCGAGCAGATCGGCCTGCGGCGGCGCACCTTGGTGCGATTCGTTGCCCGAGAGTTGACCTCGTGCGCGCGAGCCGAGAAGGAGCTTCACGACCAGTTGGTCTGGCTCTCGGTGTGCGGGGGCCGCGGAATCGTCCCCATCCTCGATCGCGGCTGGCTCGGTGAGCGCGAGTACTACGTGCTCGAACGAGTCGAGGGCGCTTCTCTCCTCGACCTGATCGGATCGCAAGCGGTGGAAGGAGCGCTTGGGCGCATCGTGTTGGAAGCTGGCGAGACGACGATCATCGATCGCGTGCGGACGGTCCTCGAGCTACTGAACGATCTCGAGAAGCTGGCTTCGAACGGAACTTCTCTCGACGGGCTCGAGCCATCCGAGGTTCTCGTGACGGCGCCCTTCCGCTTCGTGCTCTCCGAGCCTTGCTTGGCCTACGACGTGGAGCGCGCTCGCCGAGCCGAGGCCAGTGGGCGTCCGGCGACGGGTGCCGCCCAGGTAGTCGATCTGACACTTCGTGTGGCGTTGGATCCCGCATGGGAAACAAGCGAGCGGAGACCGGCTCGACGTCGCGCGGGCTCGGTGCAAGAGCGCCTCGACGAGATCCGACAGGCCATCTTCGCGGAGATCTCCAGCGCGATCTGCGACGACCCGCGATCGGTCGTCCGGAGGTCGATCGCGGTTCTCGAGCGGACGCTCGAGGAGACACGGAGCTCGACAGGAAACCTCCCGCGCGTATTCTCGGGCGCTTCTCGCACCATCCGGTTTGGCCGGCAAACGGTGTACGGTGCCGGACTGACAGTCCTGCTGGTCGCTGCCGCGGGCTCGTTCTGCTACCCGTGGCTGCACTCGGCCATGGGAGTTCGTGCATCGGGCGCCGAGGAGTTGGAGGCGCGCGTGCGGAGCGCCACGGACGCGGCATCCCTGGACGCCGTGCTCGCGGACGCGCTGCCCTCGGAGCAACGCCGCGTGGCAGCGCTTGCGGAGCGGCGCAGGACATCCTTCCGCGACGCGCAGCGCCAGGACGCGCTGGCGGAGGCGCTCGAGCGTCTGCTCGCGAACGATTCGAGCCAGGACTCCATGCTCACGCTCGATGCGGAGGAGCGGGAGCTCGTCCGCCGAGTCCTCGGGACCGAGCAGCCTGGACCGACGCGTATCGCCGCACTGGAGCGTATTCTCGCCATCGGTGGACGCGAAGAGCTCATCCGTTGCATGCTCCTTCGCCTCGTGGACGACGAGGAACCGGACGTGCGGCGCGCCGCCGCTGCGTCGCTGGCCGCTGGATACGGCGGCGCGTCCCCGCACCTGACGGAGCGGCTCCTCCAGTACGTGTCGCGGCAGAATCGCGACCCCGACGTCTTCCTCGCGCTCCTGCACTGTCTGGCGAAGCACGCGGACGCGGAGGTCGAAGAGGTCCTTCTCCAGCTCACCCTGGATCCGCGCGACGATCGGCTCGCGAGGAACCCGAACCGCGACCCCTGGCTCCGGCAGATGGCTTCTTTCAGGGCGGGATCGCCGAACGTACTCGACGTCTGGATCGGTGCGCCCAAGCCCTACTGGAACGAGGAGCGGATCCGCCTGAGAGTCGCGTCGCTCTTCGCGCTCGGCATGTCAGAGGCGGCGTCCGCGTTACCGACTGCGTATACCCTCGTCGTTGGTGCGGACGCGGGCCTTGCCGATGCCGCGGGGCACTTTCTCCAGAAGTACGCAGAGCACGCCGACCCACAGAAGCTCGAGGCGCTGTACGCGGTCGCCCGCGAGGATCGGCGCGACAGGCTCGCTCTAGCTCTCCTCGGCGCCATTCGGACCAAAGACGAGGAGCTTGCTCTACGCCACATACGCCGGGAGCTGGAGCAGCGCGACGAGTCGCACTGGGAGCGCGCGCTGCTGCGTTTCGTGACGGACGAGAAGCTCATCTCTTCGCGCGATCGCCTCCGACAGACCCTCGGCTCGGTCGCACCCGGACTGGCGGAGAATCTGGCTCACCTGATTCGCGGCGACGAGGCCCTCGTGAACCACGTGGCGGAGATCCTGCGGGAGAGCGAGCCGTCCTCGGAGCTGGAACGCAAAGCGGCATTGGTGGCGGGGCACCTGAAGCTGACGTCCACCCGTTTCGTCGAGGTGCTCGAGCAGGTCGTGGAGCAGCCTGGAGCGCGTGATGCGCTCCGCGCTCTGCAAGCCAGCGAGAGTGATCGCGCGCTGCGCATTGTGCTCGACGTGCTCGAGGACCGTCGTCGTCCGATCCGCCTCCGCATGTATGCCCTGTTCCTGTCCGGCGACTCACTGGGCTCGGCAAGAGCCCGCAGCCAGACGTGGCGAGCCCCGATCGCCGAATCCGACCGCCGCGCGGTGCGCATCCTCCGCAGCATGCGGCGCATGCTCGAGGCGGACGAGTACCCGCTCGTCTTCTGGTCGGCGTACTACCTCTCCGGCTACGACCATCCGCTCTCCCTGGAGGCGATGTTGCACCTGCTCGAGACGGCGCGTGACGACGGTCTCCTGCAGTTCCCGATCGATTACCTCTCGGGGTTGTGGTTCACCGAGCGCGCCGCCTCCGGGCAAATGGCGGAGGAAGTGGAGGCGGTTCGAAGTGCATTCCTGGATCTGCTCGATGACCGCGTGCGGGTGGAGGTGAAGGTCCCGATCCTCGAGTTCTTCGGGACCCTGCGGTTGTCCGACGCGACCGAAGTCGTGGCCCGTGAGGTCATGAACTGGGCGGACGAGGCGCTGGAACTCGCCGCCATCACCTACCTCGCGCGCTTCCCCGTCGGAAGCAAGGCCGAGACGGCCCTCCTCGACATGCTGGAGTGGGGCGCCACGCCCGACGTGTCGTTGGCGGCACTCGCAGTACTGCGGGACCATGGATCGAGCGACGTGGCGGAGGTCGTGTCGTTGGTGTTCGAGGAATCCAAGATCCCGGAGCTCTCCTTCGAGCTGGCTCACGCGCTCGTCGACTATGGCCGCCCGGTGGAGCACGACAAGCTGCTCGACTCGCTGCGTCGCTGGCTCGTCGCGACCGAGACCGGGAGCACGACGACGGGCCTCCGCACGTCGGTGGGACGCTCCGTCCATGCCCGCATCGGCTTCAGCGTCCTGCGAGAGATACCCGGGAACACGATGACGGACGCGCTCGCGGAGTGGATCGTGGACATGGAGCTAGAGGGCAGGTCGCTCGTCGTGCCCCTGGGCCTCCTGATCCTGCGGCTGACCGACGCGGAGCGCGGTCCGGAGGTGTTCGAGGAGGCCCTCGCGCATCTGGGCGTTCCCTTCGAGGAGTTCCTCGAGCAGTTCGAGGCGGCGGCCATCGCGCACCTCGAGCATTCCGAATGGCTAGCGAGCGGCAGCTTCACTCAGGCGGAAGTCGACACGATCCTCGGCTACCTCTGTGAAGAGTTCCCGCTCGTGCCGTCGGTGTACCGTACGCGCGCGCGCATCGGGCGCGTCGAGTCGGATGCCGTGTATTTCCCTGACGAGCTCGTAGAAGCCTCGCCCCCCGACTCCCCGATCCGCAAGTTGCTCGATGACCAAGCAAGGGTCGTGCAAGACTACGAGAGTGCGATCAAGTGGCGCGACTCCTCAGCGAGGAGCTTGCGCTTGGAGCTGGCGGCCTACCTCGAGCGCCTGGGTCAGACAGCCCGGACGGAATCGATCTACCGTGCGCACCTCCGCGAAGAGCCGGACGACGTCTCGGTATGGCTGAATCTCGTGGATCTGCTGGCGAGCGATGGCAGGACGGAAGAGGCATTCGAGACGCTGGCGACACTGCGCGCTTCCTCACGAGTCGCGCTCGAACCGCGCCAGTACTGGAGCCGGCGGGTTTCGCTCGCGTTACGCTCCGCCGACAACGCCGCCATCGCGTCGTTGGGCCTTGAGCTCTTCCGCGACCCAACGCTGGCGGGGGACACCGACTCGCTCGTGCAGACCTTCTCCCCCTTGATGGGATCGCTGTTCCAGCAGCGCCTGGATCACGACGCGTCACTCGACGAGCTCGTGAGCGAGGTACGCACGGTGCTACTTCATCAGCTCCACTTCAGCTTCTCGCGCTCAGTGCGTGAGGAAGCGGCCCTGCACCTGGGCTGGCTCGGCGGGTGGGATAGTGATGTGGCTGGAGAGGTGGCGTCCGTGCTCTTGAACGTCGCACAGGGCGATCTGGCTGCGGAAGTGCGTGCCCGGGCGGTGCTGGGGCTGCACCATCTGGATGCTCCGGCCGCCCGGGACCGCGCGCGGGAGGCGTGCGACCAGGACGATCCTTGGCTGCAGGCCGTAGGGGCGTGGGTCCTGTTGCGTCGCGACCCCGACGAAGCGGTGCTCGTCGTCGGCGGCTGGCTCGATGGGCGAGACCACGCGCGTGTCGCCCTGGCACTCGACCTCGTCGACGTTTGGAACGTCGGCGGTCACGACGAGAGGCTGCACCGCATTCTTCGTGAGCATGAAGCGCCGGCGCTGCGCGCGCGCAGCGCCACGGTGCTGGCAGAGCGGCGGCTGCGGGGGCTCGAGCTGGGCGTCGAGCCGCTCGACCTCGCCGCCCGCTACGACGAGGATCCGTTGGTGCGCAGCGCCGCGACCCGCGCACTGAGCCGCCTGGGCCATGCCGGCACGATCGAGCGAGCCTCCAGCATCGTGGAGCGAGCTCTAAAGGAGTCGCGGTCCGGCGTGGTCGAGATGGCGGAACTCGCGGACGCGCTCTTTGCTTTGGCTCACGATGGCCAGGAGCAGAGCTTCGATCTGTTGGTGCGCCTCGAGGCGATGGAGCGAGCCCGCCTCGACGAGCTTCTCGCAGATCCGATCCCTGCGGCGATGGCACGCAACCTCGGGGACGAGGAATGGGGAGACATCGCGGACGAGCTCGCTCATGTCGGCCGGATCGACGAAGCGCGAGAGGCGTACCAAACGGCGCTGTCGCTGGACCCGGACGACTGGGAGTGGATCGAGAAGCTGGATTTGATCTCGCGCGGACTACCTCCCGTCTCGGAGCGCCGGTCGCCCTCGTTGACCGGCGAGTTCGGGTCGAGGGTGGGACCGCTCGTCAGCTGGGCACACGTGCACGTGTTGGCTGCTGTTGAGTTGCGACGGACTTCGGCCGTGCGTCCGCCGAGCCTACACGACCGCGCGACGCTCCTCGACGGAACTCTTGATGGTCTCGCTGCTCCGATGCGCCTGCTCCCGGACATGTTCGGCCTTGGAGGCGGGGTCGCAGAAGCGCTTACCCAGCGGACGTCTCAAGCGGCCCACTTCCTGGCCGACCGCGTACTCATGACGCGGCTCCGGTCGGCGTTGGACCTCATCGAGACGTATCCCGACTTCGATCTCGATGCACTGCGAGGGGCCCGATGGTTCGAGTCTTCCCTGCCAGCGCCGGCGCTGTCGTACTCTCAACGCACCTTGCTGGACATCCTCTCGGACCAGAACATGCTGGGCGATGCGTTCGGCTCCCGCCAACCTCGAGTCATCGAGGACGCGGCCTCTCTCTCGGGTGCCCTTCCGCTGATCGACGCCTTGATCTCGGTCGGTGGTGCACCCGAGCGGACGGCGGACCTCGTCGTTGGACGGTCCCTCACCTCACTGGCGGCCCAGCGGCACCGGTTGAGAGAGTGGCTGCGCTCCGTCTCGTCGGACGATTAGCGTAACGAGCCGTTCGGCGGCACGTCCAGCGCCAGACGGAGTCCGACCGGGAGGGCGCCGGCACTGCCCGTCGCCGACTTGAATCTACGTATTGATCCCTGCGGGAAACCGGACTGAGGATCGTAGAGTCCCTTGTAGACCACTGATTCCTCATCGCGTCCCAGGGGCAACTCGTCGGCGAGCATCTGCTCGAGCACCGCCGGGTGGAGTTGCTCCGTCCGCAGAGCCACCCAGGCCAGATCGATGCTGCTCGTCCACTCCGCGGCGTTCGCGACGACGTCGAAGAGCCCGAACTGCGACAGGTCCCGTGGTCGGCTGCCAACGGCCGCGATGTCGTAGAGCTCGAGTCTCAGGTCCCGATCGAACCGGTCACCCCATGGAAAGGTCGTGCCGAGCACGCCTCCACCTGCCTTCTCCCACTCTTGCTCCGATGGCAAGCGCGCACCTCTCCAGGCGGCGAAGGCCGCTGCCTCGACGAAGCTGATTCCAATGACGGGATGATCCTCCGTCCCGGGAAGAGGTGAGGGACTCGGCCACGAAGGCGGGTAAGCCGGGCTTCGCAAGGACGCACTGGCGAACCGCGGGTACGCCGCGCGCGCTTCGGCAAGACGATCCTGGTACGTGTCCGAGGCGAGGAACGCGGCGAAGTCCTGGTTCGTGACCTCGAAGCGGGAGATCAGGAACGGGGAGACGTAGGCGAGACGCTGGCCGTACTGGCCGTTCGGCTGCTTGTCCCAAAGGCTGCCCTGGCGAGCGAAGCCCCCGGGGACGAGGATCATGCCCGGATAGTCGCGAGCCAGCTGCGTGGGAGAAAGCGGCACCTCGATCAGCTGGTTGCGGGCGCCCGCGGGCAGTATCAAGATCGGAGCTCGCACCTCACCGCCGTCCTCGCCGAGCACGACAAGAGTCCACACGCCCGGCGGTGGAAGTGCATTGCCACTTCCGGCGTGCATCTCGACGGATTCCGAGCCGCCCGCAGCGCTCTGACGCGTCAATCGGCTGCTGACAGCTCCGGGGAAAGGACGGTACTCCAGCTCGAGCGAGCTGCGCGCGTCGCGGCAGAGCATCGAGAGACGGTCGAAGTCGCGCGCGACGAGCTCTGCCGACTCGATCGTCGCTCGCGCCCTGCCATAGGAGCCCGCGAGCTCCTCGAGGCGCGCCTGCTGGAGCAGCTGCCGGACCTGAATCTCGGCCAACTGCTCACTCACGAGCGCGTCGTCCGGTACGAGCCGGGAAGCTGTCGCGAGCTGGCGTTGCGCGAACTCGAGCTGCTCGAGCCCGCGCTCCATCCAGATGCGTGCGTCGACAGGGGACTGAACGTCCGCGTAGATGGAGCTCCACTTCATGTGGCCGATTCCGGCCTCGAGCAGGTTTTTGGCCCGAGAGAGGTACTCCGTAGATGCCTGTGCGTTCGCCTCCCGCTCCCGCCACGTATCCAGGCGGAGTAGGCTTCCGGCGAAGAGCGACAGCGTGATCGCGAGGATCAGCGACTTGATGGGTCTCCGATGACGCTTGGCGAAGAGCTTCGCACGCGTGCGGAGCAGCACCGGCTGCGCCTTGATCGGCTCGAAGTGCACGAAGCGGCGAAGATCCTCCGCGAGCTCGCGCAACGTCTGGTAGCGGAGTCCGGGGTCCTTCTGCATTCCGTGCAGCAAGATCCCTTCCAGATCCATCGGGAAGCCCTGGACGATGGAAGTGGGTCGCGGCGGAAGGCTCGATCGAATGCGACGAAACAGGACCGCGTAGTCGTTGGGCTCCGCGCGGAACGGCACCTGCAATAGGAGCGCGGTGTATAGGGTGACGGTCAGCGAGTAGACGTCGGATCGATGGTCGAGCGCTTTCGAGCCGCGCTCCAACTGCTCGGGACTGACGTAGAGAGGGGTCCCGAGCAATTGACCCGTGCGCGTGAGCGACTCATCGTCCCGCACGTGGGCGAGGCCGAAGTCCATCAACTGCAGGACTCCAGCGCGGGAAACGAGGATGTTGTCCGGCTTGACGTCGCGGTGAACGACGCCGGCGGTGTGTGCCGCGTGCAACCCGTCTGCGAGGCGCGCGAACCGCTGGCAGATCAAGTGCGTGATGGAATGAGCGGGCGTGAGCAGCTCCGCGTGCGTGGTCGACTCGCCGTCGGACGACGCGTCCCCGTCGGCGTGCGGTGCCAGGAGCTCGTACCACAGCGCCGACACGTCGTCGTGCTGCCGCGCCCAGGAGACGGCCTGGGACAGCGAAGGGCCGACGTAGGGCATCGTGTAGTAGATCGCGTCCTCCGCCGAACCGAATGCGTACACCTGCACGATGTTGGGGTGTCGGATCCTGCCGGCGACCTCCGCCTCGCGCAGGAAGCGGATGAGTGTCTCGCCCTTCTCGCGACTGCCCGACACGACCTTCATCGCCTCGATGCGCTGCAGCTCCTCGTTACGGACGAGGTAAACGGCACCCATCCCGCCGCGGCCGATGAAGGAGAGGAACTCGTACCCCTCGACGCGCGGCGCGTCCGCTGGTCTGCGGAGTCCGAGCACGGGAGTACCACACTGGCTACAGACGAGGCGAGTCCACTCCACGCCGGAGAGGCCGAGGGAAGCACCGCAACTGGAACAGGCTTGCACTAGTGCTTGTCCACGACGAAGGTCTCTGCGCATTGGCGGGCGCAGCGGAAGCCGAAGCTGGTGCTTACCCACCTCCCCGCGGCGCGCAGGGCGGTCGGATTGTCCGTGCCATGTGTGCCTCCCCGGACGATGAACCCCTGCTCGAACGCCGTCATCGTCAGCTCGGTCGCTCCGCCTGCGAGGTCGGCGACCCCGTAGATGGAGACGTCGCGGGTGAACGAGCCGACTGGGGTCGGCGTGCTGGAAGAAGTGATCGAAGGATCGAACCGATCGCCGTACGGGAAGGTGCGGCCGTCGATGCCTCGCGCGGCACGCTCCCACTCGACCTCCGTGGGCAGCCGCTTTCCTTTCCACCGAGCGTAGGCTCGAGCCATGTACTTCCCGGGGTTCGCTCGGTGGACTTCGACTGCCTTCCCGTCGCTCGATGGATCGAACCGTCGGTCGGTGAGGGGGAGAATCACCGCATGCTTTTCGCTCCCGTATGGCGGCTGACCCGATTGCCAGCCGACGGGTGTGACGGTCCGCAGCAGATCGAGGTCCAATTTCTCGCGCTCGAACCCGTCCGCGACCATCGCCTCCACGAGCAGGTCAAGATACTCGGGAGACGAGTAGAATTCGAAGAACTCCCCCTGCGTGACCTCGTACGTATCCATGAAGAACGAGTGGGAGATGTGTGCGCGTCTGGCTCCTGTTCCCTCGTCGTCTTGGGCGGTGATCGCGTCGCCGATCGTGAACGACTCGGTGGGGTCGCAGGCGACGAGCTTCATTCCCGCGGGCACCGCATCGGGGAGGTACGGGACCGTTACGCTTACCGTTTCTCCCGGCCCGAGCATGATTGGGAAGGACACCGGCGAGTAGCCTTCCTGCCTCACCTGGACGAGGTACTGTCCCGGTAGCAGGGCGTTCGAGCGGAACGGCAACACCTGGGTCGAGAGGGTCTCGGGGCTCGTCTCCTTGGTTTGCTCGTCGATGCGGTGCAGCGCCGCGCTCGCGGCATGGTCGCTCGTCGCTCGGATCTCGAGAGATGCCACGACGCCTGTCTCCGCGAGGCGCTCTTGGAGCGCCGGCGTCACCCTTCCCTGGCGGCGCGCAGTCTCGTACATCTCGC
Organism: uncultured Planctomycetaceae bacterium; assembly: GCA_964528575.1. Taxonomy (GTDB): domain Bacteria; phylum Planctomycetota; class UBA1135; order UBA1135; genus CAZGTQ01. The sequence goes on along the minus strand of CAZGTQ010000439.1, from coordinate 28,034 downwards.
TGAGTGTCGACAGGTCGCCGGAGAGCGCGCGAAGGAGGATGCGGAGCTCCTGGGACCGCGTGCGGTACGCGTCGAGCACGTCGTCCACCTGGGATCCGGCACCTGGCCTCGAACGAACGTCCAGGAGGAGCCGCCAACCGGCAGCCAGCTCGGTCTCGCAGGCGGCGACGACGGCCGCGTCGAGCGGGAAGCGCGGCTCTGGGGTTGGTGTCACGGCCACGCGCACCTCGACCGAATCGAGGTGCGATTGTGCGTCGGCGACGAGCGAACCCATGAGCGCCCGCGTCGCGGCCTCCCGGTGCTCTGCAACCGCGCGACCGACGAGGAGCGCGAGCGCCACCAGCGACAAGCAGACGATCGCGGCACGGCGGGCCCCGGAGCGGAAGAGGCCATCGATGACGGTCGACGCGGACCAGAACGAGCTGCGTGACGAGATGGGCTGGTGGCCCAGGAACCGGTTCAGATCCTGCGCGAAGGCTGCCATCGTCGGATAGCGGCTGCGAGGTTGGCGGGCGACGGCGCGCAGAATGACCGCCTCGAGGTCGCGGTGCAGGTTCGGATTGTGGTGCCGCGGTCTCTCCGGTGGCTCGGTGACGATCTTGTTCAGGAGCTCGGCGCGCGTGCCTCCCGTGTACATCGGCTTCAGGGTCAAGCACTGATAGAGAGTTGCTCCCAGGGCGTACACGTCGATCGTCGGCGAGGGGCCGGCCCCGCTCAGCAGCTCTGGGCTCATGAAGATCGGCGTTCCCGCGGCCTCGATGCGCCCCTCTTCCGCGCCGGGGCGCATCGATCTCGCGAGCCCGAAATCCAGCACGCGGAGGCGGCCGTCCCGATCCACGATCAGGTTCCCGGGCTTGACGTCCCCGTGGAAGACGTCGTGCCGGTGCGCGAAGTCCAGAGCCATGGCCGCCTGCGCGATCGCTTCGACGAAGAACGTGAGGGCGCGGCGCTGGATCTCGACTCGGGCGGACGAATTGAGGATCTCGACCTGCGGCGGCTTCATCGAATCGCCGCTGCCGAGGTCGCTCGATCCCGCGTGCGTCGGACTTGGAATCGACTCGGCGAGAGCGGATCGATCATCGGAGCCGGAAGCACCGAAAGCGTCGCGCAGCGCACGCGGGAAAGCGTTCAGTTGATCGCAGCGACCGTGCTCGACCACATCCCGAAGAGCGTGGATGACCTTGTCGAGCGCTACGCCCTCGACGTACTCCATCGCGCAGTACGACAGTCCACCAACAGATCCAGTAGTGTATACCGGCACGATCTGCGGATGCTGAAGACGGGCGGCGAGACGGACTCCGTTCATGAAGCGGGCCCGCACGCGCGGATCGTTTCGTGCGCGAACCTCGACGAACTTCACAGCGACGACGCGTCGCAACGAGATCTGCTGCGCCGCCCACACGACGCCCATGCCGCCCCGGCCGACCTCCTCGATCAACTGGAAGTCGCCGACCCGTGCGCCCGCAGTCAACCGAGGGCGCTCCTCGTCGCTCGAATGGTCGGCCTCGCCGCGTGGCGAGGAGACGGGCTCTTCATCGAGGATCGCCGCGACGCGCTGTGCGAGAGCGGGATGCTGGGTGAGGAACGCCCGAATGTCGATTCTCTCCCCTCGACGACGGCGCGCGAGCAGACCGCGAAGGAGACCCCACTCGTGGTTCGAATCGTCCTGCATCTCTGTCGCGGATCATCTTAGAGTCGGTGGGCGTTCTGCGCTCGTAGTCGGAGGCGCTGAATTGCGGTCGACTCGGCGGGCGACCCGGGCAGCCCCTGCGGGCGTTCCGATGGTCGGAAGAGAGAGACCTGTCGTCCGCTCTCCGGCGTTGCCGCTTCCGCAGGGCACGCCCCTTGCCTGGACTCGCGCGCCATGGCGAAGCGCAAATCCCGCCGCCGACGCGCCAGCGAAGCCAAAGGAACGCCGCCTCACGACGAGCGCAGCCGCCGAACGGCCCGGCCACGCTGCCCCGCCCGACGCAGCCGGCGGACGCGGGTCGTTCACCCGTCCCCCAGGACGTGACGGCGCACGACGACGACGAGGATCAGGAGCATCCCGACCTGCAGTGGTAGCCGCGCACCGGAGCGCAGGGGCCGCGATGTCGAGCGCGGCCGATGAGGGACAAGTTCGGCATCTGCCAGTGGTTCCAGTACGAGGACGAGGCCGAGCTGCGACGCTGCGTCGCGCTCCTGCGCGATCTCGGCGTGCGCCACGTGCGCACCGGGCTCTCGTGGGCGGACTTCCACCGGCAGGTAGGGCCCGCGTGGTACGAGCGGCAGATGGACGCGCTCGCCGAGTTCGAGGTGTGCTCTCGATCTGGCACACGCCGCCGTCGCGCGCCGAGGGCGAGCGCTGCGCCGGGCCGCCGCGGCGGCCTCGCCGACTACGCGGAGTTCCTCGAGCAGGTGATCGATGTCTACGGCGAGCGCTTCGCGGAGCTCGAGCCGTGGAACGAGCCGAACAACCGCCACAAGTGGGACTTCACGACGTTCGACCCCGGCTGGCGCAAGTTCGGCGAGATGATTCGGCTCGCGGGCGCCGCCGCGCGCCGGCGCGGGCGGCGGACGGCGCTCGGCGGCATGATCCCGGTCGATCCGGCGTGGCTCGAGCTCGTCGCGAGTCACGGCGCGCTCGACGCCGTCGACGTCGTCGCGATCGACGGCTTCCCCGAGATGTGGTGGAGCGGCGCGCCGAACTGGGAGTGGTACCGCGAGTGGCACTGTTGGGCGGAAAAGACCGAGCGCGTCCGTGAGCCCGCAGGCGCACGGCCTATCTGGATCACCGAGACGGGACTCGCGACGTGGGACTTCGGCCGCGCCGCGCGCGCGCGGAACGAGCTGCAGGCGGTGCTGCTCGCGCGGGCGGCGGCCGCGCCGGCCGAGCGCGTCTACTCGTACTGCCTGGCCGACCTCGATCCCGGGAAAGCCGCAATCGAGGGTTTTGTCACGTCGACGAAAACGAGTATCACATGGTGTCGAGTACGACGGGACGCGGAAGCCCCCTACGAGCGCTTCCGCGCCCTTCTGCAGCAGGAGCGAAGAGCGAGCGAACGCGCTACTGGATGACCTGGATCAACCGCAGCGAGATTCGTCTGATCGGTCTGTCCCGAAGCGGAAACCACGCGCTCGACCACTGGCTGCTGCTGCAGCCAGATGCAGGGGCGCTCTGTCTTCCTCAACTGCTGCGAGGGCAAGTCGAGCCCGTACGCGTCGGCGCGTCCGATGGGGGACATTCGCGTCGTGCTCGCTCGCGAGCGACCCCGCCTTCGATCTCGAGGCCGAGCGCGCGGGCTGGCTCTCCCGCAAGGACTGGCTCCTGATCAACCACGACGACAGCTTCCTCGCGCACGCCTGCAGCGACGTGTACGAGGAGCGGCACGACGAATGGGTCGGGCGATCGCTGCGCCGCCACGACCTGGTCGTGCTGCGCGACCCCTTCAGTCTTTACGCGTCGCGCCTGCGCGCCGGCACCGGCTGCAACGACCCGGCCACGACCAAGCGGGTGTGGAAGCAGCACGCACGCGCCTTCCTGAGCCCGCGCCGGCTGCGCCACGACCCGGTCGTCGTGTCGTACAACCGCTGGTGCGCCGACGACTACCTGGCGTGCGATCGCCGCGCGCCTCGGGCTCGGCTTCACGGACGCCGGCCGCGACCGGGTCTGCGAGATGCACGGCGGCAGCTCGTTCGACGGGACGCGCTACGACGGCGTCGCCGAGCGGATGCGCGTGCACGAGCGTTGGCGCGCGTACGCCGAGGACCCGCGTTTCGCCGAGCCCTCGACGACGAGGCGTTCGAGCTGTTCGAGCGCATCTTCGGGCGCATCCCCGGCACGGAAGCGTTGCGTGAGGAGGTGTCGCGTCAGCGCCCGAGCGCGGCGAAGAGCTCGCGCTCGCGCCGCTCGCGCGTGTAGGCGGGCTCGTCGCGCGCGGGCTCGCAGGCGTAGACGTTCTGCTCGCTGCGCTCGAGCACGCGCATGCCGCTCGAGCGCAGCATCGCCTCGACCGGGCGCGGTCCGGCGCCCATCAATTCGTCGGGTCGCCCGCTAAGTGGTGCTCGAGGAACGACCTTCGGCCAGCCGGGCTCGCGTAGTCGCTCGCTCTCGCTCATGTCGAGGTCCGGCGGCGTCTCGAGGACGTCGTCGCCCGGCATCATCAGCGTCTGGAACATGAGCAGCCGCTGCGTCATGCGCGCGAGCAGGTCGAGCGCGAGGAGCGGGTAGCGCAGGTGGCAGAACACGCCCAGGAACGAGACGAGGTCGAACGTGCGGTCGGTGCGCCCGATTTCGTACACGTCCGTGCGCTCGAGCGCGATCCGATCCTCGAGACCGAAGCGCCGGATCGCCCAGCGCGCCTGGCGCAGGTAGTGCTCGTCGTGGTCGATCGCGTCGACGCGCGCCCCGCGGCGCGCGAGCTCGAGCGAGTAGAAGCCAGCGTTGCAGCCGATGTCGAGCGCGGTCCAGCCGCCGAGATCCCGCGGCACGCGCTCCTCGACCCCGCGCCCACCTGAACGCGGGGAAGTCGCCGAGCGGGTGCTCCGGCGCCGTGCGGCGGCCGTCGGGCAGATGGAGGTTCTGGAACCACGGCCCCGAGCTTGGCGATCTCGTCGACGGCGCCGCCCTGCATCGGCGCGGTCATTCCGGCTCCGACGAGCTCGCGGAAGCGGCTCTTGCCGGCGTCCTTCGTGCCGCGGAGCGAGGCGGGACGTCCGCCGCGCTCCTCGGCCCAGCGCCGGATCGTTCCGTCGTCGGTCGTGCGCTTCGATCGTGCCTCGCCATGGTGTCACCTTGGTGTGACGTGGGCCGGTTCTGGAGCGGTGCCGGGCACGCGCCGGTGCAACGCCCGTTCCCGCGCCCATCGGTCGGCGTCGCACGGCGAACCGCGAGAGCGCGGGCGCAGCGGGCGACGCGTTGTAGAAAGCGCGGGAGCAGCGGGCGCGGCGCGCCCAAGCGCACCGGGAACGCAACTTGCGCCGGTCCCGCTCGCGGATGGACGTCACCGTGCTGTTCAACGCCGGCGCGCGCGCCGGACGGCGCGACCGCGCTCTCCCGGACCGCATCGCGGACGCGTTCCACCGGCACGGCTGGCTCGCCGACGTGCACCGGCTCGACGGAGCGCGGGTCGCGCAGGCCGCGAAGTCGCTCGGCGGCGGAGCGGGCCTGCTCGTCGCTGCCGGGGGCGACGGGACCGTCAGCGCGGTCGCCGGCGCGGTCGCCGGCAGCCACGCGACGCTGGGCGTGCTGCCGCTGGGGACGCTGAACCACTTCGCGAAGGACGCCGGTGTGCCGCTCGCTCTCGAGGACGCGGTGCGCGCGATCGTGCAGGGCGAGACGCGGCGGGTCGACGTCGCGGAGGTCAACGGGCGCGTGTTCGTCAACAACTCGTCGCTCGGGCTGTACCCGTGGGCAGTCGAGCGGCGCGAGGCGCTGTGGCGCGAGGGGCGGCCGAAGTGGATGGCGATGCTCGCGGCCAGTGTGCAGGCGCTGCGGCGGATGCCGCTCGTGCGCGCGTTCATCACGGCGCAGGGAGAGCGCGAGGAGCTGCGCACGCCCGTGCTCTTCGTCGGTAACAACACCTACCGCATGAGCGTCTTCGCGCCCGGCGTGCGCGAGCGGATCGACCGTGGGGAGCTGTGCATCTACGCCCCGCGTGCGACGAGCCGCGCCGGCTTCCTGCTGCTCGTCGCGCGCGCCCTGCTCGGCCGCGCACGCGACGACCCGGACTTCGTCGTGCGCTGCATGCCCGAGCTGTCGGTCGACTCGCAGCGCCGTCCGCCGCTCGTCTCCGTCGACGGCGAGATCGTGCGCATGAGCTGGCCGCTCGAGTACCGTGTCCGACCGCGCAACCTGCGCGTGCGCCTGCCGGCCCGAACGCGATGAAGACCGTCGCTCACCTCTCCGACCTGCACTTCGGCCGCGAGGTGCCCGCGATCGCCGACGCGCTCGTCGACGAGCTGCACGCGGTGCGTCCCGCCCTCGTCGTCGTCAGCGGCGACCTGACGCAGCGCGCGCGCCGCAGCCAGTTCCGCGCGGCGCGCGACTTCCTCGCGCGGTTGCCCGCGCCGCGCCTGACGGTGCCGGGCAACCACGACATCCCGCTGTACGATGCGTTCCGCCGCTTCGCGCGCCCGCTGAACCGCTTCCGCCGCTTCATCTTCGACGACCCGAGCCCGTTCTACCGCGACGACGAGATCGCGGTCGCTGGCGTGAACACCGCGCGCTCGCTCGCGTTCAAGGGCGGCCGCATCTCGATCGAGCAGATCGCCCAGCTCCGCGCGCGCCTGCAGCCGCTGCCGCGCTCCCTGCTCAAGGTCGTCGTGACGCACCACCAGTTCGTCCCGCGTCCCGGCCAACCCGTGAAGAACGTCGTCGGCCGCGCCGATCTCGCGCTCGAGGCGCTCGACGCGTGCGGGGTGGACCTCCTGCTCGCCGGCCATCTCCACAGCGGCTTCGCCGGCGACACGCGCACGCACGCGCCGATGCGCAACTCGCTCGTCGTCGCGCAGTGCGGCACGTCGATCTCGAACCGCGTGCGCGGCGAGCCGAACGGGTACAACGTGCTCGAGCTCGAGCGCGATTGCATCCGCATCTCGATGCGGAGCTGGTCGGGGACCGGTTTCGCGGAGGCGGCGCGCTCGTGCTTCGTGCGCGGCGACGGTGGCTGGGTGCGCCAGGCCGCGTGACGCGCGCGTCGTTGTAGAAAGCTCCTGCGCGCCGCCGCTGCGGGCGCGGGGGGCCGCGAGGGGAACGGCTTTTGCCCCCGCGCCGCGACATGCAGATCCATTGGCGCCATCCCCACGCCGTCGCCGTGGCCGACCAGGACCACGTCAACGAGCGCATCGAGGCCCTCGCGCAGGGCAAGAACGACCTCATCGACGTCTGGATCGACGTGCGGCCGAACGAGCACCACAAGCACGGCGGGGACGAGGTCTCGATCCGCTGCCAGGCGCGCGCGGCGGAGCTCGTCGCGACCCGCACGGCCGCCGAGCCGGGCCTCGCGCTGTGGGACGCGCTGCGCGCCTTCGAGCGCGAGGTGCACCGCATGCGCGAGCGCCGCATCGACCGGCGCACGGAACGTCCCGCTTCGCCGCCGTACCTCGGCGTGATCGACCGCGTCTTCCCCGAGCGCGACTACGGCTTCGTGATCACCGAGGGGGGCGAGCAGGTGTACTTCCACCGCAACGCGTTGCGCGACGGGCTCGTGATCGACGAGCTCGAGGAGGGGCAGAACGTCGGCCTCGACGTCGAGCTCGGGCTCGAGGGGCCGCAGGCGACGGTCGTGATGCGCGCGCCGCCCCAGCCTCCGGCGGTCCCCTGATCGAGGGCGCGGGTACGGCGTTTGCGCGCTCGCTGGCATCCGACAGCTCGCGCACCCGAACAGGAGGACCCCGTATGAAGCCAGCGATCCAGTCGATGCTGTTCGCGGGCGGGCTCGCGCTCGCGATCAGCCCCCTCGCGCGCACCACCGTCTCGCCCCAGGACCCGAGCGGCGCCCAGCAGGAGCGTGGCGGCGGCGCGCAGCTCCCCCAGGAGGTCGGCGACGACCAGACGTACATCCCCGTCGTGCTCGACCGCACGTTCGAGGAGCTCCACCAGGATCTCTCGGCGCAGGAGCCCGAGGTCGCCGAGAGCCACCGCCAGCTCCTGCTCGAGCGCTACGACCTCGCGGACCGCGCGAGCGACGTCCCGATGTCCGCCGGCCGCAAGAACGTGCAGCGCGGCGTGCGCGTGCGCCTGCCGCAGGGGGCGACGTGGGAGCGGCTGACGCAGATGACGCCGCAAGACATCCGCTCGCAGGACCTCTGGCCGGCGGGCTTTCGGCCGTTGCCGCACGTCAAGCACGCCGAAGGCGGCATGGTCTTCCCCGACGTGCAGATCGACGCGATCCGGGACGCGGAGCAGCGCGACCTCGCGCGCTTCGACGTGTCGTTCGTCCTGCCGGACCACCTCATGGCCGAGTTCCCGCCGCCGCTGTTCCTGACGAACCGGCCCGACCTGGGCGACGTCACGCAGGGCCAGGTGCTCACGATCAGGAACTTCCACGAGCTGCTGCTCGGCAAGGTCACGCCGTTGCAGATGGAAGGGATGCGGATGCTGCTGACGCCGTTTCCCCAGCAGCAGTTCAACACGACCGCGGATCGGCGCGTGAAGGAGTCGAGCACCGGCGTCGCGTGCCTCGACTGCCACGTCAACGGCCATACGAACGGCGCGTTCCACCTGAACCCGGACACGCGCCCGCAGGCGCTGCGCTTCCGCCTCGACACGCCCAGCCTGCGCGGGATGTTCAACCAGCAGATCCACGGCTCGAAACGGGCGCTGCGCTCGGTCGAGGACTTCACCGAGTTCGAGCAGCGCACCGCCTACTTCGACGGCGACCACGTCACCGCTGCGAAGAAGGGCCTCAACACGCTCGACCGCGGCAGCGTCGTCGCGGCGATGGGGCAGATGCAGTCGATGTTCGACTTCCCGCCCGCGCCGAAGCTCGACCTCTTCGGGCGCCTCGAGCCGGCGCGGGCGAGCGAGCAGGAGCTGCGCGGCGAGCAGCTCTTCTTCGGCAAGGCCCGCTGCGGCGAGTGCCATCCCGCGCCGCACTACCTGAACAACCTGATGCAAGACCTCGAGGTCGGCCGCTTCTACGAGCCGCGCATGGTCGCCGGCCACTGGGATCATCCCGTGGGGCCGATCAAGACGACGACGCTGCGCGGCATCAAGGACTCGCCGCCGTACCTGCACGACGGCCGGCTCCTGACGCTCGACGACACCGTGCTGTTCTTCGATCTGGTGCTCGGCACGAGGCTGGCGCAGCAAGAGCGCGACGACATCGTCGCGTTCCTCATGACGCTCTGACGCGAACGCCGCAAGCGCCGGGCGCTCGGCCTGCGCGCTCGCGTCCCCGGCTCGGGGACGCTTGCGCGCGGCGCCGCCCGCCGTGGATCGCGAGGATGGCGCGGCCGCTCCACGGGTCGGGCGGCTCGACGAGCCACTTCCCGCCGGTCGCGCGCGTGCGGCGTCGGTCGAGCGCTCTCAGGGCGTGGCCTGCTGGAGCGTGGCGCTGCTCGGTGTGGCGGTGCTCGGCGTGGCGCTGCTCGGCGTGTCGGTGCGCACGAGCGCCTTGAAGAAGCCGTCGGGGGGGCGGTCGAGCGTGTCGAGCGCGCGCGAGAGGTCGCCGAGCCCGAACTCGTGCGTGTACAGCGGGAACGGGTCGAGCCTGCCCGCGGCGACCTCGTCGAGCGCGCGGCGCATCCCTTCGATGCACACGGCGGGGTCGCGCTCGTGCGCATTGATCACGTCGAGGCCGGGCCAGTTCCGGACGTGCCTGTTCACCGAGCGCAGGCCGACCTGGTGGTAGCCGGCGATCACGAGCCGGCCGCCCTCGGACGTCAGGTCGGTCGCGAGGTCGAGCGGCGCCTGCTTGCCCGTCACCTCGATGACGCAGGGGCAGCCGCGCCCGCCGGTGCGCTCGCGAACCGTCGCAACCGCCGCTTGCCGGTCCTCGGTCGACAGCACCTCGCTCGCGCCGAAGTCGCGCGCGGCGTCGCGCGCGTACGCGTGGCGCGAGAGCGCGAACACGCGCGCGCCGGCCGCGACGGCGAGCTGCACGCACAGGGCGCCGAGAAAGCCGACGCCGACGATCGCGACGTCCTCGCCGGAACGCACGCACGAGCGCCGCAGCGCGTTGACGGCGCACCCGAGCGGCTCCGCCGGCGCGGGGCGGTCGCCGATCGCGTCGGGGATCTCGAGCAGGTGCTCGCGGCGCGCGACGTCGTACTGGGCGAACGCGTGCTGGGACCACAGCGCGACGCGCGTGCCGGGCCGCAGGTCGAGCACGCCCTCGCCGAGCGCGTCGACGGTGCCCCAGCCCTCGTGTCCGCCCTCGCCGGGCGCGCGCGGGTAGTCGAACCACGCGCGGCCCTCCCAGAGCGGCAGCGTCGACGCGCACACGCCCGACCCCGCGATCCGCACGCGTACCTCGCCGGGACCGGGCTCGGGCATCTGGACCGGCGCGACGGTCGCGCGACGGTCCCCCAGGAGCACGGTCGCGCTCATCGTCGACGCAGCCGCGGCGACGCCCGCGGAGCTCTTCGAGAGCGGGTGCGGGCTCACGCGGAGGGCTCTCCCACCTCGGCCGACACCTCCGCTGCCACCGCGGCTGCCACCTCGGCCTCCACCTCGGCCGCCACCGCGGCCTTCGTCGCGGCGGACTCGGTGGCCACGCCTTCGAGCATCCAGTCCGCCACGCGTTCGATGCCCTCGCGCACACCGACGCGCGGGCGCCATCCCACGGCCTCGCGGAATGCACGCGAGTCGGAGACGAAGTAGAGCTGGTCGCCCGGCCGGCTCGGGTGGTACTCCGCCTCGGTCTCGACGGCGAACAGCTCCGCCGCGAGCTGCACGAACTCGCGCAGGCTGATGCTGTTGTCCGTGCCGCCGCCGATGTTGAACGCGCGGCCGATCAAGTCGCGCGCGCGGTCGCGGACGAGCAGGAGCGCGTCGACGAGGTCGGTGACGTAGAGCAGGTCGCGCACCTGCATCCCGTCGCCGAAGATGCGGATCGGCTCGTTGCGCAGCGCGTTGCGGAGCAGATGGGCGAGCCAGCCCTGGTGCTCCGAGCCGTTCTGCCGCGGGCCGTAGATGCAACTCATGCGGAAGACGACTGCCGGGATGTCGTAGTTGCGCGCGAAGTCGAGGACGTACTGATCCGCGGCGCCCTTGGAGCAGCCGTGCGTGTAGCAGTCGAGCGGCCGCGTCTCGGAGATCCCGTTGCGGCGCACATCGGGATCGATCGGCTCGTAGCGCATCCCGTTCGGGGCGACGTCGAGGTCGGGCATCGTGCCATAGACCTTGTTCGTCGACGCGAACAGCAGCGGCGGCGGCTCGTCGAGCTCGCGCAGCGCCTCGAGCACCTGCAGCGTGCCGCCGACGTTGACCTCGAAGTCCGCGCGCGGATCGACGAGGCTCGTCGTCACCGCGACCTGGGCGGCGAAGTGGTAGACCATGCTCGCGCGCCGCACCGCCGCGCGCACCGCGTCGCCGTCGCGCACGTCCGCGACGCGCACCTCGAGCGCTTCGCCGAACGCAGCGGAGAGCCAGGCGACGTTGCGCTCGGACCCGTGGCGCGAGAGGTCGTCGAGGACGATGACGCGCGTGCCCTCGCACAACAGGCGGGCCGCGAGGTTCGTGCCGACGAAGCCCGCTCCGCCCAGGACGAGGACCGGCTTGCGGGCGCGGCGCGAGCCGTGCGAGTGTCCGTTGCGCGGCGTGCGTTGCGAGCGCGGCGGCCCGTGGTTGCGTGCGCCGCTCACTGCGCCCACCTGCGCGACGAGCCGGGCGAGCGCGCCCAGTCGCGGCGGTCGCCACCCGCCGAGGAGTGCTCGTCGCGCGACCCGAGCCACTTCACGAGCTCGACCAGACCGTCCTCGAGCGAGCGCTCCGCGCGCCAGCCCAGCAGCTCGTGCGCCTTCGACACGTCGGCGAAGCAGTGGCGCACGTCGCCGGCGCGGTACTCGTTCGTGACGCGCGGTCGCGTGCCGTTGGTGCCGTGCGTGCCGATCGCGTCGCCGAGCAGCTCGGCGACGCGCGCGACCGACCAGCTCTTCCCGCTGCCGACGTTGAACGCCTCGCCCGCGGCCTCGGACGACTCGAGCGCCATGCGGCAGGCGCGCGCGACGTCGTACACGCTGACGAAGTCGCGCCGCTGGCGGCCGTCCTCGTAGATCAGAGGCGGCTCGTCGTCGAGGTAGCGCGCAGCGAAGATCGCGAGCACTCCGGTGCAGGGATTCGACGGCGCCTGGCGCGGTCCGTAGACGTTGAAGAAGCGCAGCGCCGTCGTCTCGATGCCGGCGGCGGCGCCGAGCTCGAGCGCGACGCGCTCCTGGTAGTGCTTCGAGAGCGCGTAGACGGAGGCCGGCGCCAGCCGCTTCGTCTCGGGCGTCGGGGTGGGCCGCAGCGGCTCGCCGTCGAGCCCGAGCGGGTCCCACGTGCCTCGCTCGGGATCGGGCGCGGGCCGCAGCGCGAGCTCCGCGGGCGTGCCGTCGGGGCCGACGTAGGCGCCTTCGCCGTACACGCTCATCGACGACGCGACGAGCAGGCGCGGCACGCGATGCTCGTTCATCGCCTCCATGAGCTGGGCCGTGCCGTTGCAGTTGACGTCGGTGTAGCGCGCCGGCTGCTGCATGCTCTGCCCGACGCCTTCGACCGCGGCGAGATGCACGACCGCGTCGACCCCGGCGAGCGCGGCGTAGACCGTTTCGGCGTCGCGCACGTCGCCGACGACGAGCTCGACGTCCGTGTGCAGATGGTGCGGCCGGCGGGGCAGCGTGCCGTGGACCTGGGGCACGAGCGCGTCGAGCGCGCGGACCGCGTACCCGTGCTCGAGCAGATCGTCCGCGAGGTGGGAACCGATGAAACCGGCTCCGCCCGTGATCAGGACTCGTGAACGTCTCATGCTCCAGTCTCCGTGGAAGTCGCGCAGCCCGTTGCTCGGGCTGGGTGCCGGGGGAGCAGCAACGTCGGTGCCAGCGAGGAGCGGCGACCGCCCAGGCCGCGCCGCCGGACACGCGCTCGACGGAATCGGGAGCGTGTAAGAAGCGACGGGTCCTTGGAGACGTTACACCGGTACGTAGTTCGAACACCGGAGGCCGAGCGTGCGAAAGAGAGCGTTGGGATCGACGGGCACCGACGTGGCGGTCGTCGGACAAGGGACGTGGATGCTCGAGGAGAGCGACGTGGCGAGCGCGCAGCGCGCGCTGTTCGCGGGTCTCGACGCGGGCGCGACGCACGTCGATACGGCCGAGTACTACGGCGATGGGCGCGTCGAGACGCTGCTCGGCGAGATGCTCGGCCCGCGGCGCGACGAGGTCTTCCTCGCGTCGAAGATCGTGCCCGACCGCGCCGACCGCGCGGGCACCATCACGGCCTGCGAGCGCAGCCTGCGGCGCCTGCGGACCGAGCGGCTCGACCTCTACCTCCTGCACTGGATCGGGCCGCACCCGCTCGAGGAGACGTTCGCCGGCTTCGAGGACCTGCGCGCACAGGGCAAGATCCGCGCGTGGGGCGTTTCGAACTTCGACGAGCAAGCTCTCGCGCGAGCGGTCGCGCTCGCCGGTCCGGGGCGCATCGCGTGCGATCAAGTGCTCTACCACCTGAAGGAGCGCGCGATCGAGCACGCCGTGCTGCCCGCCTGCCGCGCGCTCGGCGTCGCGCTCGTCGGCTACAGCCCTTTCGGCCAGGACGACTTCCCGGCGCCCGGCGAGCCGGGCGCGCAGGTGCTCGCCGAGGTCGCCGACGCGCGCGGAGCGACGCCGCGCCAGGTCGCGCTCGCGTTCCTCACGCGCGACGAAGCGACGTTCACGATCCCGAAGGCCGCGCGGCCCGAGCACGCGCGCGACAACGCGGGCGCCGGCGACCTGGTGCTCACCGAGCGCGAGATCGAGCGGGTCGACGCGGCGTTCCCGCGCGGGCCGCGCACCGCGGCGCTGCCGATGTTGTGAGCGGAGCCGAGCTGCCTATTGCTCGCTGTGCACCTCGAGCTCGCAGGTCGGAGGTGCGCGGTCGCCGTTCTCGTCCGACGGATCGCCGTGTTGGTCGCCAAGGACGCCTGCGTCGTCGTCGAGCGCGTCGCGCACCCAGAGCGTCTGGATCGCGACGATCGTGACGACGGTCAGCGGCGTCGCGACGAGGACGCCGAGAAAGCCGAACAGCACGCCGAGCGTCAGTTGTGCCGCGATCAACGTCGCGGGCGGCAGCGACACCGCGCGCACCTGGATCAGCGGCGTGATCAGGTTGCTCTCGACGATCTGGATGCCGAGGAAGAGCAGGACGACGTGGAGCGCCTGCTGCGGACTGTGTGCGAGCCCGACGAGCGCCGCCGGCGCGGCGCCGAGGATCGGTCCGAGGTAGGGGATGAACGACAGCGTTCCGGCGATGAGGCCGAGCAGGAACGCGTTCGACACGCCGAGCAGCATGAGCCCGATGACCGTCAGCACGCCGACGAAGGCCATCGACGCGAACTGTCCGGCGAGCCACCAGCGCAGTGCGCGCGCCATGACGTTCAGCAGCGCGTAGTAGCGCTCGCGCGCACGCCGCGGGATCACGTGCGCGATCCCACCGACGTACAGGCACGGCTGGAGCGCGAGGAAGAAGCCGAGCGTCGCGACGACGACGGCGCCGCTGAACGCGGCGAACGCGGTCGTGAAGATCCCCGCGATCGGCTTCCAGACGGTCCCGAGCGCGCTCGTGATCCGCTCGACGGTCCACTCCTCGCTCGGCGTCCGCGAGACGTCGACCCAACCGCTGCGCTCGAGGAAGCGGTCGATCTGGTTGAGCGCCGCGGGGAGCTGTTGGACGAACGCTCCCGTCTGCTCGACGATCTTCGGGCCCCAGAGCCACGCCGCGCCGGCGAGGAGCGCGACGACGAGCACCGCGACCGCGCAGACGAGCGCGCGCCGCGAGACTCCGAGCCGGCGGTGCAACGGCGCGGCGATGCCGTCGAGGAGCACGGCGGCGAGCACGCCGGCGAAGAGGAGGAGCGGGATCTGGGCATGCAGCGCGACGAGCGCCGCGCCGGCCGCGACGAGGGTGACGATGCCGGCGGTGACGGCGACGCGGTGGGCTTGCGAGCGCTCGGCTCGCCCGCCGCGCGCGCGTTGCCCGCGCTCGCCCGCTCGGTCGGACGAGGCGTCAGCCGCCCGTGTCACCGATCACCTCGCCCGTGCTGCTGCTCGGGAGGAACGGCGGCCGCGGGCCTGCCTCGCGCGGATCTGTGGTGCTCATGGTTCGTCGGCCAGCAGCCGGCCAGCAGGGTCAGGCCAGCAAACTCCTCGCCGCGCGTGCTCGTCGCGCGCGGGGCACGGCGTTTGCTCGTGGGCGGCGCGGACCGAGTGGAACGAGCAGCTCGGTCGCCGGTTTTCGCCGCAGAGAGAGGCTGAGCCGGGGAGAGGTGATGCTCGCAGACCCTTTTGCGCTCGGGGCGCGTTCCCGAGCACCGGAGCTTGACGAGATGGTGACGCAGCACGACTTGATGGACGTCATGGGGCACGAGCACTTGGAGATGACGAAGCTCTTCGACGAGCTCACAGCGATCGACAGCTACGACGTCCTGGGCCGCGCCGCCGTGTTCGAGCGGCTGAGCGACGCGCTCGTCGTCCACGTCGAGACCGAGCAGGACGTGCTCTGTCCCGTGCTGAAGGCGCACGCCGCGACGACCGACCTCGCGGACGAGGCGCTGAGCGACCACGCGAACGTGCGTCGCATGCTCGAGGAGCTGCACCTGCTCGAGCCCGACGGCGACCGCTGGATGGAGCGCGTGTACGACCTGCGCGACTTGGTCGAGCACCACGTCGTCCAGGAGGAGCGCGAGCTGTTCGCGCGGGCGCGCGACCTGTTCTCCGAGGAGCAGCTCGCGGACCTGGGCCGGCAGTTCCTCGCGCATCGGCAGATGCACCGCGTCGTCTGACGCCCGCTGGGGCGCGTTCTGCGCCCTCGCCCGGGCTCCTCCAATGTAGAAACGGCTCGGCTGCGTGCTGGTGGCACAGGGCTTGCCAACGAGGCACCCGACAAAAGCCGACTACTACCCCAGGAGGTCGTCATGCCGAAGGCATGGAGCGAGAAGGACGAGCGCCAGTACGAGCACATCAAGGAGAGCTCGAAGAAGCGCGGCAAGAGGACCGCGGCCGCGAAGGAGATCGCCGCCCGGACGGTGAACAAGCGGCGCCGCGAGGAAGGGCGCACGGCGAGCAAGACGACCTCGGGAACGGGCAATCCGAACCGCTCCCTCGAGGACCGCTCGCGGCAGGAGCTCTACAACAGGGCGAGGCAGCTCGACATCGACGGGCGCAGCAAGATGAACAAGGGCGAGCTCGCCCAGGCGATTCGCAAGAGCACCTGACGAGCGGAGCGGGCGATGGAGCAGAGGGCGTCGCGGCTGCGCCACGTCGCGCTCCGCGACGGGCGGCCGCGTGTAGAGCGCTACTCCGCGGCGGCGATCGCGTCGCTGGCCGCGCCCTCCTCGATGTTGCGGAAGTCGCCGCGCAGCGCCTTGAGCGCGTAGCGCTCGCGCAGGATCTCGTCGCGCGTGCGCACGCCCAGCCGGCGCAGCACGCCGATCGGGGGGCACCAGCCCTGCAGCGCGTGCTGGAGGAAGAAGCTCTGCACGGCGAGCGGCAGCAGGAGCCAGCGCCTGCGGCCGAGAATGCCGAGCGTCAGCCCGAACAGCGAGAGCGCGGACGCGTTCGTCCCGAGCACGCGCTCGACGTCCCACTCGTCGTCCAGCTCGCGCAGCCGGTCCTCGATCTGCTCCGAATGCTGCGCGAAGTAATGCACGTTGCACTCGATGCGGCGGTCGATCTCCGCCTGGACCTGGGGCGCGGTGTTCTCCGCGACGCGACTGTGGCTCTGTGCGATCATGGGGGAGCAGCAGGCAACTCTCGTTCCCCGTCTCGTCTGCCCGCTCTCGTCTCCCAGCGTCCGTCCCCCGGCACGCATCTTGTGCGCGTTCCCGCCATGGAGACGGCCGACAGGGAGACGACGGAGCCGATCGGCGCGAAGCGCTGGGCGATCGCGGAGGGCTACGTGCCCGCCGAGAGCCACGGGAGCGGCCGCGCGCTGACGAGCCACGAGACCGCGTGCATCCTGAACGCTTCGGATCGCGACGCGAACGTGCGCGTGACGATCTTCTTCACCGATCGCGAGCCGGCGGGCCCGTATCGCATCAGCGTGCCGGCGCGCCGCACCAAGCACGTGCGCTTCGACGAGCTCACCGACCCGGAGCCGGTCCCGAAGGCGACCGACTACGCGAGCGTGATCGAGAGCGACGTCCCGATCGTCGTGCAGCACACCCGGCTCGACTCGCGCCAGGCGGAGCTCGCTCTGCTCTCGACGATCGCGTTCGCGTCCAACTGAACGCGCCATCGAGCGCGACCTGCCACGGAGCGAGCATGGCGAAGACGGTAACGAGCGACCGCGTCGTCGTCGTCACGGGCGCGTCGGCGGGCGTCGGGCGCGCGATCGTGCGCGAGCTCGCGGAGCCCGGCGTGGTGCTCGCGCTGCTCGCGCGCGGGCCGGAGGGGCTCGAGGGCGCGCGCGCGGACGCCGAGGGCCGCGGGGCCGTGGCGCGCGCGTACCCGGTCGACGTCGCGGACCCCGCCGCGGTCGACCGCGTCGCGCGCGCGATCGAGGCCGAGCTCGGCGCGCCCGACGTGTGGATCAACGACGCGATGGTGACGGTGCTCGCGCCTGCGTGGGAGGTCACGGTGGAGGAGCTCCGCCGCGTGACCGACGTGAACTACCTCGGCGCGGTGTACGGCACGCTCGCGGCGCTGCGCACGATGCGCCCGCGCAATGCCGGAACGATCGTCCAGATCGGCTCCGCGCTCGCGTACCGCTCGATCCCGCTGCAGTCGGCCTACTGCGCGTCGAAGTTCGCCTTGCGCGGCTTCACCGACTCGCTGCGCACCGAGCTGATGCACGAGAAGAGCGGCGTGCGCGTGACGATGGTGCACCTGCCCGCGGTCAACACCCCGCAGTTCGGCTGGTGCCGCTCGCGCTTGCCCAACCACCCGCAGCCGGTGCCGCCGATCTTCCAGCCCGAGGTCGCGGCGCGCGCGGTGCGCGAGGCGATCGCGCGCGGCACGCGCGAGGTGTTCTGCGGCTGGCCGGCGGTGCAGGCGATCGTCGGCAACCGCATCGCGCCGTGGTTCGCGGATCGCGTGCTCGCGAAGCTCGGCTTCGACGCGCAGCAGACGGAGGAGGCGATCGGGCCCGATCGGCGCGACAACCTGTTCGAGCCGATCGCCGGCGACCACGGAGCGCACGGCTCGTTCGACGCGCGCGCGCGGCCTCGGAGCCGCTGGGACGGCGTGCGGCGCGGGCTCCTGCGCCTGGTCGGGCCGCTAGGCTCGCTCAGGAGTCGGCGTCACGGGCCTCGGGGCGAACGCCCTCGGGCGTGACCGCGGCGCTCGGTGACCGCTCGATCTTGCCGATCACCTGCAGGCGGCGCGCGACGAGCCAGCACGCGGACGCCCACACCGCGCCTGCGGACCAGCCCGCGACGACGTCGGTCGGCCAGTGCACGCCGAGATACACCCGGCTGAAACCCACGGCGAGCGTCAGGCAGAGCGCGACGCCGAGCACGAAGAGGGATAGGCGCCGCTGCGGCTGGACGCGCGCGAGGAGCGCTCCGATCGTCAAGTACGCCACGGCGGAGAGCATCGAGTGTCCGCTCGGGAAGCTCTCGCTGTAGACGATCGAGCCGTGCGGCACGAGGTCGGGGCGCGGGCGGTCGAAGTAGCTCTTCATCAGCGTGCTCGCCGCGAGCCCGGTGCCGACGGAGACGACGAGCATCAGCGCGAGCCGCGGGTCGCGCCGCAGGTACAGGTACGCGGCGACGACGAGCGTCGTGATCGTCACAGCGCCCATGCCGCCGAACGCGGTCACGTCGCGTACGAACTCCTCGACCCAGCCCGGCCCGAGCGGATCGGTCGCGTCGTGGGGGTTGCGCAGCGCGAGCAGGATCCGCTGGTCGATCGCGAGGGTCTCGCCCTCGGTCACCTCGTCCACGATCTCGAGGAACAGCCACGAGCCGAGCGCGCCCAGCACGACGAGCACGAGCGTCGTCAGCTCCGCGCGCGCGACGCCGCGGATCAAGAGCCGGAAGCCGCGACGCGTGCCGCGCCAGGCCAACTTCGAAGAGCCGGAGAGGGAGGGCAAGGGACGCGACGAGCCTACAACGCGCGTGCCGGCTGCGGCGCGCGGCGTTTGTACAAGCGAAAGCTCCGCCCGTGCCGCGGCGCTCCGGCCGCGCGGGCCCGCGCGGGCCCGCTCAGGGCACGGCGCTTGCTCCATTTCGGCGAGCGCGAGCGCGAAGCGTTTCGGCGTGCCGCGCGCGAGCACCCCGGGGGCACGACGTTCCATCCAAGGAGTAATCATGGCAGGCGAATCGAGCAAGTTCGGGGCTTCGGCGGCGGGCAAGGCCAAGGCCGTGGGCAAGATCCTCAAGGGCGAGACCGGCATCCTGCGTCACCTCGCTGACGAGCACGGCGAGGTGTCGGTGCTGATGAAGCGCGTCGCCGAGACGTCGGATGCGCGGGTGCGCGAGGAGCTGTTCGCCGAGGTCTATCGCAACCTGATGGCGCACGCGAAGGCCGAAGAGCAGACGTTCTATCCCGTGCTGCGACGCCAGCCGAGCCTCTCGCCGCTCGTCGACAAGTCGCTGGAGGAGCACCGCCAGGTCGAGACGTGGTTGGACGAGCTGAAGGACGCCGACCAATCGACCGCGACTTGGAAGACCGAGTTCGAGCGCATGATGCACGCGGTCGAGGAGCACGTTCGCCTCGAGGAAGAGGAGATCTTCCCGCAGGCGAAGGATCTGCTCGACGCGGGCGAGCGCAAGGACATGCTCGACCGCTTCGAGAAGGCCGAGCAAACGGTCAAGGGCCGGCTGTAGGGTCCGCACGAACGCGTCCGCGTCCCACGAGCCGAGAGTGGAGCTGAGCGGAGCAAGCGGAGCTTCGTCGCCTGGTGCGCGCAGCGCACGTGCGGGGGCGAGCGCGTGAACACGGGCTCGCCCGTCCTCGCGCGCGGGGTGCGGCTGCACGCGGACCCCGCGCGCGGGCAGACCGTGCTGCTCGGCCCCGAACGCGTGCTCGTGCCCGACGACGTCGCGCTCGCCGTCCTGCGCCGCCTCGACGGCAGCATGGACCTCGACGCTCTCGTCCGCGCGCTCGAGGCCGACTTCGAGGCGCCGCCGGGCGTGATCCGGCGCGACACGCGCGAGTTGCTCGAGCGCCTCACGCGCGAGGGCTGGGTCGCGTGGCGCTGATCCCGCCCCCGAACGGCCGTAGCGCGAGGCCGCGCTGGGAGTCCGCGGCGCTGATGCGCAGCGCTCGATCCACGCGGCGCGCGCGCTGCGCGACGCGGCTCAGCCGTTCGGCAGGAGCACCACCTTGCGGCAGCCGTCCTCCTTCTTCGCGAAGATCTCGTAGGCGCGTGCGACGTCCTCGAGCGGCATGCGGTGGCTGATCAGGCCCTTCGCGTCGACGCGGCCCGCCTGGATGTGCTCGAGCAGGTGCGGCATGTAGCGCTTCGTGTTGCACTGCGCCATCCGCAGCGTGAGCCCCTTGTTCATCGCCGTCCCGATCGGGATCAGGTTCCACGGCGGGCCGTACACGCCGATGATCACGACGTTGCCGCCCTTGCGGACGCTGTTGATCGCCCACTCGATCGCGGTCGCGCTCCCCGCTTCCAGCTTCATACGTCCGAGGAACCCGTGCATGCGCGAGCCGTCCGCTTCCATGCCGACCGCATCGATCACGACGTCGGGCCCGCGTCCGGCGGTCGCGTCCTTCAGGTACGTGACGATGTCGTCGACCTCGCGGAAGTTCACCGTCTCGGCGCCGACGTGCTCGCGGCAGAAGTCGAGCCGGTAGTCGACCTGGTCGACCGCGATGACGCGGCCCGCGCCCATCAGCCACGCGGAGATCTGCGCGAAGTAGCCGACCGGGCCGCAGCCGAGCACGACGACCGTCTCGCCCGGCTTGATCTCGCCCATCTCCGCCGCCTGGTAGCCGGTGGGGAAGACGTCGGACAGGAAGAGCACGTCTTCGTCGCCCACGCCTTCGGGGATCTTCATCGGCCCGACGTCCGCGAATGGTACCCGCACGTACTGCGCCTGGCCGCCGTCGTAGCCGCCGGTCGTGTGGGAGAAGCCGAAGACGCCCGACGCGACCTCGCTGTTGGGATTGGTGTTCTCGCACATCCCGAACAGGTCGCGCTGGCAGAAGAAGCAACTGCCGCACGAGATGTTGAACGGAACGACGAGCCGGTCGCCCTTCTTCACGTGCCGCACGCCCGACCCGACCTCGACGACCTCGCCCGTGAACTCGTGCCCGAACGTGTGGCCGACGCGCGTGTCGGGGACGAGCCCGCGGTACAGGTGCAAATCGGAGCCGCAAATCGCGGCGCGCGTCACCGCGAGGATCACGTCGCTCGGGTGCTCGATCACCGGGTCGGGCTTCTCTTCCACGCGGACCTTCGTCGGCCCGTTGTACGTCATCGCTCGCATTCGCTTCTCCGGTCTGGTGTGGCGTGCGAGCGATCGGCTGCAAAGACCGTGCGCCCGCCGGCGCAGGGGTGGGCGCGGCGGGGAACGCGACTTGCGGCGCCGAGGGTCGCCACGACGAGATCTCCACGACGAGAGCGGACACCAGCCGAAGGAGAACGACGACATGACGAACGAGCTGCGGCGCATCGAGGTGGCGGGGAAGACGCGGACGGGCAAGCGCATCCACGGCGTCGATGGGCCCGCCGAGCAGCGGCCCGGCGTGCCGATGGAAGCGGAGCCCCACGCCGTGAAGGGAGCGACGGAGGACGGTGCGCGCCAGCAAGGGCGCCTCGATCAGCACTTGCACCGCGCGGGTCTCGATCGACTGACGCCGGTGTTCGGCACGGCGCAGCCGCCGTACGGGACGAGCGGACGTTTGCGCAAGAAGGCGTACGAGATCCCCGAGCACTTCGCGCGTCACTGGGCGCTGCTCGTGCTCGCCGACCGCGTCGACGTGATCGAGCGCGGCGTCGGCAGCGTGCTCGGCCAGGCCGCGCGTCGGCTGCTGATCAGCGAGACGACGTCGCGCAAGATCGAGCGCGACCCGCTCCCGGTCGCGCTCGGCGTCGCGGCGTTGGGCTGCGTGCTGACCACCGTGCTGTGGAAGCGCAGGTCCTGGGCGCGCTGACGTCGTTCGACGAGCTCGAGCCGGCTCGAGGCACGGAAGTTGCCTCGCGAGCCGGCCCCGAGCTCAGCGGCAGCCGCCGCGCCGTCAGGCCAGGTGCAGCCGGGTCAGGCCAGCCGCAACCGTCAGGCCAGGCGCAGCTCCGGGCCGATCTCGAGCGAGCGCACCAAGCCGCGGAAGCCGGCGAAGTCGCAGATCGGCTTCACGAGGTGGCCGTCGAAGCCGGCCTCGCGGCAGCGCGCCCGCACTTCGTCGCCCTCCAGGCCGGTGAGCGCGACGAGGACGGCCCTCTGGCCGTTCTCGCACTGGCGTAGCGCGGCGGCGAGGTCGTATCCGCTCATGTCGCGCAGGCGCAGATCGAGGACGATCAGCTCGGGCGCGAACTCGCCTACGGTCTCGAGCGCGGTGCGGCCGTCGAACGCCGTCCGCACCTCGTGGCCCTCGTGCTGGAGCAAGAGGACGAGCACGTTGGCGGAGTCCCGATCGTCGTCGACGACCAGGACCCTGCGGGTGGGGGGGGCTTCCATGGAGGATCCACGGTACACCAGCGGCGGCCGCGGCGCACCGGCGAGGCGCGTCGGCCCGCTCCCGGGATGCGTGTGACGTGAGCTGCCGAGTGCGCCGATTCTTCTGCTAGACTCCCTGCGCCATGGTCCCGTACCACCCCGAACCGGGCCCGCGGTCCTCGGGCAGCCTCGTCGACGTCCTGGACCGGGTCCTCGACAAGGGGCTCGTGATCGCGGGGGACATCCGCGTGTCCCTGGCCGACGTCGAGCTGCTCACGATCCGCATCCGCTTGCTCGTGTGCTCGATCGACAAGGCCGAGGAGATCGGCCTCGACTGGTGGAGGGCGGATCCCGAGCTCTCGAGCGGGGCGCGGATGTTCGCCAACGAGAACGAGAGCCTGCGGGAGCGGATCCGCTTGCTCGAGGACAAGCTCGCGCGGCTCTCCGCCCTGCCCGCCGGAAGCGGGGACGGGAGCGGCGCCGCCGCCGAACGAAGGTCGGACCGATCGTCGGACCGCCGATCGTCGGACCCCCTATCGTCGGACCCTCTATCGTCGGACCCTGGGAAGTCGCCCGCGAGACGGGCGCGCAAGAGCAGGAAGAAGTAGGAGCAGCGCATGGTCGTCGAAAGAACGTCGGGCGGAACCAGTCTCATCGACGTCCTCGACCGGGTCCTCGACAAGGGCATCGTCATCGACGCGTGGGTCCGGGTGTCCCTCGTCGGTATCGACCTCTTGACCGTCGAGGCCCGCGTCGTGGTGGCGTCGATCGACACGTACATCAAGTTCTCCGAGGCGGTGGGCCAGATCGCGCCCGTCTCCCGGCCGACGTCCATCGACGGCCGGTCGAACGGCGAGCTCGCGGCCGAGAACGCCGAGCTGCGGGCTCGGATCGAGGAGCTGGCGGGCGCTGTCGAGACCGGCGCGACGCGCAAGCGCACGCCGCCCAGGAGGTAGAGCGCCGTGGCTCGCCAGCGCCTGCCCGTCCGCCGCAGCACACAGCTTCCCTCGTCCGGGGCCGACGACGAGCGGAGCGCCCTCGTCGACGCGATGCTCTCGCAGCGCGATCCGGCGTCGTGCGCGTACGAGGTCCTGCGCTGGCTCGGCAGCCACGTGGGCGTCGAGGCGAGCGTGTGCGCGATCGTCGATGGGGAGGGCGCGCACCTCGTCGGCCTCGCGGGCGACGGCGTGACGCACGCGCGCGTCGAAGCGTTCGACATCGAGCTGGCGGACTCCGACGACCCGCTCGTCGTCGCCCTCCAAGAGCGCCAGTGGATCGTCTTCTCGCCGGGCCGCGAGCGCGAGCGCTTCCCGGACACGCCGCTCGGCGACATCGACTTCCACGCCGTCCCGCTCGATCAGCCCGAGCTCGCCGACGAGTGGCCGCTGGGCCTCCTGCTCCTCGCGGGCTTCGATGGCCGCCGCGCGGACGTCCAGTGGGCGGCGCGACTGCTGTCGCTGCGCCTCATGCAGGCCCGCTACACCGACGTGCGCGCCTCGGAGCGGCGCGCGCGGCGCGACCAGCGCCTCGCGCGGCTCGTGCTCGACTCGGTCACCGATCCGATCTTGTTGACCGACCCGCAGGGCCGGATGCTGTTCGCGAACACGCACGCCGAGCGGCTCTTGAGCACGACGTCCGAGAGCAGCGAGGGCCGCCGCCGCGCGGTCGCGCTCAACAACATGCTCTTCTCCGCGTCGCTGTTCACGACGACGGCGCACGGCGGGCCGATGCGGCGCGAGCTCCTGCTCGTCGACCCGAGCGAGGGACAGGACCTGCTGTACGAGCTGATCACGACGCCCGTGCAGGACCCCGACCACAACGTGGCGGGCGCGGTGAGCATCCTGCGCGACGTGCAGGACCTGCGGCGCGCGACCGAGGAGATCGAGGAGAACTACCGCAAGCTCAGCGTCGCCGAGGCCGAGGTGCGCGCCGAGCGCGACCGCCTCGACCTGATCATCAACGCGGTCGCGGACCCGGTGCTCGTCACCGACGAGATCGGCAACATCGTGCTGATGAACCCGCCCGCCGAGCACCTGTTCACGATCGACCCCAACGATCGCACCGCGAGCGAGCGGATCATCCGCACGAACGACGTCGTGTTCTCGTCGTTCGTGACGAACCTCTACACGATGCAAGTCCTGCGCCTGCGCAACCAGCTCGAGCTCGAGGACCCGACGACCGGCCGCGCGCTGCCGTTCGACGCGATCGCCGGCAAGGTGATCTCGAAGCAGGGCCGCGTCGCCGGCGTCGTCACGCTCCTGCACGACCGCACCGAGGCGCTCGAGAAAGCGGCGCTGTACGACCGCGTCAAGCGCCACAGCGACGAGCTCAAGGAGAAGGTGCGCGAGGCGACGGCGGAGCTCAGCCAGCAGAACGAGCTCTTGCGCGACCAGGCGATGGCGCTCGAGGTCGCGAGCGAGGCGAAGAGCCGCTTCCTCGCCAACATGTCGCACGAGCTGCGCACGCCGCTCAACGCGATCCTCGGCTACACCAGCCTGTTCCTCGACGCGATCCTCGGCGATGTGAACGACCTGCAACGCGAGAAGCTCCAGCGCGTCCAAGCGAACGCGCGACACCTCGTCGCGCTGATCGACGACCTGCTCGACATCGCGCGCATCGAGGCCGGCCGCATGCCGGTGCACGCGGAGACGTTCGGCGTCGCCGAGCTCGTGAGCGAGATCATGAACGAGCTCGAGCCCCTGATCGGCCGCTCGCGCCTCGCCGTGACCGCGCACGTCACCGAGGGCCTGCCCGCGGCCTACACCGACCGCCAGAAGGTCAAGCAGATCGTCCTCAACCTGCTGTCGAACGCGATCAAGTTCACGCCCGAGGGCTTCGTGCGCGTGCAGTGCTCCTACGACGGCCAGAGCGCTTTCACCGTCGCCGTCACCGATACCGGCGTGGGCATCGCGACCGAGCAGCAGGAATCGATCTTCGAGGAGTTCCAGCAGGTCGACGACTCCAACACCCGCCGGCACGGCGGCACTGGGCTCGGGCTCGCGATCTCGAGGCGGCTCGCGCAGGTGCTCGGCGGCGACATCGGGCTCGAGTCCATGCCCGGATCCGGCTCCACCTTCACCCTTCGGTTCCCCCGGGAGCACGCATGACGAAGAGCGACATCGGCGGCGCGGACGACCGTCCGTTGGCCCTGGTCGTCGACGACCACGCGGACGGGCGCGACATCGCGAGCCGCGTGCTCGAGAGCCTCGGGCTGCGGATCGTGCAGGAGGCCAACGGCCGCGACGCGCTGCACCGTGTGCGCAGCGAGCGTCCGGCGGTCGTCATCCTCGACCTCGCGCTGCCCGGACTGGACGGGTGGACGGTCGCGAGGAAGATCAAGAGCGACCCGGCGACGTCGGACATCCTGATCGTCGGCTACACCGCCCACGCCGAGCGCGCGCCGCTCGAGCGCGCGCGCGAGGCCGGCTGCGACGTCGTGCTGACCAAGCCCTGTCCGCCGCGCGACCTCGCGCGGAGCGTGCAGGAGCTGCTCCAGTCCCGTCGAGTCCAGGAGGAGGCCTGATGGCCGCGAGGAAGAAGAAGAGCTCGCCGCGCGGAGCGGCACGTGCCGAGAAGACGCGCCGCCCGGCACGCACGTCGGGCTCCTCGTCGGCGGACGGCCGCGACAAGCGCGCGACCAAGCCCGCGGCGAAGAAGGGGAGCGCGACGCGCACGAAGAAGACGGGCACGCAGACGAGCACGAAGGCGAGCCAGAAGGTGAGCCAGAAGACGAGCCAGAGGGCGAGCCAGAGGGCGAGCCAGAAGACGAGCCAGAAGGCGAGCCAGACGACGACGCCCAAGAGCCCGGTCGCCGAGAACGGTGCCGCGCCCGCCGTGGCCGGCAAGGGTGCGCGGGAGACGGGGCTGCGTTCCGACCGCGCGCTCGCGCCCCGCTCGCATACCGAGAAGAGCGGCAAGTACGTCTACTGCATCATCCAGAGCACGAAGCCGACCTCCTTCGGCTCGATCGGCATCGGCGCCGAGCCGATGGACGTCTACACGATCGGCTACCAGGACATCGCCGCGGTCGTGTCCGACACGCCGCTCGAAGTATACGACCCGACGCGCGAGAACGTGCTCGCGCACGAGGGCGTCAACGAGCGCGTCATGCACGAGTACACCGTGATCCCGATGTCGTTCGGCACGGTGTTCAAGACCGCCGACGACATCGTCGAGCTGCTCCGCTCCGCGTACCCCGCCTTCCGCGACGTACTCCAGAAGATGATGAACAAGCTGGAGTTCGGCCTGAAGGTGCTGTGGGACCCCGACGCGATCATCTCGGCCGTCGAGAAGGAGGACGAGGGCCTGCGGCGCCTGCGCGAGGAGATCTTGAAGCAGCGTGGCTCGACCTACTTCGCGCGCATGCAGTACGGCCGCATGGTCGACTCGCTCCTGCAGGATCGCTCGGTCTACTACGTCAGCGAGATCTTCGAGAGCCTGCGCCCCGTCTCGGTCGCGTCGCGCGCCAACAAGCCGATCGGCGAGCGCATGATCATGAACGCGGCGTTCCTCGTCTCGCGCGACGACGAGGCCGAGTTCGACGCCGCGGTGAAGTCGATCGGCAGCCGCCACTCGCACCTGACGTTCAAGTACACCGGCCCCTGGCCGCCGTACAACTTCGTCAACATCCGCCTCAAGCTCGAACGCTCCGAGGATGCCGAGTGATCTTCATCGACCGGCTGCTGGTCTCGGGAGTGCGGTTCGTGCTCGACAAGGTCGCGACGGCGGCCAACTCCGAGCTGAACGACGCGAAAGGCCTGCGCGAGGCGCTGCTCGACGCGCAGATGCGCCTCGAGCTGGGCGAGATCGGCGAGGACGAGTTCGCCGAGCTCGAGAGCGTGATCATGGAGCGCCTGCGCGAGGTGCGCGAGCGTGAGCTCGAGCGCGCCTCGGCCCCGGGCGTCGGCATCGCGGGCGTCGAGATCACTCTCGACGAGTCCGTCGACGAGCACCGCGACGAGCGCTGAGCGCGCGCCCCTCTTCGGCCCCGCGCCGCTCGTCTTCCTCGTCGGCAACGGCGGCGTCGGCAAGACGACGTGCGCCGCCGCCGCCGCGCTCGCGGAGGCGCGCGCCGGCCGCCGCGCGCTCGTCGTCTCGATCGACCCCGCGCATTCGCTCGGCGACGCGCTCGACGCGTCGCTCGGCCCCGAGCCCGCGGCGGTGGTCGTCGCGGGCGCCGCGCTCCGATCGTGCGAGCTCTGGGCGTGCGAGCTCGACGCGGAGCGCACGTACGCGCGCTGGCTCGCCGAACGCCGGGACGCGGTCCGCGCGGCGCTCGTCCGCGGCACGTGGTTCGACGAGGCCGAGCTCGAGCGCGTGCTCGACCTCGCGCCGCCCGGCCTCGACGAGCTGACCGCGCTCGTCGAGCTGGAGCGCTTCGCCGCGTCCGGCGCGTACGACCGCATCGTCGTGGACCCGCCGCCGCGCGGCCACCTCGCGCGGCTCGTCGGCGCCCCCGACGTGCTCGCGCGCCTGGCCGAGTCGCTCGGCGCGCTGAACGCCAAGCACCGCGTGCTCGCGCGCAGCCTCGTCGGCGCCGACCTGCCCGACGAGGTCGCGGCCGCGGTCGACGAGCTCGCGCGCGCGGCGGCGCGGCTCGCGGCGTGGGTGCGCGACCCGGCGCGCTGCGCGTTCGTCTGGGTGACGACGCCCGAGCCGCCTTCCGTGGCGGGCACGCTCGCCGGCGCGGCCGAGCTGGAGGCGCTCGGCGCGCGCACGAGCGCGGTCGTGCTCCAGCGCGACGTCGCCGCCGCGCGCGGCGCGTGCGCCGCGTGTCGCGGGCGTGCGAGCGCGAGCCGCGAGCTCGAGGCCGAGCTGCGC
>CAZGTQ010000438.1:0-16044 GCA_964528575.1 uncultured Planctomycetaceae bacterium | reverse complement strand
GCCGCGACGAGCTCGCCCGACGGCGCGCCGTCGCCGGCGTCCTGGCGCGCCGGAGCCGGAGCCGCGCTCGCGCGCATCGCGGGCTCCTGCGTCATGCGCTCGATCGCCGCGAGCGTGCGCTCCTGCGCGAGCCGCAGCGCGCGCAGCTCCTCGATCAGGGCAGCCTGCTCCGGCGCCGCCGCAGCCGGCACCGCGCGCTCGCCCGCGCGCAGAAACGCAAACACCGACACGACGACGAGCAGCGCGCCCGCGATGCCTGCCAGCGCGCGCGAGCTCATCCGCTTGCTCCCATGGCCGGAGCGTAGCGCGCCGGCCCGCGCCGCGTCAGACAGCATCTCGATCGCGCGCCGCGCGGTACGGCGCGGGATCGAATCCCGGATAGCGCTCGACCATCCCCGCGAGGAACGCGTCGGTCCACAGCGGGTCGCCGGGCGGCGGGAAGCCGACGAGCTCGCGCTGGCGCGGCGTCGCGGCGCCGAGGAACGCGCGCATCGCGGCGAAGAAGCGCGGGCCGCCGGTCTTCGGCAGGAACGCGCGGCCGCCTTCCCACGGCCGGTCGGCGCGCGCGAAGCCGACGTGCACCTTCGGGCGAGCGCCGCGCTCGGCGGTGAACGGCGACGCCGAGTGGCGCGTCAGCGGCTCGTAGATGCAGAGCGAGCCGCCGGGGCAGAACATCGGCCGTGCGTCGCCGTCGCGGCGGCCTCGGGGCACCATCAGGATCGGCGCCATCCCCGGCCGCACGTCCTCGAGGCACAGGAAGAAGCGCACGTTCGCGTGCGGGTCGACGAGCTTGGGGCCGAGCGTGTTGTGGCGGAAGTCGACGTGGAAACGCACGGGCGAGCGGTCGCCCGGGTACTTCATGCCCAGGCTCGCGTCGCACAGGCGGATCGCGCTCGTCCCGAGGATGCGCTCGGCCACGCCGACGAGGTCGGGGTGCGTCGCGACGTGGTCGAGCCCCGCGTGGCCCCACGGGAACGAGCGCGCCGGCCGCGCCTTCGCGGCGCTCCAGACGCGCCCTTGCGCGTCCCAGTGCTCGAACGGCGGAGCGTAGAGCTCGTGGAAGCCCGCGAGCGCGGCGCGTCGCTCGTCCTCGTCGAGGAAGCGCTCGACGAAGACGAAGCCACGCCGCCGCAGCTCCGCGATCGCGTCGTCCGGAATGCGCATGCCCCCTGTTCGAATCGGTCGGCGCACGCGGCGAACCTGAGAGCCCGTCGGAGAACGGGCGGGATGGCGAATCCACGGTTCTCCGACGGGCTCTGCGCCGCTACTCGGTGCGCTTGATGATGTGCCAGCCGAACGGGCTCTTCTGCGGGTCCATCGGCGCCACGCCGATCTCGCCGACCTCGAGGCGCCAGCCCACGTCGCCGAACGCCGGGACCATGCCCTGCCGCGGCCGCACGTCGGCCGACGTCGGCGTGTCCATGGTCATCTTGTAGATACCGGGCGGCGAGTCGTCGGTGTGCTCGCGCACCATCGTGTCCATGTCGGCGCCGCCCTTCAGCTTCTCGAAGACCTGCGCGGCGAGGATCTCGGCCTCGTCGCGCGAGCGCGTGACGCCCTGGATGCGCGGCGCGCCCACGTAGGCGATGAGCACGTGCTGCACGGTCACGTCCTGCACCTCCTTCTCCGGCCGCGCCATCAGCTCGGCGATCGCGGTGTTCATCGCGTCGATGGTCTTGGCGAGATCGGTCACTTCGCCTTGCTCGTTCCAGTACGTCCACGTGCCGGGAACGCGCTGGCCCTCCTGCTTCACGCCTTCGCCGCTCTTGCGCCCGCTCGGGTGGAACGTCGTCCACGACACGGGCTGCCACTGGTTCGATCCGACCTCGTGGAGCGTGACGCGCTCGGTCGGTCGCCCGGCGTCGTCGAGCGTCCAGACGTGCTGCTTCGCGGACGGATCGCCCTGGGCGGGCGCGGCCGGAGCGGGTTGTTGGGCCGCGCCGTCCTGGCCGTCCGGGCCGAGAGCGAAGAGCGCGGTCGTGGAGAGGGCGAGGGCCGCGAGGGCGGCCGACGTCGACGACGAGGTGCGTTTCATCCCGCGAACGTAGCCGATCGCGGCGGCGGCGCGAGCCCCGCGTCGATGGCTTTGTGGGCCGAATTCAGGCCAGTGCCGCCGGCTGCGGCTCGGGCTCGGGCTGGCGCCGGGCCGCCGCGGGGGCCGGGTAGAGCCACGCGCTCCGCCAGACCTGCCGCACGTTCTGCATGAAGAGCGCGCAGTCGAATTCGAGGTCGAGGTCGTACCAGCGCTCGAGGTGCTCGATCAACGGGAAACGCGCGCGGAAGACGTGGCAGAACGACAGGTCCCACTCCGGGTATTCGATCTCCTGGAACGAGAGCCGGTCGGTCGCGTAGTCGTAGCCGCAGCTCCCGTCGAGCTCGAACAGGAAGTCGGTCGCCGCGGCGACGTTCGCGAAGCAGCTCGTCGCCGGCGGCTTCTTCGACAGCGTTCCGAGGGCGGCGCTGAACTCCCCGCCGCACAGCTCGTCGTCGGCGCGGCACTTCAGCGCGTAGACCGAGCCGTCGTCGCGTCGCGTGAACGCGGACGTCGCCTTGCGGAAGTGCGAGAACCGGCCGCCGAGCAGGCCCAGCAAGACCGACGACGTGTCGGAGCGCAGCGTGTAGTAAGCGCGTTTCGTCGCGCCGTCCTTCGGGACCCGCACGCTGACGCGGCACAGCATCTCGTTCGTGTGCAACGGCGGCACGGGAACGAGGCCGATGCGCGTGACGCGGAAGTCGCAGACGCACATGCTGATCACGCCCCGGCCCGTCGAGCCGAGCTCCTCGAGCTCGAGCGGCTCGGGCACGATGCGCCGCAACCGGTCGATCGGGCTGCGGTAGTTGACGGTGAGCCGTTTGTTGGTGAACGAGTGCACGTCGACGGGCTGGCTGCCGACGCGGCCGAGCCGCTCGTGCAGCGCGCGCGCGTCGGGCGCGCTCTCGGACGAGGCGTTCATGCTTCGCTCCTTCGCTGGCGCTCGCGGACGAGCGCGACGACGATCCCGCCCAGCGCGCCGAGGACGAAGCCAGCCGGGCCGGTGAAGAAGATACCGAGCAGCGGACCCTGGTTCGACTCGGGCGTCAGGAGGATCGGCCCGAAGAAGCCCGCGGCGAACCCGAGGCCGCCGACCCACGCCGCCGCGCGGAGCGTCACACCCATGCTCCGCCGGCTCTCGGCCCGGTCCGCGCGCAGCAGGTACCACCAGGAGAGCGCGGCGGCGACGACCAACGCGGCATCGAAGGGGACCTCGAACAGCGTGTAGCCCCAGCGGAGGCGCGCCCAGGCGATGCGTACGAGCAGGCCGGTCGCCGAGAGCGCGACGACGACCGCCATGGCACGCGACCACGTCGTCGGCTCGCCTTGCAGCGGGAGGCGGGGCATGCCTCGACCGTAGCGCGCAACCCGGATCCGCGATAGCACGGGTCAGCCCGCCTCGAGGCGCCCCAGCAGCGCGCGCGCCGAGCCGCGCCGCGGTCTCGCACAGGCCCGGGAGCCCGACCAGGGATATGGGCCCGGCGGCGCGTCGGGCTCCCAGGTCCTAATGGCTGCCCCAGAACACGACGACCGCGGCGTCGCTCAGGATGGCGCAGCCGGCGACGAGGTCGAGCGTGCCGTCGGCGTCGAGGTCGACGCCCAGCAGCGAGTCGGGCTCGAACGGCGTCGCGAGCACGTGCGTCGGGAGCGCGGGAAAGCGCCCCGGGCTCTCCTGCAGGAACACGTGCACGGCGCTGGCACCGCTGCCGCCCGGCGTCGCGACGTCGAGGCGTCCGTCCTCGTCGAAATCGACGAGGACGAGGCCCTTCCCCTGGTTGAACGCGCTCCCCGTCACGAGCACGTCGTCGGGCGCCTGTCCGTCGGTGAAGCCGCTCGGAGGCTGCAGGAAGACATCGACGCGCGGCGTGCCGGAGAAGACCGAGATCGCCGTCACGAGGTCGACGCGCCCGTCCCCGTCGACGTCGCCGGTCTGGATCGCGCGCAAGAACGGGCCGCCCGGCAGGCGCACGTCCGGCGGCGCACCCGTGACGAAACCGCCCGGCGGCTGGAGGAAGACGAGAACGTCGTCCGTCGGTGGTTGGAAGAACAGGCGCGAGGTCCCGCTGACCACGTCGAGCCGGCCGTCCTGGTCCAGGTCGGCGACCGCGAACGTCAGCGTTCCGCTGAGCGAGCCGTCGCCGATGCGCGCGTCCGGCGTCGCGCCCGCCGCGAACCCGCCGGTCGGCTGGACGTACAGCAGCACCGCGTCCGTCGTGGCGACGAGCACGTCGGGCCGGCCGTCCGCGTCGACGTCCGCGACGGCGAGGTCGCACCCCTGCGGCCCCTCCTCGACGAAGTCGCAGCCGATCGTCGCGTCGAGCACGAGCGGAGGGCCGAGGCCGCCGCCGGCCAGGCCCCGCCGCAGGCGCAGTCCGCCCTCGGCGCCGACGAGGACGAGATCCGCTCGCTCGTCCCCGTCGACGCGCGCGACGACGCACCCCGGCGCCGCGGTGTCGATCGCGGTCGCCGCAGCCGCGAACGTGCCGGGGACGGACTGCGTGAGCAGGCGCGTGGTCGAGACCGGCTGCTCGCTGCGATCCGTTCCGCGGCGATCGCTGACGAGCAGGTCGAGCAGGCCGTCGCCCGTGACGTCGCCGGCGTGGATGCGCAGTCGGTCGGCGCCGATCGCGAAGTCGTCCGGCGGGAAGTCGTCGAGGAGCGTCTCGGGCGCGGCGAACGTGGCAGGACGCGCGGCCCAGCGGATCTCGTCGCCGGTCAGGACGTCGGTGCGGCCGTCCGCGTCGAGATCGGCTGCCGCGAGCGCGCTGGCCTCGACCCCGGAGAGGGGAACGGCAGCGCCGAACGTGCCGTCCGCGCGCTGCGCGACGAGCGTGAGCGCGGCGGAGCCGAAGACGCCGACGCTCCCACCGGCGACGACGTCGACCTTCCCGTCGCCGGTCACGTCGGTCGCGAGCACCTTCAGCCCCGCCGACGTGATCTGGGTGAACGAGGGCAGGTCGATGCGCTCGTCGTTCGCCGTGGAGAAGGTGCCCGCCTCCTGCGGGAGGATGCGCACGAGATCGAGCTGGCCCGGGTTGAACTTCGAGTCGAGCCCCGTGTACGCGACGAACAGGTCCTCGTCCCCGTCGCCGTCGCGGTCGGCCGCGTCGATCGAGGCGAGGCCGAGACCGTCGCCGAGCGCGAGCGGGATCTGGCTCGTGAGCTGCAGGTCGAGCGGGTCGCCCCCGCCGGTCGTCGAGAAGACGAGCAGCGAGTCGGGGAACCCGAGGAAGAACGAGAACGGATCGCCGACGCCGACGACGATCTCGAGGCCGGACACGCCGTCGAGCTCGAGGGCGCGCGGCGTCGCGCCGCTGCCGTTCGTATCGGGGAACGTGCGCTGGTGCGTGGGGGCGATCGCTCCGCCCGACTCGTCGAAGCCCGCGGGGCTGCCCGCGTAGACCGCGAGCTGGCTCGGCGACGTGCTGACGAGATCGAGATCGCCGTCGAGGTCGACGTCGACGACGAGCAGCTCGCTCGCGCCCGGAAGCGTCACGAAGGACACCGGATCGAACGCGCCACCGTTCTGCTCGAAGAGCGTCAGCGTTCCGCCGACGTGCGAGAAGAGGTCGACGTCTCCGTCCCCGTCGACGTCGGCGGCGGCCGCGAGCGCGTCGCCTCCGAGTGCGAAGTCCGCGACCGCCGGAAACGTGTGGTCGAGCCGCTGGAGCGAGACCGCGAGCCCGGCGCCGACGAGGTCCACCAGGCCGTCGCCGTTCACGTCGGCCACGGCGGCGCTCCCTCCGCCGTCCCACGAGGCCGGCGGCGTGGCAATCTCGGCAGGCAACGTGCGGCCGAGGCTCATCGCGAAGCCGATGCCGACCTCGTCGTCGAACGGGAGGATGCGCAGCCGCACGACTCCGCCCGCCGCGACGTCCGTCGAGTCCCACACGAAGACGTCCTGGACTGCGAACGGGCCCCCGACGAGTCGGCGCGCCTCGTCGCGCACGCGCCACGCGCGCCCGCCCGGCGGCGCGTCGAACGGCGCGTCGAGCGTCACCTCGAGGCTCGCGGGATCGAACGCGGCGATCCGCCTCTGCTCCGCGATCCCGCCCACGGCCGCGAGCGCGCCGGCCGCACGCTGCGGAAGGAGGACGAGGCGGTCGGGACCGGCGGCGACGCTCGCGGGCGGCGGCGCGATCCCGGCGACGAGCGTGCGCACGGACAGAGCCGCGGGCTCGCCGAGCGGGACCTCGACGAGGTCGCGCCCGCCGGCGCCGGCGGTCGTGACCGACAGTCGCCGTCCGTGCGGATCGATCGCCAGCGCGTCGGGATCCGGCAGCGAGCCCGCCGCCGTCGGCACGACTCGCAGCCGTCCGTCGCGCACGTCGACCCGCACGATCCGCTGCGCGGAGCGGTCGACGGCGTAGACGTGCTCGGCGGACAGCGGGTCGCTCACGACACCCCACGGCACGCCGAGCCGCGCGAGCACGCGCTGCGCCGGCGCGTCGAAGTCGAGCAGCAGGAGCGCGTCGTCCACGCTCGCGACGCCCCGCCGTCCGGCGACGACCGCCGTGCCGCGGACGCCGTCTGCGACGCTCGCCCCGGAGACGATGCCGTCGACGGCCCCCGCGACGAGGTCGACGCGCGCGACGCTCCAACTCGTCGGCCCCCCGGTCGCGACCAGCGCGGTGCGCCCGTCCTGCGACAAGGCCCCGGCAGTCGGCGTTCCGACTCCCGAGATCGACGGGGGCGCGTCCGAGGGCGTCGTCCCGTCCGTCAGGTCGATCTGGAACAGGCTCCACTGCCCAAGGCTCGACTCGTCGAGGATCCACGCCCGCAGCCCGTCGGGCAGTGGCAGCGCGGCAACCGGCGCGACCAGCGGGCTCGCGTTCCATTGCGCGCTCGGCGTGGAGAGAACGAGCGCCGGCCGAAGGATCTGGAGCCGCCGGCCCACGATGCCCTGGGAAGCGAAGAGCTGACCCGCTCCGGTCGCGAGCTCGGGCAGCCGCAGCCGGTCGGCCGCTCCGACTCCGACCGTGCGACCGCCGAACGCGCTCGGCGTCTCGCTCGCGAGCTGGAGCGCGGCCCGCGCGACGGGGTCGTCGAGCGCCAGGCGCAGGTCGTCGGGGCTCAGGTCCGTGAGCGGCGGGAACGGCTCCCCCTCGAGCGCCCACTGCAGAACGAGCGTGACCTCGTCCGCTTCCGCGTCGACGACCGCAACCGGCACCGCGAGGCCGAGGCGTTCGTCCTCGCCCAGCGCGACGACGTCGCCCGCGAGCGTCGCGACCGGTGCTTCGTTGTTGTCGATGCGTAGACCGCTGACCAGGAGGGGCGTCGAGACGAGCGGGACGTCGTCGGGATGCGGGAGCTCCTCGAACGCGGTGATCACGAGCTCGATCTCTCGATCGAGGCCCGCGAGGCTGCACGCGGCCGGAACCGGCATCTCGAACGCCGTGTCCCAGAAGAACGCCTCGTCCTCGTCGGGCTGCGCACCGATGAGCGTCGCGGTCGTGTCGACCTGCGGGTCGGGCGTGGGCGTGAGCGGGTCGCCGATCTCGGCGTCACGCGCGAGCACGCTTCCGCAGCCGGGCACACCGACGATTCGATACTCGATCCGGACGAGGACCTCGTCCGCGGCCGTGTCGAAGATGCGCAGGGGCACGCGGACGATGCCGCTCACCTCCGGCGCGAGGTCGGCTCCGGGTTCGATCCCGACCACGAGCGGATCGATGACGGGAGCGTCGTTGCCGACGTCGACGAGGAGCGGGTCGGGCTCGAACGGGTCGTTCGGGCTCCCGCCGTCCGACGTGATGCGCGCGATCGCCGTCACGCCGTCGACGAGCCCGGGGCCGAGCCCGTCCTGCGCGAAGTCCCAGAGCGCGAAGTAGCGCGTCCCCGCGGGGCTCGTCGACACGTCGCCGAACGACGTCGTCGCCGAGCGCGTGTTGCCGTCGAGGTCGGTGAGCTGGCCCGCGACGAGTGTCATCGGCGAGGCGCTCGAGGCACCCGGCGGGCGGAATCGCAGAGCGACGCCGACGGAGTCGGACTCCGGATCGGCGACGACGAGCTCGACCACCGCGGGCGACGTCTTGGCGCCGTACACCGCGAGCCCCGAGAGCACGGGTGCCGCGTTGACGTCGCCGCTGCCGCCGCCGCCGGACGCGGCCGCGCCGACCGCCGCCGTCCCCAGACCGCAACCGGTCGAGCACAGGCCGGCGGCCGACAGAGCGAGCAGCCGCAGCGCCACCGCGCGCGCGTCGAGGTCCATCGTCGATTCCCCTCTTTCGTGGCTGCGCGGGCGAGCTTCCGCGCAGCGTTCGGGCATCGTACGGGCGCAGCGTGCTCGAACCGAACCGAACCGCAACGAATCGTCCGGCCGCGGGCTCGTCGGGTTCCCGGGGACGAGGGCGGCTCCCGGGGTCGTCGGCGGGGTACGCCATTTCGACCACGACGCCTGCGGGCGGAGGCGGCGAGCCTCCGCCCGACGGACGTCGCGTCGGCCCGCTACCAGTCGAGGCCGTGCGAGTGCGTGCCGAAGAACGCCGTGAACTGCAGGTACACGCGCGCGAAGTCGTCGAAACCGTCGTCGCCGAACGTGACGCCCAGGCGCAGGCGGCGGAACTCGGTGAAGTGGCGCGTGAAGTAGAGGTCGAGCTCGCTCGCCTCCTCGTCGGGCGCCTCGAGCAACTCGGCCATGCTGTACTGCACGCCGAGCGAGTTGCGCCGGTCGAACGCGTAGTCGGCGAATGCGTAGAAGCCGCTCGCCGTGTCGTCGACGACGGCGAGCGCGGTCCCGTCGAGCTCGGCCGCCAGATCGCCGTCGATCACGAGCCACTCGAGCCCCGTCGTGAAGCGCCTCTCGCCCGTCGGGTCGCTCGTGCCGTACGTCGCGTCGATGCCGTACACGGTGTTCCCGTTGCCGTCCGACTGGACGTCGCCCGACGCGAACGTGAACTCCGGAAGCACGCGCGCCGACGCGCCGAGCTGGAACAGCCCGCGCTCGCCGACGTCGGTCATCGCGCTCAGGCGCGCGGTCAGCGAGAGCTCGTCGACGTCCTTGCGCGCGGGCACCGACGTCTCGACCTCGTCCTCCTCCTCTTCTTCCTCGCCGTGGCCGTGCGCGTCCGGCGCGAGCGAGTCGAACACGCCGACCGAGAAGCGCAGCGGGGTCGCGTCGCCGAGCGGGAACCAATTCCCGTACTGCACGCCGACGCCGCCGAGCTCCTCGCCCAGGTACTCGCGCAGCACGAGCGGCCGCTCGAGCGTGCGCAGCTCCTCGACGTGGTTCTGCATCTGCTTGCCGAAGTCGACGAAGAAGCGGCCGGCGCGGACGGTCTGGCCGCCGCCGAGACCGACGTACTGGACGGCGGCTTCCTCGAGCTCGACCTCGGCGTCCTCGGAGACGAGCGCGACGTACGCCCAGGCGTCCGGATCGATGAACGCCGACGCGTTCAGCTCGACGAGGCGCAGCTCGGCGTCGTAGCCGTCGTCGCCTCCGTCGACGTCGAGGTAATCGGCGAACGAGTCGATCACGACGCCGATCGCGGGGTTGAAGGCGCGGTCGAAGCGCGTCGTCTGGCCGAGCTGGAAGTACGGCGACATGCCCGGCGACGTGAACGCGGGCGCGACGCTGCGCTCGGTCTGTCCGTCGGTGGGCGGCGCAGGCGGCCGCTGGGCGGGCACGTCCTGGGCGGGCACGTCCTGGGCGGGCACGTCCTGGGCGGGCACGTCTTGGGCGGGCACGTCTTGGGCGGGCACGTCCTGGGCGGCGAGGGGGAGGGCGAGCGCGAACGGAGCGAGAGCGGTGGCGTGGATCCGGAACATGGCGAAGCTCGGAATGCGAGGCCTCGGGAGCGCGGACGGTCCTCGTCCGCGCGAGCACGGTGGGGACGCGTGGAGATCGCCTCCACGCGCCGGCGCGCCGGCGGCATGCGCCAGCGCTCGCCGCGGACGCGCGTGCGCCTGCGGCGGCAGTGACTGTCTCGTGCTAGGAGGCGCGCGGCGGACCGCGCTTCGCGTGGGCGCGCTCGACGTCGGCGCAGGGCACGACGTCGCGGGGGAGCGCGGGCGGCCGCTCGTCCGACTCCGCGGCGCGCGCCACGGCGGGTGCGTCGAGCGCGGGCGCGACGTGGACGGCGCAGAGCGCGCATCCCGCGCCGTCGTCGGCGTGCAGGACCTCGTGCGGGCCGACGAAGAGGACGCCGGCGAGCAGCGCGCCGACCAGGATCCAGGTCAGCGCCGTCCGCACACGACGACTGCGCACGGCCCGCGTCATGGGACGCAATCTAGCCGCGCCTGTCGCGCGGCCGCAAGGGACATTCCGCGGCTGGCGGCTCGCGGCTCAGCGCGCGTACGCCCGGCGCGCGAACAGCAGCGTCAGGAACGGCAGCATGTTCGCCTTGTTCGGGATCAGCTTGAACAGGCGCCACATGCGTCGCGGGTTGAGATAGAAGCGCCTGTACGCAGCCTTGCGCAGCCGGAAGATGCGGTCCTCGGGCACCTCGGACAGGTTGATGTCCGTCTGGTAGGGCTCGTACGCGGACCAGTCGGTCGGCAGCGCATAGCCCGCGTGCTCGACCTGCTGGAAGAGCTCGGTGCCCTTGAACGGGATCACGCGGAAGAACGCCGCCGTGTGGAACGAGCTGTTCGCCGCCCAGTCGATCGTCGCGCTCATCTCGTCCTCGGTCTCCGACGGGAAGCCGAGCATGAACGCGCCGTGCACCATGACCCCCTGATCGGCGATGAAGTCGACGATCTTCTTCACCTTCTCGATCTTGAGGTTCTTCTTCATCACCTTCTGGATGCGCGGCACGGCGCTCTCGACCGCGACCATGCAGCGGTACATGCCCGCCTGGCGCAGCAGCACGACGAGCTCCTCGTCGAGGATGTCGCCGCGGAAGCCGTTGGGGAACGTGAGCTTGAGCCCGTAGTCGCGCTCGATCAGCCCGCGCGCGATCTTCTTCGCCCGCTCCGCGCGGAAGTTGAAGATGTCGTCCATGAAGACGAGCTCCTTCACCCCGTAGTCGCGCACGAGCATGTCGATCTCGGCGAGGACGTGCTCGGCGGAGCGCTCGCGGAACGTCTTGCCGTAGGAGTTGTGGCAGTACGTGCAGCGCCACGGGCACGCGCGCGACGAGAACATCGTCGCGAACTCCTTGTGCGCGTAGATCACGCCGCCGCGCGGGACGGTGTGGTACTTCGCGTGGTCGACGAGGTCCCACGCCGGGAAAGGCAGGTCGTCGAGGTCGCGCGGCGGCTCGCGGTCGAGGTTGTGGACGACCTCGCCGTCGGTCCGCCTCCAGGAGAGCCCGAGGTACTCCGACCAGTCGGTGGGGCGCTCCGGCGCCGCGAGCCCGTCGAGCAGGTCCGCGAAGATCATCTCGCCCTCGCCGCGCACGACGAAGTCGACCGCGGCGTCGGCGAGCACGTCCTCGGCCGCGACGCTCGGGTGCGGGCCGCCGGCGACCAGCGTGACGCCGGGGAGCCGGCGCTTCGCCTCCTTCGCGACCGCGTGCAGGCAGCCGGCCTCGTACGTCATCGCGGAGAGCCCGACGACGTCCGGCCGCAGCCGCTCGAGCTCCTCGACGCAGCGCTCGGGCGTCCAGCCCTCGACCTTCATGTCGAGCACGTGCACGTCCGCGTGTCCGCGCTCCCGCGCCAGCGCCGCGATCATCATGATCCCGAGCGGGTGGACGTGCGTGAACTGCGTGTAAGGGTGGTACGTCTGGACCAGCGCAATGCGGAGCATGGCGGGATGGGAGCGATGCGGGGGAACCGAGACGGGCCGGCCGCGCGTCCGACCGAACGCGCGCGAGGTGATAGGATAGCAACCCTGACGTTCGGGGAAGGTTCAGGCCCGCGCCGCGTTCGATTCCCCGCTCGCTCGCCGCGAATTCCCCGAGCCGCCGTGCGCGGCAGCCCCCCGTCCGGAGCCGAGCCTTGGCCCGAGTCGCCTTCGTCGTCACGACCTGCCACGAGTTCGAGGGCATCAAGGCCCTCTCCGCGGTCCTCAAGCAGCACGGCCACGAGGCCGACTGCTTCATCACGTCGGAGGAGCCCGACTTCCACGACGCGGTGTTGCGCTACCGCCCCGACGTGCTCGGGCTGTATGCGACGACGGGCCAGGAGCAGTGGGCCTACGGCCACATCGAGACGTGGCGCAAGGAGCTGACGCACCTCAAGACCGTCATGGGCGGCCCGCACCCGTCGTTCGACGCCGACGTCCTGCTCGACGCCGAGTACGTCGACGCGATCACGAAGGGCGAGGCGGAGTACGCGATGCTCGACCTCGTCAACGCGTGGGAGGCGAACCGCTCGATCGAGGACATCCCCAACGTCGGCTACCTCGCGGACGGCAAGCCGCGGCAGAACCCGATCCGGCCGGTCGTCCACGACCTCGACACGCTCCCGTTCCCCGACGTCGACCTCTTCTACAAGTACCCGTTCCTCGCGAAGAAGCGGGTGATGCAGGTGCATGCGAGCCGCGGCTGCCAGAACTCGTGCACGTATTGCTCGGTCGGCCTGATGAAGAAGGAGTGGGTCACCGGCAAGCGCGGCGACGTCTTCAACCGGACGAAGTCGGTCGACTACCTGTGCGAGGAGATGAACGACATCCTCGCGCGCTACCCGCACTTCCGGATGGTGAACTTCGGCGACGCGGCGCTGAACATGAAGAGCGGTTGGGTGCAGGAGTTCGCGGACAAGTGGCCGCGCAAGGTCGGGCTGCCGTTCGCGTGCAACGTGAACATCAATTACCTCGACGAGGACGACATCATCGCGCTGAAGCGCTCGGGCTGCGTCTCGGTGCAGTTCGGACTCGAGTCGGGCAGCGAGGAGGTGCGGCTCAAGGTCTACAAGAAGGGCTACACCGACGACATCGTCCACCGCATCCCCGCGCTCTTGCGCAAGCACAAGATCACGTACCGGACGAACAACATCATGGGCTCGCCCGCCGAGACCCTCGAGGACATGTTCGAGACGGTGCGCACGAACAAGCGCATCAAGCCGAACGGCTGCACGGTGCTGATCTACCGTCCGTTCAAGTCGACCGTGCTCGGCCGCGAAGACTTCGAGAAGCAGCGCGTCGACATCGGCAAGGACATCGGCCCGTCGCTGCAGAACGACTCGCAGATGAAGCGCGGCGACCTGCGCGAGGTCGTCAACCTGCAGAAGCTGTTCAACGTCGCCGTGTACGTCCCCGGCGGGATCGGGCTCGTCAAGCGGCTGATCAAGCTGCCGCGCAACCCGCTCTACGACTTCAGCCTGCTCGCGTTCCTGTGGTACCAGCACGCGGTCGTGTCT
Source organism: uncultured Planctomycetaceae bacterium (assembly GCA_964528575.1). Taxonomy (GTDB): domain Bacteria; phylum Planctomycetota; class UBA1135; order UBA1135; genus CAZGTQ01. Next base: position 2,768 of record CAZGTQ010000438.1, on the reverse strand, counting down.
GGCTACGGGATGCTCGACGACCTGCGTCTGGGCTTCAAGAACGTCGGACAGATCTTCGGCAAGTCGAGCGGCGGCACGCACCGCTACGGCGAGCGCAAGGCCCAGTCGTTCCTCGACACGATGGACACCGGCGTCGACGCGACCGTCTGACGCCCACGGCGGGCGACCTCCCACGTCGGGCGACCGAAAAAAAGCGGCGGAGCGGCCGCCACCGTTCGCCGCGGGGCGGGTCCTGGTCACGCCGGCGCGGGGAGCGCATCCTTTGCGGGCCCCCGCGCCGCGCCGGCCGCTCCGCCATGATCGACTCGCTCCGCTCCCGCACGCTGCTCGTGCCCGTCGTGCTCGCCGCGCTGGCCCTCGTCTGCTTCGGCGGCGAGCCGGTCCATCTGGTCGTCCTGCACACCAACGACGTCCACGGGCAGGTGCTGCCGACGCGCTCGCGCGACCGCGCCCCGTCCGGCGGGCTGCCGCGCGTCGCGGCGTACGTCGACGAAGTCCGTGCCGAGGTCGCGGCGTCGGGCGCCGGGCTCCTCGTGCTCGACGCGGGCGATTGGTTCCAGGGCACGCCCGAGGGGATGCTCGACGAGGGGCTGCCGTTCGTGCGCGCGCTCGTCGCGGTCGGCTACGACGCGCTGTGCGTCGGCAACCACGAATTCGACCGCGGGCTCGACAACCTGCGCCGCATCCTGCGCGAGGCGAAGGTGCCGGCGGTGCTCGCGAACGTGCGCGAGCGCGGCGCGGACGACTCGGTCGCTTGGGCGGAGCCGTACGTCGTCGTCGAGCGCGCGGGGCTCGCCGTCGCGATCGTCGGGCTGCTCGCGACCGAGACGCCGGCGATCACGCACCGCGACGCGCGCACGCTCGACTTCGTCGACCCCCTCGTCGTGCTGCGCGACGCGATCGCGCGGCTCGGGGACGACGTCGACCTCGTGATCCCGCTGGGGCACCTGGGGATCGAGGAGGACCGCCGGATCGCGCGCGAGGTGCCGGGGCTGCCGCTCGTCGTCGGCGGCCACTCGCACACGTTCCTCGAGGGGGGCGAGCGCGTCGGCGAGACGCTGATCGTGCAGGCAGGCGCGAAGGCGCGCGCGGTGGGGCGCGTCGATCTGTGGTACGACCCGGACGAGCGGCGCGTCGTGCGCTCGCTCGCGCAGCTCGTCGAGCTCGAGCGCGAGCCCTCGGAGCGCGCCGCTCGGGGCGCGACGGCGCGGCTGTGCGCGAAGCTCGTCGAGCGCACGGCGGGGGAGCTCGACGTCGTCGTCGGCAAGCTCGCCGCCCCGCTCGAGCGCGGCAGCGGCCACGAGTCGTCGACCGCGGGCAACTGGATCACCGACGTGATGCGCGCGGGCGGGAGCGCGGACGTCGCGATCCAGAACCGCGGCGGGATCCGCGCCGAGGTGCCCGCCGGAGCGGTGACGCGGCGCCAGCTCGTCGAGATCCTGCCGTTCGGCAACACGCTCGTGACGTTCGAGCTGACGGGCGCGGAGCTGCGCGAGAGCGTGCGCCGCGCGGTCGAGAGCACCGAGCGCCGCGGCATCGAGCTCAGCGGCATGCGCTTGCACGTGCGCGCGCCGCTCGTCGAGGGCGGCGCCACGCAGCTCGTCGACCTCGAGGTCGGCGGGAAGCCGCTCGATCCCGCGCGCCGCTACCGCGTCGCGACCAACTCGTTCCTGTTCGGCGGGGGCGACGGCTTCTTCGGGGACCTGACGGGCCGCCAGGCGGAGCACGGCTCGCGGATGCTGCGCGAGCTCTGCGAAGACGCGCTGCGCGCGAGCAGCCCCGTGACGCCGCCCGCCGAGAACCGCTACGTCGTGCGGGGGGACCGGTGAAGCGCGCGCTCCTCGTCCTCGCTCTCGCGTGCGGCGCGCTGCCGGCCGCCACGCCGGCGCATGCGCTCGCCGCCGCCCAGGACGACGGGGACGACGCCGCCGAGCTCGGCTTCGAGGAGCTCGCGGCGCGGCTGCGCGACACGAGCGACAAGAGCGACTTCTTGAGCTACCGGCGCAACGCGGTGAAGAAGCTCGCCGCGCTCGGGACGCGCGAAGCCTGGGAGCTCGTGATCGGCGCGCTCGAGGACGTCGCGCCGAAGGTGCGCGACGAGGCGCAGATCCAGCTCGGCTCGCTCGCCGACCGCGAGGTCCTCGACGGCTTGTACGGTAAGCTCGGGCTGCGCGCGCGCGACGCGTGGGTGCGCCGGCGCGTCGTGGAAGCGTTCGGCCGCATGACGCTCGAGATCGACGCGGAGGTGCTCGCGAAGGTGGCGACGTCCGACGACGACGCCGAGGCGCGGCGCATGGCGCTGTGGTCGCTCGAGCGGCTCGCGCCGACGGGGCGGCTGGCGGGCGATCGCGAGCGGCGCGTCTTGCCCGCGGTCCTGCGCGCGCACGAGCGCGACAAGGACGCCGACGTGCGCGGCGCCGCGCTCTACGCGCTCGTCGCGCTGGACGCGCCGGACGCGCGGGCGGTCGTGAGCGCGGCGCTCGCGGACGACGACGTCCCGGTGCGTTGCGCGGCGGTCGCGTGCGCGCCGCGGCTCGAGGGCGGCGAGGCGCTCGTCGCGCGCTCCGCGGCGGACGAGTCGGTGCGCGTGCGCACGCAGGCGTGTCGCGCGCTCGCCGACGTCGGGACGCGGGACGCCGCGCGGCGGCTCGCGGAGCGGCTCGAGCACGAGAGCGAGCTGCGGCTGCGCTGGCGGATCGTCGACCTGCTCCAGCGGCTGTCGGGCATGAAGTACCGGCTCGACCACCGTCCGTGGCAGCGGTGGGCGA
>CAZGTQ010000437.1:0-27365 GCA_964528575.1 uncultured Planctomycetaceae bacterium | reverse complement strand
CGAGCGGCTCGCGCGCGCCGTGCGCGTGGCGCGCGGCGTCGCGCTCGCCTGCGGCGAGCCGCGCGTCGTCGGGCGCGGCGCGCGCGAGCGCGGGCGGAGCGCTCGGCTGCGCGCCGTCGCGCGCGACGAGCCAGTCGGCGCCGAGGACGGCGAGAACGAGAGCCGCGGCGACGAGGACGAGCTGCTTCACGACGAGACCTCCGAGGACGAGCGCCGCGGCGGTGGACGCGGCCGGCGCGATGGCGGGACCGGAGGAGCCGCGCCAACCCGGCACGAGCAGCGCGGCCCACGCCGCGCGGCCGCCGCGCTCACGGCCTCCGCGCTCACGGCCGCCGCGATCACGGTCGAGGCGCTCGCGCACCTGCGCCAGGCCGCGGCGCAGGCGATTGCGCACCGTCGAGGCGGGCACGCCGTCGAGCGCGGCGACGTCGGCCGGCTCGAGGTCGCGGAAGTAGCGCAAGAGCAGCGTGCGGCGGTACGGCTCGTCGAGCTCGAGCACGACGCGCACGACGTGTCGCGACAGCTCCGCCTGCTCGCACAGCTCGTCGGTCGGCGGCGCGGTGCGCGGCAGCAGCGTCTCGCGCTCCCGTTCCCGCTCGACCCGCCGCCGCTCGGCACGCCGCTCCTGGCGCACGACGTTGCGCGCGACCGCCGCGAGCCACGCCCGCGCGTCGCGCACGTGCGCCGGCCGCCGACCGCGCGCCGCCAGCCACGTCTCCTGCGCCACGTCGCCCGCGCCCGCGTCGCCGACGAGCGCGCGCGCGAGCCGCCCGATCCAGGCGGTCTCGCGCAGCATCTCGTCGGGCTCGTTCGGCGCGCTCATGGCAAAGGCTCCTACCCGCCCCGATGCCGCCGGGCGCCCGCGCGTCGCGGCGATCTAGCGATTCTCGCCGGGGCGCTCCCAGTCGTCCGTGCGGAACGACGGCGCCGGCAGCCCCGCGCTGTTGAACAGGTTCGGCTCGTCCGCGGCCCCCCACGCGAAGCGCACGGCGAGCGGCGCGGGCACCGCGGGGCTCGAGACGACGAGCGCGTGGCCGCCGGGAGCGATGCGTGCCTCGGCGGCGTGGAACACGCGGTCGGCGCCGGCGACCGTGAAGCACGTGAGCGCGCCCCCGCGCGCGACCAGGCCGCCCGCGCAGTGCTCGAACGCGATGCGCACGCTCGCGCCGTCGACGGCATGGCCGGCGGGCAGCGGGCTCTGCCACGGCCGGTCGGCGCGGCCGTACGTCTCGGCGAGCGCAATGCGGGCGAGCCGCTCGGCGACCGGCTCCTTGTCGAGCGGATGGATGTCGTACGGCTCGCCCACGTCCATCGTCACCGCCATCCCGACGTTCGCAACGGTGAGCGCGCTCGTCTGCGCCTCGCGCAGCTCGGCCGCGTGGCCCTCGTCGTGCGGGTACGCGAACGGCGCGATCTGCACGTAGTAGAACGGGAAGTCGCCGCGCCCGAACGCGCGCCGCCAGTCGGCGACGAGCGCGGGGAAGAGCGTGCGGTAGCGGCGCGCCTCGCGGAGGTTCGACTCGCCCTGGTACCAGATCGCGCCGCGGATCGCCCACGGCGCGAGCGGCGCGAGCATGCCGTTGTAGAGCGCGCTCGGCGTGTTCTGGGTGAACCACGTGTGGAACGGGAACGCGCCGAGCTCGACGAGGCTCGCGCTCGGCCGCCGGCGCCACGTGCCGGCGAGCGCGATCCGCTCGTCCGTGCTCGGCCGCACGAGCGCGTGCTGCTCCGGCGCGCCGACGAAGCCGCCTTCGCCCAGGACGTCGATCGCGCACAGGGCGAGCACGTTGCTCCCCGCGCGCACGGCCGCCGCGGGCACGGCGTAGCTGCGCGGCTGGCGCCATCCGCCCGTGCGCGTCGAGCCGATCGGCTCGCCGTTCCACCAGCACAGGTCCGCGTCGTCGATCGGGCCGAGCTCGAGCCGCAGCTCCTCCCCGGCCCACGCCGCGGGCACGTCGACGCGCGTGCGGTACCACGTCGCGCCGTCGTGGTCGCCCAGGCCGCTCGCCGAATGCGGCGCGGGCACTGGCGCGCCCGCCCAGCTCGCGTCGTCGAGCTCCGCCCGCTCCCAGCGCTCGCGCAGCCCCGGCTCGCGCTCCTCGAACGCGCGCCACCACGCTTCTTGGAGCGGCCGCACGTCGATCGACGCGGGGTCGGAGCGCGCCGCCACGACGCGGTCGAGCTCCGCGCCGAACCAGCGCGTCGCGCGCAGCGCCTGGGCGCTCGTCCACGCCTCGACCTTCGTCCCGCCCCAGCACGACGAGACGAGGCCGATCGGCACGTCGAGCTCGAGGTGGAGCGCGCGTCCGAACAGGTAGCCGATCGCGCTGAACGTGCGCGCCGTGTCGGGCGAGCACGCGCGCCACGACCCCTCGCAGTCGTCGGCGGGAGCGAGCGCGCTGCGGTTGGCGACGTCGAACAGCCGGATGCGCGGGAAGTCGGCCTGCGCGACGAGGCGCTCGTGGTCGGCGATCCCGTCGCCGACGCCCGGGCCGAGCGTCCACTCCATGTTCGACTGGCCCGAGCAGATCCAGACCTCGCCGACGAGCACGTCGCTCACGGTGACGACGTCGTTGCCGCGGAACGTCAGCACGTGCGGCCCGCCCGCGGCGGGCGTCGCGATCGTCGTGCGCCAACGGCCGTCCGCGTCGGCGACGGCGAGCGCGACCGCGTCGGTCCAGCTCGCCTCGACGCGGATCGTCTCGCCCGGCTCGGCGCGGCCCCAGAGCGGGCAGTCGCTCTGCTGTTGCAGGACCGCGCCGTCGGAGAGCAGCGCGGGCAGGCGCACGTCGGCGGCGAGCGGCGACGCGGCGACGAGGGCGGGGAGAACGAGACGTGCGAGGCGGGCGTGGCGGCGTTGCATGCGCGCCAGCGTAGCGGCCCCGCGGCCGCGCGGCCCCGCGATCGGCCGGCGGCGGTATCCTCGGACGCTGCGAGCGCGCGCGCTCGCCGTCCTGCGCTGCCGCCAACTCCGTTGCCGCCCTGTCGAGGCCCCCCGTGTGCTCGCCGTGATGCTCGCCGCCCCGCTCGCTCTCGCCCTCCTCGCGCCCGCGCCGCTAACGCCAGCCCCGCGCGCGCCCGCGCCGTTCGCGGACGTCCTCGTCGTCGACGCGGCCGGCGGCCCCGGCTCGACGCACGCCGCGATCCAGCCTGCGGTCGACGCGGCGAGCGAGGGCGACGTGATCCTCGTGCGCGGGCTCGGCGGGGGCTCGTTCTCCGGCTTCCAGAGCTACGCCGGGTTCACGGTAGCGAGCAAGTCGCTGACGATCGCGCGCGACGTGCCGCCGGGCGGGCCGCCCGATGCGGTCGAGGTGCGGGCGCCGGTCGTCGTGCAGGATCTCGCGGCGGGCCAGCGCGTCACGCTGCGCGGGCTGCGGCTCGCGGCGAACAACACGCCGGCGACCGAGCTCGCGGCGCTGCGGATCCAGGGCTGCGCGGGGAGCGTGTGGGTCGAGGACTGCGTCGCGACGGTGCGGAGCTGGATCGGCGCGCCGGACGCGATCGTCGTCGACGCGAGCACGGCGGTCGTCCTGAGCGCGGTGCAGGCCATCGGCTCCTCGCCGGGGTCGCTGCTCCCGTTCACGGCGCCGCGCACGAGCGGGCTGCGCGTCGCGGCGTCCGCCGTGTTCGCGTACGGCTGCGCGTTCCTCGGCGGCAACGGCAAGAACGCGGCGATCAACCCGGCGTCGACGCCGGCGACCGCGGGCGCGCCGGCCGTCGTCGTCGAGGCGGGCGCGCTGCTCGTGCTCGACGGCTGCGGCGCGCTCGGCGGCGCGGGCGGGACCGGTGCGCTGCCGCCGGCGGGCGGGTGCCTGAGCTCGCAGAGCGGCGGCGCGGGCGTGCGGCAGAACGACGGGCTGAGCTTCGTCCACCTGCGCGATTGCGCGATCCAGGGCGGCCCGGCGGGCTTCCAGCTCGGGCCGCCGTGCGCGCAGGCGGTCGCCGGGCCGCCGCTCTCGAACGTCGCGTCGGCCCCGCTCGAGGGGGACGCGCGCTCCGCGCGCTCGAAGGAGCTGGTGCGCCCGACCGAGGCGATCACGATCGCCTTCGAGGGGCAGGAGAACGACCTCGCGTTCGTCGTCGCCTCCCCCGTTCCGGGGATGTTCTTCCTGGAGCAGGGCGGGCTCGCCGTCCCGCCGCAGTTCCTCGTCCAGTTCGTCGGCGCGGTGCCGTCCGGTGGCACGCTCCTCGCGACGCTCGGCACGCATGCGCCGCCCCCCTCGTTCACGGGCCGCACGCTCTTCCTCCAGGGAGCCGTCGCGTTCTTCCCGGGGCCGAACCTCGTCCTCGCGAACCCGACCGCGCCGGTCCTCTTGGGAGCGGGTTTCTAGCGCACCGATGCGACCGGACGGCTGCAGCGGAGCAGGAGAATGCGTGGGCGCGGGTGGCCGATGAGGCTCGTCGGGGGCGGTAGCCAGGTCGAGGAGAAGGTCGAGAGCAAGGCGAAGACCGCGCTCTCGCCCCCGTGGAACGTGCTCGTGCACGACGACCCGATCTCGCTGATGAGCTACGTGAGCATGGTGTTCCAGAAGGTGTTCGGCTATGCGCAAGCCAAGGCGCACCGGCTGATGATGACGGTCCACACGACCGGGCGGGCGATCGTGTGGACGGGCGAGCGCGAGCAGGCGGAGCTCTACGTGCAGAAGCTGCACGCGTACCAGCTCCTCGCGACGTTGGAGCAGGCGGAATGAGCCCGCTGGAGCCGCGCGCGGTGCGCCGCAAGGACGGCGCGGTCGATCTCGAGAACCTCGGGCCGCCGCTCCTGTCCGCGCTGCTCGATCTGCCGTCGCTCCTGCGCGACGATCCGCCGGAGGGGGTCGGCAAGCGGCTGTTCCCCGTGCCGACCGACGACGACGAGCGCAACGACGAGTGGAAGCGCCTCGTGCACCCCGACCTGTTCGCGCTGCTCGCCTCCTCGCGCGCGATCGTCGAGCGCGACCTCGTCGGCGTCCACGTCGGGGCGCGCGCGGCGAGCCGCGTGCGCATCCCGCCGAAGAACGTCTCTGCGTGGGTCGCCGCGCTCAACGCGGCGCGCCTGACGATCGCCGAGACGAACGGCGTCGGCGAACGGGAGATGAGCACGCACATCGCGCGGCTGCCCGCTCGCCAGGCGGACGCCGTCGTGCGCATCCACGTCTACGGCTGGCTCCAGCAGCTCCTGATCGAGGTGACGGACCCGCTGGCGGGGGAGTGAGCCGGGGCTCTACGAGTCCGTGCCTACAGGTTCGTGAACGTGGTCGCCTCGACGTTCGTGAAGCGCGGGCCGCCGACGAGGGCTTGCCAGTACAGCGTCACGTCGACGAGGTTCGGGTTCGCCGCGATCGGCAGGACGAGCTCGTCGGCGCCGCTCGCGGACGTCACGCCGCCCACGAACTGCGCGCTCGCGAGGTCGATGCCGAGCGTGCCGTAGGGCGGGAGCGGGATTGCGACGTTGCCCGCCGACACGCCGAGCACGTACAAGCTGCTCGGCGGTCCGAACACCTGCACCGGGAGCGGCTTGCCGACGCCCGGCGTCGCCTGGGCCGCGACGCCGCTCGTCACGTTGGTCAGCAGGAGCGCCCTGCCCGCCACCAAGACGTCCAGGTCGTCGTCGCCGTCGAAGTCCGCCGCGACCGCCCCGCTCGTGGCGGGCTGGTCGGCCGGCAGCGGATGGCTCGTCTCCACGAACGCGCCGGCGCCCGTGTTGAGCAGCATCCGCTTCGCGCCGTACAGGTCGAGGTCGCCGTCGCCGTCGTAGTCGCCGAAGACGACGTGCTGGCCGACGTCGATGCCGGTGGGCAGGTGCGTCGCGGTCACGTCGGTGAAGAAGCCGGCGCCGTCGTTGAGCGCGAGGCGCGTGACCGCCGCTCCCGTCGTCGTCGCGGCGAGGTCGAGGTCGCCGTCGCCGTCGACGTCCGCGAGCGCGAGCGACTCGGTGTCGTCCGTGTCGGCCGGGAGCTGCGCCGTGGCGTCGACGAACGTGCCGCCGCCGACGCCCAGCGAGAGCTGGTTCTGCTGGTTGTACCGCCCCCACACCGCGTCGAGACCGCCGTCGCCGTCGACGTCGCCGAGCTCCACCGCGAAAGCGGGGCCCGTCACGCTCGAGACCTGCGCGCTCGCGTCCGCGAAGACGCCGCTCCCGTCGTTCAGGAGCAGGAAGTTGCTCGGCAGGGACGCGGCGACGACCACGTCGAGGTCGCCGTCGGCGTCGACGTCGCCGAGCTCGATGTCGCGCGTGTGGAGCCCGTCGGGCGCGGACAGGACCGGCAGGTTCGCGCTCGCCTGCGCGAAGACGCCGTTGCCGTCGTTCGCGAGCAGATCGAGCGCGAGATACGAGCTCGACACCCGTCCGATGACGAGGTCCGCGTCCCCGTCGCCGTCGAGATCGCCGAGCGCGACCCGCCAGCCCCTGACGATTCCGGGGATCGCGCCGGGCGCGGGGACCAGGCCGTGCGCGCCCACGAGCCCGCTCGTGCCGTCGTTGAGGAGCAGGTCGACCCGCGAGTGGCTCGCGTGCACGGCGTCGATCCGCCCGTCGCCGTTCACGTCGCCGGCCGCGACCCCGGCCTGGGACGTCCAGGTCCTGCCGAGGAACCCGCTGCTCACGTCGACGAAGCGCGCCTGGCCGTCGTTCAGGTAGAGCTCGTTGGTGACGGCCATCAGGATGTCGAGGTCGGCGTCGCCGTCGACGTCGTCCAGGGCGACCAGCGTGTCGAGCGCGCTCGATTTCGTGCCGGTGTACAGGGGCGGGGCCGCCCCGACGAGCTCCGTCAGGATCCCGGTCCCGTCGTTGAGGAGAACGCGGTTCGCGGCGAACCACTCGAAGTGGACGCCGTTCAACAGATCGGGATCGCCGTCGGCGTCGAGGTCGCCCACGAGCAGTGTCGAGGAGCTGCTGGCCTGGATCGAGCCCGGGACCTCGGTGAAGACGCCGGTCCCGTCGTTCGTGTAGATGCGGTCGAGCATGCCGCCAGCGCCGAGCTGGCTGATCGCGGCGGCGATGTCGAGATCGCCGTCCCCGTCGAAGTCCCCGAGCCCGATCTGCTGGACGGGCAGGCCCGCGGGAATCGGCTCGGCCCCCAGCGCGAACACGCCCGCGCCGCCGTTGAGGTAGAGCAGCGCACCGAGGTTGTAGCGGGCAGCCACGGCGTCGAGATCGCCGTCCCCGTCGAGGTCTCCGGCGACGATCTGGTGCGCGTTCGTGTGGACGCCCGGCAGGCTGCCGGGAGCCTCGGCGAACGCGCCGGTGCCGGAGTTCGCGTACACCGTCCCGCCGTTGGCGCCGCCGAAGAACACATCGACGTCGCCATCGGCGTCGAAGTCCTCGAGCGCCGGATGGAGCGCGGGCCAGGCCAGCGGCGGCGCGGGGTGCGGCACGAAGACGCCGGCGCCGTCGTTCGTGTACCAGCGGCACAGCGCGTCTTCCCGCGTCAAGAGATCGGGGTCGCCGTCCCCGTCGATGTCCGCCAGAGCGGGATAGCGCGGCACCCCGAAGACCGCTCCCACACCTCCGGGCGCGGCCTCGAACCTCCCGCCTCCGCTGTTGCGCAGATACACCACGCGGTCCGGCACGGCGACGAGCGCGTCGACGTCGCCGTCGCCGTCGACGTCGCCGGTCGCGATGCCCTGCGACAGGGGGAGGTAGGGGACCATCCGCCGCAGCTCCGCGAGCGGCGAGCCTTGCGCAACGGCCGGGGCCGCCGCCGTCAGGAGCGCGAGGGCAGCGAGAGCACGGGGATCGAGACGCATCGGGAAGCTCCTGGCCGGGGGGGGACAGGCGGCAGAGATCGCCGCGCAGGGAGGAGTCTACAGGTTCGTGCCCTACAGGTTCGTGAACGTGGTCGCCTCGACGTTCGTGAAGCGCGGGCCGCCGACGAGGGCTTGCCAGTAGAGCGTCATGTCGACGAGGTTCGGGTTCGCCGCGATCGGCACGACGAGCTCGTCGGCGCCGCTCGCCGACGTCACGCCGCCGACGAACTGCGCGCTCGCGAGGTCGATGCCCAGCGTGCCGTAGGGCGGGAGCGGGACCGCGACGTTGCCCGCCGACACGCCGAGCACGTACAAGCTGCTCGGCGGACCGAACACCTGCATCGTGAGCGGCTTGCCGACGCGCGGGACGTCGCGCGCCGCGACGTGGCGCGTCACGTTGGCCAGCACGATCGCCTTGCTCGCCACGAACACGTCCAGGTCGTCGTCGCCGTCGAAGTCCGCCGCGACGCCGCCGCTCGTCACCGCGGCGTCGCTGATCAGCGCCCCCGCTTCGACCAACGTGCCCGCGCCCGTGTTGCGCAGCAGCCGTCCCGCGGAGCCGTAGAGGTCGACGTTGCCGTCGCCGTCGAAATCGCCCGCCACGGCGTGGTGCCCGACGTGGATGCCGGCGGGCAGGTGCGTGGCCGACACGTCGGTGAAGACGCCGGCCCCGTTGCCCAGCGCGAAGCGCGTCGGCGCGCTCACCGTCGTCGTGACGACGTCGAGGTTCGAGTCGCCGTCGAAATCGGCGAGCGTGAGCCCGACGTCGTCGCCCGCGGCGATCGGGAGCTGCGCGGTCGCATCGACGAAGCTCCCGTCGCCGTTGTTCAGCGAGAGCTGGCTCTGCAGGTTGTACCTCGCCCACAGCGCGTCGAGGTCTCCGTCGCCGTCGACGTCCGCGAGCCCCACGGCGAACGCCGGCCCGGTGACGCTCGAGACCTGCCCGCTCGCGTTCGTGAAGACACCGTTCCCGCCGTTCAGGAGGAGCAAGTTGTGCGGCACCGAGGCGGCGACGAACACGTCGAGGTCCCCGTCGCCGTCCACGTCGCCGAGCTCGAGGTCCCGCGTCGTGCCCGCGGGCAGGCTCGGCAGATTCGCGCTCGCGTCCGTGAAGGAGCCGCTGCCGTCGCCGTCGAGCAGATGGAGCGGGACCTGCGTCGCCGCCCGTCCGAGGGCCAGGTCTGCGTCCCCGTCGCCGTCGAGATCGCCCAGGGCGACGCGCCATCCCGCGAGGTCCGCAGGGATGGCACCGGGAACGTGGACCAGGCCGTCCGTCCCGACGCGGCCGCTCGTGCCCTCGTTCACGAACACGTCGACCTGGAAGAGGTTCGCGTGCACGACGTCGGTCCGCCCATCGCCGTTCACGTCGCCGGCGGCGACGTCCGCGTGCGGCGGCACCGGTCCGGCGAAGCCGTTGGTCACGTCGACGAACCGAGCCTGGCCGTCGTTCAAATAGAGGTCGGCCCGTCCGAACACGAAGGCGTCGGGGTCCGCGTCGCCGTCGAAGTCGTCCAACGCGACGACATGGCCGAGCGCGTTCCCGGACCCCATGTAGACCACCGGCGCCGCGTCGACGAGCTCGGTGAAGACCCCGCTTCCGCCGTTCGAGAACACGTGGTTCTCGGGGACGTGCTCGGAGGGATAGCCCGCGAGGACGTCCGGATCGCCGTCCATGTCGAGGTCGCGGACGAGCAGCGTCGACGAGCCTTCGCCCGGCACCGCTCCCGGGAGCTCGGTGAAGACCGCGGTCCCGTCGTTCGTGTAGACGCGATCGACGTCGAGGGCGGCGGTGACGAGGTCGAGATCCCCGTCCCCGTCGACGTCCCCGAGCCCCTGGCCCCTGGTCAACCACGAGACCGTTGGATACTGCCCGAGGGCGAACGTGCCGGAGCCGTCGTTGAGATAGATCGTGCCGACGTCGGTGAGGTCGACGTCGCCGTCGCCGTCCAGGTCCCCTCCGACCACGCCGAACAACTGCGGGACGTTCGTCGGCAGGCCCGGGAGCGGAGCCTCGACGAACGCTCCGCTGCCGGAGTTGAGGTACAGCGTGCCCGGGGCGAGTCCGTCGAAGAACATGTCGAGGTCGCCGTCCCCGTCGAAGTCCTCCAGCACCGGGAGCCAGCCGGGCCACGGAACCGGCGGCGCCGGATGCGGCGTGAACGCGCCCGCTCCGTCGTTCAGGAACCCGCGGCACTGCCCCGCGATCCGCAGCAACAGGTCGAGGTCGCCGTCCCCGTCGACGTCCCCCAGCACGGGCAAGAGCCCCACCGCGGAGGAAGCGACGTCCGGCTCGAATTCGAAGATCCCCGTCCCTCGGTTGCGCAGGAGCCCGACGCCGGCCTCCAGCGCGAGGAGCACGTCGACGTCCCCGTCTCCGTCGACGTCTCCGGACGCGCCGCCTTGCGTCGGCGGGACGAACGGGACCATGCGCCGCACGTGCGCGAGAGACGACGTCTGCGCGGGAGCCGGGGCCGCCGCCGCCAGGAGCGCGAGCGCAGCGAGAGCGAGCGGAGCAAGAGGCATCGGAATCTCCCTGGGCCTGAGGCGCGGGGACGGCGCGCGGGAGGCGCGACCGTCGTGGAGGCTGAACTCTAACGCGGCCCGCGGATCCCGCGCGTTCCTTGCCGCCGTCCCGGTGCGCCGGGCAGGCGCCGCCCCCGCACAGCCCTGTCAGACGGTCGTCACGAGGTTCGTCGTCGCGAACGGCGGGCCCGCGAGGGCCTGCCGGTACGGCGGCAGGCCGACCAGCGCGGGGACCGGTTCGCGCCGTGCTCGCTCGCCTGCGAGGCCGGCGTCGAGTCAGCGGCCGCGCATCGTGTGGCCGGGATCGCTCGGCTTGCGGCGGGCGCGCTCGTCGGGGCTCGGGTCGCGGATGCCCGCGATCGTGACCTCGAAGTGGAGCGCGCGGCCCGCCATCGGGTGGTTGCGGTCGAGCGTGACCGTCTCGTCGTCGAGCGCTTTGATCGTCGCGCTGAGCGGCTTGCCCGCGCGGTCGCGGCCGTGGATGCGGGAGCCCTCGACGAGCTTCAGCTCGGGCGAGAACGTCGCGCGGGGCACGATCTCGATCAGGTCCTCGCGCACGACGCCGTACGCCTCGGCCGGTTCGACCGTCACCTCGACGAACGCGTTGCGCTCCTTGCCGCGGAGCGCCTTCTCGAGCCCCGGCAGCACGTTGCCCGCGCCGCACAGGAACGCGAGCGGCTTGCCGCCCTTGCGATTGGTGTCGAGCACGTTCCCGTGCTCGTCCTTCATCGTGTAGTAGATGCCGACGATCTTGCCGGGCTCGACGAGGTGCGCGCGCGCCATGTTTCTTGCTTCGGGGTGGGCGCAGAGGATCGCGCGGGCCCGGGGATCGGTCAAGGACGCAGCGGGGCGCTCGCGAAGACGCGCTCCGCCCGCTTCGCCGCGACGTACGTGCCGACGTGCGCGTCGATCGTCGCCTCGATCGGCTCGGCGTAGCCGCCGCCGAGCGTCAGCACCGTCGCGATCCCGCGGGCCGCGAGCGCGTCCAGGATCAGCGCGTCGCGGCGCGCCAGCCCCGCGTGCGACAGAGCGAGGCGCCCGAGCCGGTCGGCGGCGAGCCCGTCGACGCCGGCCTGGACGAGGACGAGCTGGGGATCGGCGCGCTCGAGCGACGTCGCCAGCGCTTGCTCGACGCGCGCGAGGTACGCGTCGTCGCCGGTGCCGTCGGGAAGCGCGACGTCGAGGTCGCTCGTCTCCTTGCGCAGCGGGAAGTTGCGCTCGCCGTGCAGCGAGCACGTGAACACGCGCTCGTCGGCCGCGAAGATCGCCGCCGTGCCGTCCCCCTGGTGCACGTCGACGTCGAAGACGAGCACGCGCCGCACGGCGCCGCGGGCGAGCGCGTCGGTCGCCGCGACCGCGACGTCGTTGAACACGCAGTAGCCCGCGCCGAAGCCGGCGTGGGCGTGGTGCGTGCCGCCGGCGAGGTTGCCCGCGAGCCCGTCGGCCAGCGCCGCGCGCGTCGCGGCGAGCGTGCCGCCGGTGCTGACGAGGCAGCGCTGCACGAGCGCCGGCGACCACGGGAAGCCGATGCGCGACACCGCGCGACGCTCGAGCGACCCCGCGAGGAACGCTTCGACGTACGCGCGCTCGTGCACCGCGAGGATCGCCTCGAGGGGCGCCGGATCGGCGGGGGAGAGCTCGTCCGCGCTCAGCACGCCGCGCTCGACGAGCGCGCGCCGCAGCGCGGCGTATTTCGTCATCGGGAAGCGGTGCCCCGGGGGCAGCGGCACGACGACGTGGTCGGCGTAGAAGACGCGCACGCGCTCGCTCGGATGGCTCAGCCCGCCGGCGCGCGGCGCAGCGCCCGCACGCGCTCGAGCAGCGGCGGGTGCGAGTAGTGCAGGAAGACGTAGAACGGGTGCGGCGTCAGGTTCGAGAGGCTCTCGCGCGCGAGCTTGCGCAGCGCGGAGGCGAGCCGGTCGGGTGCGCGCGTCGTCGCGGCGGCGTACGCGTCGGCCTCGTACTCGTTCTTGCGCGAGAACGCCTGGAGCAGGACGCCGAGGACGAGCTCCACCGGCGTGTAGAGCAGCGTGAAGAACACGAGGCCCGCGTGGGTCGACGGCTCGTCGACGCCGAACGCGGCGAAGAGGCGTTGCTCGGTGAGGAAGACCGACAGGAGCCAGAAGAGGAGGCCGGAGTGTGCGATCGACAGCGCGAGCGACTGCACGATGTGCTTGCGCTTGTAGTGGCCGATCTCGTGCGCGACGACGCCGACGAGCTCGTCGGTCGTGTGCTTCTCGACGAGCGTGTCGAACAGCGCGATGCGCTTCGTGCGGCCGAAGCCGGTGAAGAACGCGTTGGCCTTCGTCGAGCGGCGCGAGCCGTCGATGACGAAGATGCCCGAGAGCGGGAAGTCGACCTTGCGGGCGTAGCCGAGGATCGCGTCGCGCAGCTCTCCGTCCTCGAGCGGCGTGAAGCGGTTGAACAGCGGCATGAGCCACGTCGGCGCGACGAACTGGAGCGCGAGCGAGAAGACCGTCGTCGCGCTCCAGCACCAGAGCCACGCGAGCGGCCCCGCGGCCTCGAAGAACCACAGGATCGCGGCGAGCAGCGGAGCCCCGATCAGCGCGCCGAGCCCGAGCGCCTTCGCGCGGTCGGCCCAGAACGTGCCCGGCGTCGTGCGGTTGAAGCCGAAGCGCTCCTCGATCACGAACGTCCCGTACAGCGCGAACGGCAGGTGCGCGATCGAGCGCGCGAGGACGAGCGCGCCGACGAACAGGAGCCCGGTGACGATCGGCCCGTGGCCGAGCGCTCGCGCGCTCTCGTCGAGCCACGCGAAGCCGCCGAGGAGCCAGAACAGGAGCAGCGCGACCAGGTCGAACGTCGCCGGGACGAGCCCGAAGCGGGTGCGGGCGCGCGTGTATTCCTGCGAGCGGCGGTAGGCGTCGCGGTCGTAGACGTCCGCGAGCTCGGCCGGCGGGTCGGGGCGCAGGGCGCGCAGGTTGAGCAGGTCGGCCGCGACGCCGAGCGCGTACTCGAGGACGAGCGCGGCGAGGATGACGACGGCGAAGGGGTTCATCGGCGCGGCGACCCTGTTCTCGTGGCGGGGCGCCGGCTAGTAGAGTAGGCCCATGACCGAGCCTGCCCAAGCGGGGACCGACGCGGCCCCGCAGCCCAATCCGCTCGTGCGCCTGGCGGTCGAGACCGGGCCGCTGGTCGCGTTCTTCATCACGAACGCGCGGGCGGGGATCTTCTGGGCGACGGCGGTGTTCATGGTCGCCGTCGTGGTCTCGCTCGCCTACTCGCGGATCACCGAGCGCCGCTGGCCGATCATGCCGCTCGTCACCGCGTGCTTCGTGCTCGTGTTCGGCACGCTGACGCTCGTCTTGCAGGACGAGCTCTTCATCAAGCTCAAGCCGACGATCGTCAACGTGTGCTTCGCGGCGACGTTGTTCGGCGGGCTCGCCGTCAAGCGCTCGCTCCTGCGCCCGCTCTTCGGCGCGGCGTTCCAGCTCACCGACGAGGGCTGGCGCGTGCTCACCGTCCGTTGGGCGTTCTTCTTCGCGTTCCTCGCGGTGCTGAACGAGGTCGTGTGGCGCAACTTCACGACCGACACATGGGTCCACTTCAAGGTCTGGGGGATCATGCCGCTGACCGTCGTCTTCATGCTGACGCAGATGCCGCTGATCCAGCGCCACCAGCTCGAGCCCGACCAGGACGAGGCGTCGTAGCGACCGCCGTGGACGCGTCGCAGGCCTGGATCGCCGAGCTCGCGCGCTTGCGCGACGCGGGCACGCCGTGCGCGATGGTCGTCGTGACGGGGGTGGCGGGGAGCGTGCCGCGCGAGACCGGCGCGCGCATGCTCGTCAGCGGCGGCCGCCTCGCGTGGGGCACGATCGGCGGCGGCAACCTCGAGAAGCAGGCGATCGAGCACGCGAGCGCGCTCCTCGAGCGCGGCGAGGCGCTCTCCGAGAGCGTCGACTACCCGCTGTCGGAGAAGGTCGGCCAGTGCTGCGGCGGCAAGGTCACGCTCTTCTTCGAGACGTTCCCCTGGCGCCGCCGCAAGATCGCGATCTTCGGCGCGGGTCACGTCGCGCAGGCGCTCGGTGGGCTCGCGGAGTATCTCGCCGCCGACGTGACGCTGATCGACTCGCGCGACGAGGCGGAGATCCAGCCGCCGCTGCCCGTCGATCCGCCGTACGAGGTGCTGACGATCGACGCGCCCGAGGAGGAGGTCGACGCGCTGGGCGCGGGCGCCGCGGTGCTCGTGATGACGCACAGCCACGCGCTCGACCTCGAGATCGTCGCGCGCGCGCTGCGGCGCACCGACCTCGCGTACCTCGGCCTGATCGGGAGCGAGCGCAAGTGGGAGCGCTTCCGCAACCGCTTGTTGCAGCGCGGCTTCGTCGAGGGCGATCTCGCCCGCGTCACGTGCCCGATCGGCGTGACGAAGGGCTCGAAGCACCCGCGGGCGATCGCGATCTCGGTCGCCGCGGAGCTACTCGATCGGTTGGGGGTCTCGGAGCGGAAGTAGGAGCTCGAGCTCCTCACCGCGGAGGGCTGAAGTGGGGAGCGTCCGGGCCTCCTTCGAACCACGGGAGCGCCGTCTGCTCGCCGAGGTCGGTCTCGAGGAGGTCGACCAGCAACCTGTAGCTGATGAGATCGGGAGTTTTGCGGATCGCGTCCGCCGGTTGAAGCAGTAGGGAGCTTCGCGTCGAGTCATCCAGGACCTGGAACCAGCTCCGTCGGGTGGTGGCGAAGTGCCACGAGTCGGGCCCCGTGCGACACATGATCCAACCCGTCGCGCGTTCGAAGGAAAGCAGGAGGCCGACGGTTTCGAGCGACTCGAACTCCCTCGTCTTCAGTAGGACCGAGTAGGTCCGGATCAACGAAGCCACCACTTCGGCGAGTGCGTAGGGGTAGATCTGTCCCTTCGGAGGAAGCTCGAATCCGAGTTTCGGCGGCGCTTTCTCGTTCCAGCTCAGGTGCTCGGTCGTCGTGAAGAACTGAAGAGTCCCGCTGGGCTGCAGTTCCAACACGCGGTACGGCTCATCGTCGTTCGCGCCGGCGCGGACGTGTCCTCGGACGAGCCGTGGTGGACTGGACTTCGAGAACCAGGACCACCCATCCCTGCGAATCTCGTCGGGAGGGGACTTCAGGAGCTCGAGGGCTTCCTTCGAGATCTTCGCAGGCAGAGAGTCCGGATGCCGATGCGGGTCCGGCGCCGCCGTGAACGCCAGCCCGGCTTCGTGCGCGAATTGACTGCTCCACTCGTCATGCAACTTCTCGGTCGCTTCGCGAATCGAAGGCGCGCCGGTTTGCTCCGCGCGCACGACCTCCGAGTAGGAAAGCAGCGCGTTGCGGCTCCCGGAGCGCTTCAGGAACTCTCGCCCCCCTCGCCAGAGGACACACGCCGGCGGAGCTTCTCGCTGCCGCGGTTGGACCCGGACCTCGAGCACCCAGCCGCCGGGAACGTCCACTGTCTCGAGTCGGACGTCGCGCCCGATCTCGAGCAACGGCTCGACGAGGTCGATCAGTTGATTGCCCAACGAGTCGACGTGCGGCCGATCCTCCTGTTTCAGCGGCTCGACTCCCGTGAGTGCGCCTTCCTCCTCCGTCACCCCGACCCAGATCGACCCGCCCTTTGCGTTGCGCATGGCGACTACGGTCCGGACGATGTCTCGTCGACGGTCGGTGTTGCGGAGCTTCTCCCCACGCTTGTATTCCGTCTCGAGTCCCTCCGGTGTGCCGAGGGGCGGGATGGTCGCGCTCATCCGAAGAGAGCCTCCACGTCGGTTCCGCACGACGAGAGCGTGAGCAGGAGCTCGGGCAGCGGCCACAGGTGGACCTCGACCTCGTGAGCGCCGACTGTGCGCCGCTCGACACGCCGTTCCATCCCGCCATGCACCAGGATGCAGCGCGAGCGCTCCAAGCGCGCCGCCACCCGTGCGGCGCGCGCGAGCTTCTCACCGACGACGGTGTTCGTTCCCTTCACCTCGATCAGGACCGAGGTCGCGCCGCACTCCAATCGAAGATCGACCTCGTTCGGGCCGTTGACCTTGCTGTCGAGCCAGTAGGTCAGCCGCGGGTGCTCGCCGCTCGACTCGAGCGCGTCGCGCAGCGCGCTCAAGTGGCTCAGCACCATCGTCTCCATCCCGCCACCGCCGTCGACGGGCACTCCGTAGGCGCCGCACAGCGCGTGGTCGATCGGGAAGACCCGCGAGTAGCGGCCGCGGCCCTCTTCGACGTCGCCAGCCGGGGTCGAAGGGCGGAGCTCGCGGATCATCTCCGCCGATCTCAACGCTTCGACCCAGCCTTCGACCGTCTCGCGGCTCTTGCCGAACTCGTTGCCGATCCGCGTCCAGTCGAGCGTGGCTCCCGGATGGGTCACGAGATGGCGCCACAACCGTCCGAACGTGTTGCGATGCCGGATGCCGAGCCTGTGCACGAGGTCTCCGTCGATCACGCGCCGCTCGCAGAGCTCACGCAGCCTTCGGCGCGCTTCGACGGCCGACTCCTCCCCAAGGAGCCCGGGGAATCCGCCGACGGTGCCGTAGCGATCGAGCGCGTCGTGCAACGGGACGCCGCGGAGGTCGCTGCCTCGGCCGGCCATTCGCAGCCATTCGGCGAGGAGCATCGGCGCGAGCCGCATCAGACGTGCCCGATCCAGGAGCACATCGCCCGTCGCCCGCCGCAAGGTGCCGGCGCTCGAGCCGGTCGCGAGCACGTACACGTCGGGCTTCTGCACTCGGTGCAGCACCGCTCGCAGCTTCTTGTCCCAGTCCGGCAGGAACTGGATCTCGTCGAGGACGAGGCAAGCCGGATGAGAAGGGTCCCGCTGCCTGAGCAGGTGCTCGAGCACGTCGGCGGGGTCGAGATCCGAGAACGTGTCCTCCTGGAAGTCGACGTACAGGAGGTTGCGCGCCGGCACGCCGCGTCGCTCGTGGAAGTGTCGCAGGAGCTGCTTCGCCAGCACCGTCTTCCCGATGCGGCGGAAGCCCACCAGGAGGACCCCCGGCTCCGAGTCAGGCGCGAGCAGAGCGGTCCGCACCTCCTCCTCGAGATCGCGCTGCGGGTAGCGTGGCCCCCAGGCGTCCGGTGAAGCCCACCAAGGGTTGAGCAGGGCGAGGCGGTCCATGGGCACGACTATAGTCGACCAAGATGGTTGCACAGGTCGAGTATAGCTGTATTTTGGCGCCTGCCGCCTCCGCCGCATCCGTCTCGCGCGCCGGACCCACATCCGGTCCCACGTCCCGGCCCGCGTTCGCCCCCCGTCCCTCCCGAGACCCACGATGCTCCGACGACTGATCTCCGCGTACGTCCACGTGCTCCGCTCGCTCCACTGGGTCCCGCCGCTCGCCGCGCGGCTGTACTTCGGCTACGCGATCTTCGTCGCGGGGAAGGACAAGCTCTTCGGCGACATCGCGCCGCTGGTCTCCCTCCTCGAGTCGAAGGGCTTCTTCCTCCCTACGTTCCAGGCTCACCTGGCGGCGACGACGGAGCTCGTCGGCGGCCTCCTCCTGATCGTCGGGCTCGGCACGCGCATCGTCGCGCTCCCGCTCGCGTTCACGATGGTCGTCGCCGTCATGACGGCGCACGCGGCCAACATCTCGGACTTCGAGTCGTTCCTCGCCGAGTCGCCCGGACCGTTCCTCGTCGCGTTCGTCTACCTGCTGCTCGCCGGTCCCGGCAAGGCGAGCATCGACCACCTGATCGCGCTCGAGAGCGAGACCGCGCGGAAGTAGCGCATCACTCGCGCCCCGACTCGATCGCGCGTCGGATCGCAGCGTCCGGCGCGTCGTCGTCGAGCTCGATGCGGCTGCCGCTCGCGCGCACGCCGAGCGCGTCCCACAGCTCCTCGAGGTCGACGCGCACGGGCTCGTCCTTCATCGCGTCGTACAGCTCGCGCAGGACTCGAGTGCCCGTCGCTTCGGCGGCGGCCTCGAGCCACTCGTCGATCGTCCACGTCACCCCGATGTGGCCGCCGCGCCGCGCGATCGCGCGCAACGCGTGCTCCAGCCCGCGCTCGTTCCCCGTGCGGCGGCGCAGCTCGACGTCGGCGACGAGGCAGAAGAGCGCGCCGCCCCAGTACGTGCGACCCCAGCTCCGCTCGCCGTCGAGGAAGCCGCCGTCGTCCGCGTCGGGCTGGCCCTCGGGCAGGTTGCGCACGAGCTCCGACCACAGCGCCTGGGGCGTGACGTCGCCGGTGCGGCAGCGCGCGACCGGCTCGACGTAGGTCGCAAGGCCCTCCTCGAGCCAGTCGTGCGGACCCTCGATGTTCGGGCTCGCGACGTGGACGAGCTCGTGCGCCATCACCCAGTCGCGCTCGAGCGACCCGGGGCGGACGTGGCGGCCGAACGGAACGTCGACGTGCGCTCCTCCGTTGCCCGACGCCGACGCGACGCCGATCCCGCGGCCGCGCGAGGGGTGCACGAAGACGAGCACGCGCGGCGCAGGGAAGCGGCCGAAGTACGCGTCGATCTGCCGCGCGGCCTCGTCGATCCACGCGAGGATCTCGTCCTCGGGCCAGCCCGAGCGCGAAGGAGCGAGGGCGACGTCGATCTCCGCACCGCGCACGGAGAGTCGGTGCACCTCGACGCGGCCGACCGCGGTGAACGGCGCATCGCCGATCGCGCGGGACGGCAGCTCGTACGCGTGCGGCCCTCCGTCGGGCGCGCGGAAGACGCCCGTCACGAACGCCTGGTCGGGCGGCGGCTTGACCCGGAACCGCACCGCGTCCGCGTGGGCCTGGCGCGGCCGCAGCATCCACGCGGCCGGGCGCGCCTCGAGCACTCCGGTGCGCTCGGACACGAGCTCGGGCCGCCGGCCGGCGTCGGCCGCGGCGCGCAGCCGCACGCGGTAGCGCAGCTCGGGCGACGGCGGCGCGCTCTGCGGCAGCCGCCACACGTCGCCGTCGGGCGCGAGCTCGTGCCAGCGCTCGCCGTCCCACCAGGCGACGTCGGCGACCCACGGGGCGAGCCCGTCGGCGACTGCGAACGTCCGGGTGCCGGGGCGCTCGAACGCCGCGGCGACGTGCATCTCGTCGCCGCCCTCGTCGAAGCGCACGTCGTAGCTCCAGTCCGCTCCGTTCGCGGTGCCGGTGGCGCAGGCGGACGCCAGCAGCGTCGCGACGAGGAGGAGTGCGCGGAGCACGACCTGCGATCCTAGCCCGGACCATTCTCGAGGCCTTGTCGAGATGGACTTCCCGCTCCCTCGCCGGCCGGCGTCGGGGCCGGGGCCTCGCCTGGACCATGCCCCGGCTCGCGGGAGGGCGGCGCGACGTCTTCGCGGAGGCTTGACGCGATCCTGCGCACGAGCTGATCGCGGTCGGACGAAGTGATTCACAGGACGTTTCGGCAGGACCACGTCCGGGACACACCATGACCATCACTCGACCCGCCGGCCCCGCCCGTTCGGGGTCGGCGCCCGCGCGCGCGAGGGCGCGCCGAGCCGGCGCCGACGGACGGCGACCGCGTCGCTACCGCTCGATCTGGATCTCCGACATCCACCTGGGGACGCGCGGCTGCAACACCGAGCTCCTCCTCGACTTCCTCGCGAAGCACGAGAGCGAGTACCTCTACCTCGTCGGCGACATCGTCGACGGCTGGAGCCTGCGTCGCTCGTGGTACTGGAACGACGACCACAACCGCGTCGTGCGCTCCGTGCTCGAGAAGAGCTCGCGCGGCACGCGCATCACGTACGTCTGCGGCAACCACGACGAGTTCCTGCGCGGCTACGTCGGCGTGATGTTCGGCGGCGTCAGCCTCAAGAACGAAGCGGTGCACGTGACGGCCGACGGCAAGCGGCTGCTCGTGCTGCACGGCGACGAATACGACGTGTGCATCCGCAACGCGAAGTGGCTCGCGATGCTCGGCTCGGCGGCGTACGCGGCGTGCCTGACGGCGAACACATGGCTGAACGCGATCCGCCGGCGGTTCGGCTACCCGTACTGGTCGCTGTCGAGCTTCCTCAAGCACAAGGTGAAGAACGCGATCTCGTACATCGAGAGCTTCGAGCACGCGGTCGTCGGCGACGCTCGCCGCCGCGGCCTCGACGGCGTCGTCTGCGGCCACATCCACCACGCGCAGATCCGCGACGTCGGCGGCACGCTCTACCTCAACGACGGCGACTGGGTCGAGAGCTGCACCGCGCTCGTCGAGGACTTCGACGGCAACCTCTCGATCGTCGACTGGGCGCGCGAGCGCGCCGCGGCGGCCGTCGCGAGCGCATGAAGCTCCTGCTCGTGACCGACGCGTGGGCGCCGCAGGTCAACGGCGTCGTGCGCACGCTCGAGTCCGTCGCCGAGCGCCTGCGCGCCCGCGGCAACGCCGTCGACGTCGTGCACCCGGGACTGTTCAACACCGTCCCGTGCCCGACCTATCCCGAGATCCGGCTCGCCGCGCTCCCCGGCCGCAAGCTGCGCCGCCTCGCCGACGAGAGCGCGCCCGACGCGATCCACGTCGCGACCGAGGGCCCGCTCGGCATCGCCGCCCGGCGCTACTGCGTCGCCCGCGGCCTGCCGTTCACGACGTCGTTCCACACGCGCTTCCCCGAGTACATCCACGCGCGCTGTCGCCTGCCCGTCGCGTGGACCTACCGCGCGATGCGCTGGTTCCACGGCCGCGCCGCGCGCGTGATGGTCGCGACGCGCTCCGTGGAGGACGAGCTGCGCGCGCACGGTTTCACGAACACCGTCCGCTGGTCGCGCGGAGTCGACACGGAGCTCTTCCGCCCGCGCCCGGAGGCGCTCCCGTTCGCGCAGCCGATCCACCTGTACGTCGGCCGCGTCGCGCTCGAGAAGAACATCGAGCCGTTCCTGCGGCTCGACCTGCCGGGGACGAAGGTCGTCGTCGGCGACGGCCCCCAGCGCCGCGCGCTCGAGGCGCGCTATCCCGACGTCCGGTTCCTCGGCGCGAAGCACGGCGAGGAGCTCGCCCGCGCCTACGCAGCCGCCGACGTGTTCGTGTTCCCCAGCCGCACCGACACGTTCGGCCTCGTCATGCTCGAGGCGCTGGCGAGCGGCGTCCCGGTCGCCGCGCTCCCTGTCCCCGGGCCGCTCGACGTGATCGGCGACAGCGGCGTCGGCGTGCTCGACGAGGACCTCGCGGCCGCGTGCCGGCGCGCGCGCGACATCCCGCGCGGCCAGTGCCGCGATTTCGCGCGCAAGCACTCGTGGGACGCGTGCGCGGAGCTCTTCGCGAGTCACCTCGAGCGCATCGAACGCGGCACCGCCGACGCGGCGTGAGCGGCCGCGTGCGCGCTACCGCTCCGGCGCCTCCGGCAGCTCGACGAACTCGACGAGGTAGCGCACCGGATCGTCCTCGCCGCGCGGCACGACGCCGCCCAGCTCGACCCAGTAGCGCGACCCCGGCGCCACGTCGACGCCGACCGGGCGGAAGATCACCTGCTCGCCGCTGACGCCGAGGTAGTCGAGCTCGAGCGGCGCGCCCTGCGGCACGAGCTCGTCGTCGAGGCGCACGACGACGATCTCGAGCGCGCCGACTTTCGGGATCCCGAACGCATCGGTGGACAGCCGCACGCTCCACGCGTGGCGCGGGCCGAAGTACTCCGTCGGCACGTAGCCGGCCGGGGGATAGCGGATCGTGCTCCACGGCGGCACGCTCGAGCGGCCGCGGTCGAGCGCCCACATCGCGGAGATCCGCCCGACGATGCCGAAGCCCGTGCGCTGCATCGGCGGGTTCAAGCACCAGCGCCGGTGGCCGACCCGGTCGATGTTCGTCGGGTCGGAGTCGTCCATGTACTGGTCGATCGAATCGACGAGCGTGGAGCCGCTCGCGAGGTTCGAGTTGCTCGTGCCGGTGTAGCCGTCGCGGTACTCGTCCGCCGGGAGCCCGGGGTTCTTCGGCGTGTGCTCGATGCGACCGATCACCGCGAGGAGCCGCGCGCCCGCCTGCGCGTAGTAGCCGTAGCTGGCGTCGAGCACGAGGTCGTCCCACGGCACGCCGCACAGAGAGCGGTAGGCGCGCAGCCGCCGCACCGCCGCCGCGCGCGCGGCCTCGAGCTCCGGATCCGCGGGTGCCGCCTCGCGCCCACGCGGTAGCTCGCCGAGCGTCGGGATCTCGTCGCTCTCGTCGTAGATCCGCGCGAGCGTCGCCGCGATCTCGTCGAGCGGCCGCGGGTACGGTGCGACCCCGTTCAAGAGGACGAGCTCGTCCGCCGCCCACTCCTGCACGGCGACGACCTTGCCGCCGCGCGCGTGCTCGAACGTCCCGTGGCGCTCGCCCTCGACGTACTCGCCGACGACGCGCGGCGTGCCGTCGGGGAAACGCTCGCGGTACGTGCCCTCGAGCAGCCCGCGCTCGTGGCTCGCCTCGACGAAGCGCTCGCCGTTGTCGTGGAACGCCTCGTACGAGCCCTGCATCCAGCCCTCGCGGAAGTACGTCTTCGTGCGCATCTTCCCGTTCGGGTGGTAATCGACGTAGCGCCCGTGCAGCCGCCCGTTCGAGTCGCGCTGGTAGCGCGCGAGGACGGTGCCGTCGGGGTAGTGCTCGACGATCTCTTCGGCTGCCAGCGTGGCTGCCCGCGTGGCTGCCCGCGTGGCCGCCGGCGTGGTTGCCGGCGCGGCGGCGAAGAGCATCGCGACGATCGCGTGCAACGGAAGGAGCATGAGGAGGCGCGTCGAGTGTCGCCCCGCCGCGCGAGCCGCGCAAGCCGCGCCGCCCGCGCTACCGCCGCTCGTCCGCCAGCGGCTCGACGGCCAGCACCGACCACCACGGTCCGCGCGTCGTGTCGAGGAGCGCGCTCCAGTACCACGCCGACGCGTCGTCGAACGTGCGGCCGTCGGCGTCGCGGACGAGCTCCTCGACGAGCAGCGCCTCCGCGCCGCGGCGCGCGACGAAGCGGCCCCAGCGCGCCCCGTCGGCGTCGGTGCGCGGCGGGAGCGGCTCGACGTCGAAGCCGCGGCCCAGGTAGCAGTCGGCGGCGGTGTGGACGCGGCGCGAGGGCGCGCCGACCCAGCGCAGCACGAGCTGGCGGCGACCGTCGCTGAAGCGGCCGACGCGGCCGGGGAAGCCGGCGAAGAAGCGCGCCTCGCGCTCGTCGAGCGGGAGCTCGACGAGCGGCCGCCCCGCGAAGCTCTCCGGCCAGCCGGGGAACGCGCCCAGGGCAGCGGGCGCCTCGGCGCGCGCGGTGCCGAGCACGAGCGGGGCGAGCGCCGCGAGCGCGCACGCGATCAGGTGGAGGCGGGCGCGCACGGCACACCTCCTCGCTCGCGCTCCGCGGGCCCGGCGGCGCGCGCGGCGCACGCGATGACGCCGGCGAGCGTCGCGACGTACAGCACGACGCCGATGCCGTCGTGCGCCCACGCCGGGCCCGCGACCAGGCCCGACTCGAGATGGAACAGCGCCGCCGCGCGCAGCGCGTTGGTGAGCACGACGAGCGCGCTCGTCGCCGCGAGCAGCGCGAGCGTGCGCCACGTGCCCGCGTCGTGGAGGCACGCGAGGCCGCTCGCGAGCAGGAGCGCCGCCCACAGCATGCGGATGCCGCTGCACGGAGCGTCGACGCCGA
This sequence comes from uncultured Planctomycetaceae bacterium, assembly GCA_964528575.1. Taxonomy (GTDB): domain Bacteria; phylum Planctomycetota; class UBA1135; order UBA1135; genus CAZGTQ01. The sequence continues at coordinate 3,647 of CAZGTQ010000437.1, read as the reverse complement.
CGAGCGTCCCGTTCCAGTCGAGCGCGGTGCCGACGCGCGCGACGGCGAGACCCTCGAGCCGCAGGAGCGCGGCGGCGAGCGAGGCCGCGACCACGCGCAGCGGGAAGCCGAGGTGGAAGCGCAGGATCGGCAGGAGCGGTAGCGCGAGCAAGGCGAGCGCCGCGAGGCCGGGGTGCAGGCGCCGGTGCCAGGCGAGCGCGGACGCCGCGCTCGCGAGCGCGACCGCGGCGACGAGCGCGCGTGCGATCGGCGGCAGCCACGCGTGCGTCGCGGCGAACAGCGCCGTCAGCGCCGTGGCGAGGCCCAGCGGCGCCGGCGCCCGGCTCGGGACGCCGCGCAAGCGCAGCGCCACGAGCGCGACGCCGACGGCGAGCGCGACGATCTCCACGCGGCTCTCCGACGACCAACGCAGGCGCTCCGCGCACCAGCGCCACACCGGCCAGAACGCGACGAGCTGCGCCGCGAGCACGAGCCGCGGGCTCACGACGCGACGGCCTCCCTGCGCCGCCGCCACGCGGTCCACGCGAGGGCGCCGAGCGCGAGCAGCACGAGCACGACGAGCTCCGGCTCGGGCACGCTCGGCACCGTCGTCGGGTCGACCGGCTCGAGGCCTGCCTCGGCGTACTGCGCTTCGTTCTCGAGCACGACCGCGCCCGACGCGACCGTGACGATCTGGTACGTCGCTGCGAGCTCGGTCGCCTCGTCGTACCGCCGCTGCGCGACGAGCCGCTCGACCTCGTCGCGCGCCCACAGGCGGGCGATCTCGCGCGACGTGACGGTCTCGCCCGCCGGCGGTCGCTCCTCGGGCACTTCTCGGGCGCGGGCGACGACGCAGCGCGTCGACTCCGACAATCGCTCGCGCAGCACTCGCGCTAGGTCCGAGCCGAGCGAGCCGGTGCGCACCGCTTCCTCGAACCCGCGCTCGCCGCCGAGCTCGCGCGCGACGACGTTGGGCCCGCTGCTCGCCGGCAGCGCGACGAGCGCGGTGCTGCGCCGGTCGCGCTCGAGCCGCTGGCGCAGCCCGTCGAGCGGAGCGATCTCGATCGGCTGCGTGCCGTGCACCCACACGACGACGCCCGATGCGCCGTTCTGCGCCTCGTCCTCGCCGCTCGCCCAGTCCCACGCTTGGGCGAGCGCGGGGACCGCGTCGGCGCCGCCGGCGAACCGAGTCGCGCGCAACTGCGCGGCGGCGTGCGCCGTGAGTCCGGGCTCGTTCGGAGCGCCGAGCGTCCGCGGCGTCGGTTCGGCGAGCCACACTCGAACGCGCGGCTGCGGCGCGAGCGCGGCGAGCACCTCGGCGATCTCGTCGCGCGCGGCGGCGGTGCTGCTCGACGCGTCGACGACCAGCGCGATCCGCGCCGGCGGCGGGAGCCGAACGGCGTCGATCGTCTGCACCACGAGCGCGTCCGCCGGCTGCCGCGCGGCGCCGCCGGCCGACCACGCGTCACGCACGGCGGGCTCGCGCCGGGCGCGCACGACGCAGGCCGGATCGACGAGCGTCGCGTCGTCGACCTCGCCGCGCGCGACGGAGCGCGCTCCGCTCTCGCACGCGAGGCCGGGCGCCGTCGTCGACAGCGAGCCCTGCGAGTCGATCCACACCGCGTGCCGCAGCGACGCGGGCACGTCGAAGTTGCGCTCGACGATCGCGGGCATCCGCAGCCACGCCGCGTCGAGGTCGGTGAGCGCGAGCGGCGCGCTGATGCCGATGCGCACCTGCATCTCGCCGCCGTCCGGGGGCACCGGGAAGCACTGCAGGAGCACGTGGTCCGTTCCGGCGGTCCGCACGAGCAGCGGGTCGAGCCGCCGCTGCACGACGCGCTGGTAGGCCTGGCTCGTCTGCGCGCGCGACGCGAAGGCCGCCTCGCGCTCCTCGCCGTCGACCCACAGCGTCACGCGCGAGACGACGCCGTCGCGCGGCAGCCGCACGAGCGCGCGCGCCTCTTGCTGCCACAGGGTCTCGTTGCGCAGCCGCAGCGTCCACTCCGTGTACGCCGTCGCCGCGTCGGCGTCGATGCGCCCGTCGATGCGCGACGAGACGAGCTCGAGCCCCTCGATGCGCGTCGCGACGTCGTCTCCGCCGCGCGCGCGCCACTCCCAGCGCGTCTCGTCGAAGCGGGACGTCGGCGCAGGCACGGACGTGAACGTCGCGCCGGTGACGCGGTAGTAGAGCTCTTGCGCCGCGCGCGGGTCGATCCGTTCGCGCAGGTCGACGAGCATCGAGAGCGGGTCGGCCGCGGCCGCGCGCCGGCCGTAGCACGCGAGCAGGATGCGCTCCTCGTCGGCGTGCGCGCGCAGGATCGCGAGGCCGCGCGCGCGCTCCTGGGGCGAGCCCGCAGTCGCCCAGCGCATCGCGAACGACGTCCACGTCGACGACCCGTTCGCGAGCACGAGCGCGACCAGGCCGAGCACGACGCCCGCGAGCGCGCTCCGCGGCGCAGGCTCGCCGGCCTCGCGCGCGGCGCGGCGAAGGCGGCGGAGCGCCGAGAACAGCGCGACGAGCGAGAGATGCGGCGCCAGGATCAGCAGTCCGACGCCGAAGAAGATCACGCCCAGGATGCCGGCGGGGGCGATCGGAAGGAACGCGAGCGCGTAGTACCCCGAGACGCCGATCGCGGCGCCGAGCAGCAGCGGCAGCGAGCGCGCCCCGCGCGTGCGCGGCGAGCGGTAGAGCCAGCACGCGAGCGGGACGAGCGCGCACGCGAGCACGTGCCAGGGCGTGGGCAGCGGGTCGAGCAGCAGCTTGGAGCACGCGCCGGTCGCGAGCTCGATCGAGAGCGCCGCGAGCGGGAGCGCGATGCCGAGCAGCGTGATCCACACCGTGCTCGTCCCCGTGCTCGTCCTCGTGCTCGCGCTAGGCGGCGGCCCCAGGTCCTCCCACGTCGGGGGCTGCGCGGGCCACGTCGTGCGCTGCGCGGGCGTTGCGGCTGCCGCGGTCTGGGCGGCCGGTCCCATGCGCTCGAGCACCCGCCGCACGTCCTCCGCCGTCACGACGCTCGCGCCGCCGGCCGCGAGCTCCTCCTGCACGTGGTTGCGCAGATCTTCGAGGACCTCCTCGGGATCCAGCTCGGCGCCTTCCGTCGCTTCCCGCGCGAGCGCGTCGCGCGTGAGCGCGCACCAGCGCTCGAGCTCCTCGCGGGCCTTGTCGCTCCACCGCATCAGCTCGACCTCGTTCTGCGTCGCAGAGCCCGCACTCCGCGGACGAGCTCCTCGAAGTACTCGTTCATCAGGGCGGCCTGCCGCCGTCCCTGCGGAGTCAACCCGTAGTATTTGCGTGCCGGCCCCTCGGCCGACTCGACCAGCCGCGTCTGGACCAGCCCCTGCGCGCGCAGGCGCGAGAGGAGCGGGTAGATCGTGCCCTCGGCGATGCCGAGCGCCGGCCGGGCGACGAGCGACTTGACCAGCTCGTACCCGTACCGCTCCTCCGCCTCGAGCGCGTTCAGGATCGACAGCTCGAGGACGCCCTTGCGGGCTTGGACCGTCCAGTTCTCGAAGGTGTCGGCCACGCCGTCTGGAGCTTATCGCCAGGTACCAGGCATCGCAAGGTACCGAGATACGGAGTCGCACACCGATACGGAGTCGCACACCTTGTTGTCGTTCAGCGACAGGGAGGCGGCGATACGGAGTCGTCGATACGGCGTCGCACACCT
>CAZGTQ010000436.1:0-23960 GCA_964528575.1 uncultured Planctomycetaceae bacterium | reverse complement strand
CCGCCCACAAGGAGAACGGACGACGGTGGCACCCATCACCCCCATCGCGCACGGCGCAACCGGCGAAGCGACCGTGAGCACTCGCGACCTGCGGACGCGTCGACTTTGCGCGAACGCTGGAGTCGGCACTGGCCCCAAGCTGACGATCCCGGGGCGCGCGCTCGTCCGCAGGGGGTGGGACGCCCGAACGTACGAGCCCAGCCCGGTGCGCCGGGTGGGGGCCATGCCTTTCGGCACGAACAAGGCTCACGGCGTTCCCACCGAACGAGCCGCGTTCGGGCCCCGCGCGTATCGATTTTGTACGCAGATGCTCTTGGCGTGTCACCCTCGAGCGCCTGCACGGTCCTCGGTACGGCATGGCTCAACGGAACCGGTCTCGCCGGGTTGGACCCGACGGCCGTTGCTCCGTCAGCCTGGGACCGCTACCGGATCTTGTAGTGGGTCGTGAGCGGGTTCGACATCTTGTGGGGCGGCATGTAACCTGGCCCCTGGTGTTCCACGTGGAACACCCGGTGTCAGTGTTCCACGTGGAACAATGTTGGGACGGACGGAGACGAAGCATGGAACGTCGGTTGGGTCGGGGCCTCGGGGCCCTTCTGTCGGAGCCTCAAGCCCGGAACGGCGGCTCGGAGTCCATTCCGGTCGGTGAGATTCGCCCTAACCCGTATCAGCCTCGGAGCGAGTTCGATGCGGTCGGGTTGGAGGAGCTCACGGCGAGCATCCGCAACCACGGCGTCCTTCAGCCGATCATCGTCCGTGTCTCGGGCAAGCAGCTCTATCAGCTCGTCTCGGGTGAGCGCCGGTGGCGCGCGGCCCAGCAGGCCGGACTGGCGTCGATCCCGGCTGTCGTTCGGCAGGACGTCACGGACGACCAGATGCTGGAGCTGGCGCTGGTCGAGAACGTCCAGCGACGGGACCTGAATCCCATCGAGCGGGCGAAGGGCTTTCACCGGCTCATGGAGACCCTCGACCTGACACAGGAGGCGGTCGCCAACCGCGTTGGGCTTCGTCGGGCGACCGTCGCCAACCACTTGCGGCTCCTCGATCTGCCGCTCAAGGTCCAGGAGGCGGTTTCGGAGCGACGGGTCTCGATGGGGCACGCGAAAGCGTTGCTAGGTCTCGCGGACGAGCAAGAGCGCGTGGAGCTCGCCGTGCGCATCGTCGACGAGGATCTGTCCGTTCGCGAGGTCGAGCGCTTCGTCCGCGACCGGACGCGTCCGGCCGGTGCTCCGAGCACGCCGGCTGAGGCGGGGGCGGGATCCTCAGTCGACACCCCGACTTCCGCCAAGGAGCCCTGGCTCGTCGAGCTCGAACGTCGCCTGCTCGAGCGTTTCGGCACCAAGGTCTCCGTCCGGAACGGCGCCGACTATCGAGGCCAGATCGTGCTGGATTACGCCGATCGCGACGAGCTCGAGAGATTGCTCGAGCTACTCGTTCCCAAGCGGCGGGTCTAGGCGGCCGTCACGCGAGGCGAAACGAGCTTGCGCTGCAGGCTGCGGCGCGGCGTCACCACGCTCTTCCAGGCCGCGCCATGCTGCGCGGACGGCTCGTGTCTGATCCCAGCGGCTGAAAACTGCCGCCCCCGACCGAGCACAGCCTGACAGACGGCCTTCCTTGGAGCTTGGAGCTCGAGGTCGGGTCTTCGGCCCCACACGGCGTCGCGGAAACGCAGGGCGCCGGATCACGCGAGAGCCCGATTGACCCTGTTCGTCGGTCGTCACGGTGCGGCCCCCGGCCTAAAAAGGGGCCCTGTCTGGGCATCAAATAGAGCCCAGCAACCCCGCAGCGTTCGCTCCGCGGGTACCAGGCCCCTGGTCGCGCGGGCGCTTGCCGGCACTAGAAGCGCCGCGGAGCCTACTCCTGGACGATCTCCACGGACTCGATCGTTACGGGGTCGACCGGCCTCTCGGTGCCGTTTTCGACTTCGGCCCCCGCGATCTCCCGCGCGACCTCCGCACCCTCGATGACCGCGCCGAAGATCGTGTGCTCGCCATCGAGGTGGTGGGGCGTGCCCGTCGTGATGTAGAAGCCGCTGCCGCTGCTCTGGCGATCACCAGGCTGCTTTGCGGCCGCGAGCATGCCCTCGAAGTGGAACAGATCGGGAGCGATCTCCGGGTCGAGCTTGTAACCGGGTCCCCCCGAGCCCCACGTCGAGACCTCCCCCTCGCGGGTGTTCGGATCGCCGCCCTGGATCATGAAGTCCTCGCTGATCCGGTGGAACCTGGTCCCCGCGTAGAAGCCCTCGCGCACGAGCTTCAGGAAGTTCCCCACATGCTCGGGCGCCCGATCGCGGTACAGGCCCACCAGGATCGGTCCCTTCGTCGTGTTGATCCGGACCTGCGGCGCCGTCTCCGGCAGCTCGGGGCGCTCGAAGACGTGCGGCCGTTGCCCTTCCCAACTCCTGCGCTGCTCGATCTTCGAGCGCAACGCGGCGACGCTCGTCATCGGCTCCGACTCTGGGCCAGCGAAGCGCCGCGGTCGGGTGACGACGGGGTGCTTCGGGTACTCGGCGGCCAGCCGGTCGAGAGCTGCGGCCGCGGCGTCGTACTGCCGCTCGTCGATGAACGCGTGAGCCTCGAGCAAACGAGCCCAGGGGCCCGCCGGCGTGTCCGCCGCCGCGGCCGCCAGCTCGCTCATCTCCGAAGCCGCGGGTGTGCGGATCTGGCCGATGATCGCGCCAGGGAACTGCACCTCGGGCTCGAGCCGCGCCCAGCTCTCCTGCACCGCCTCCGTGCTCTGGATGCTCCTGAGCTTCATGAAGAGGATCAACGCGGTCACACACACCGCGACCAGGAGGCCGAGCTTCCAGTACCGGTCGACCCACTCGTGGAAAGCGGACTTCTCCGCGTGGGGGACGAGCGTGACCTCGGTCGCGCGCTTGTGCGTCTGAGCCATGGATTCTGCGCTTATCTAGGCGGCAAATGCCGCTCGACTTCGTGCTGAGGTGTGCTGTCCAGGTCGGCTCGCGCCGCTCGTAGAGCGGCGTCGGACGATCGGTGCAGGACGAGGAGCGGTCCCGCTCGTGCGCAAGGCCCCGCGCCCCGTTCTCGAGGACCGCGCATTCTAGGCGGTCGTCGGAGCGGCGCAACCTACAAGACCAGCGAGCAAGACCAGCGAGCGAGCACCCGCGGATCCAACCCGTTGGACCATCCGGCGGCCGGTCCGCTGCTCGCTGGATCCCGGCTACGATGCGCGGCCGACGCTCATCCCTTCGCCGCCCGCCGCCAGTCGGCAGGCCGGCGGCGCCTGCCCTTCCCCTGCGGCTCCCTCTCACGCGCCATGGTCGCACCGATTCTCTGTCTGCTGCTTTCCCTCGCGCCCGCCCCCGCAGCCGTCGCCGCACCCGCGAGCAGCGTGGCTCAGGATCCCGACCGCAAGGCCGAGTTCGAGCGACGCTTCCAGGATGCCGGCCAAGACGTCGACAAGCTCTGGGACCTCTACAACTGGTGCGACGCGTACGGTCTCACCAAGGAAGCGCGCAAGACGGCGCGCGCCGTCCTCGACCTCGACGAGAACCACCGCAAGGCCAACGAGGCGCTCGGCCACATCGAGTACGACGGCAAGTGGTTCAAGTCGGAGAAGCAGCTCGAGAAGTACAAGAAGGACGAAGAGGAGCGGATCGCCAAGGAGCAGGGGCTCGTTCGGTGGAAGGACGAGTGGGTACCAGCCGACGACCTGCCCTACCTCGAGAAGGGCTTGCGCCGCACCAAGGAAGGTCGCTGGGTCACCGCGGAAGAGTACGAGCGGATCGAGGAAGGCTGGATCCAGCAGGACCTCGTCTGGGTCCATCCGTCCGAGGCCGAGAAGATCGCGCAAGACTTGTGGAAGTGCGGCGACGAGTGGCTGTCCCTCGAGAAGGCGAACGAGTACCACGCCCGCGTCGAGACCTGGTGGGTCATCCCGTCCGCCCGCTTCGTGCTGCACACGACGTGCAAGCGCGAGACGGCGACGAAGGCGATCCAGCACATGGAGAGCGCGTTCGGCGATCTCGCGCGGATCTACGGCATCTCTCCGACGGGCAAGCTCGATGTCGCGCTGCTGCGCTCGATCGATCAGTACGGCGCGTTCGCTGGCGACGATCCGATCGGCACGAGCGGCATCTACGGCGCGTATCCCGCGCTGCACTGGCTCGACCGCGACAAGAAGATCTTCTACGGCGGCGGCGTCGGCTACTGGGACGACACGACGAGCGAAGGCAACAGTTGGGGCGTCCACTACGCGCGCCATGCGGCGGGGCTGTCGTACGGACAGGCGGTCGATCCGAGCGCCGAGGCGCTCGCGAAGTTCGCGAAGTCACGCACGGGTGAGCTCGACCTGGAGGCCTTCCTCGAGGAGAAGCAGGTCCCCGACTGGTTCCGCGCGGGCGCGGCCAGCTACGTGTCGCGCTACTTCCTCGACCCGTTCTCGAACGACCGCACGTGGCCGCGCAAGTGGTCGGCGGAGAACATCCTGCGTCGCGGTGGCCTCGACCCGTTGACTCAGATCTACCGCTTCGAGCTCGGGTTCGACTCCGATCAGTCCAAGGATCGCTCCGCCAAGCTGCTCAACGAGGCGGGACTGCTCTTGGCGTTCGTGCTCGACGGGGACGTGCCGGAGGTGAAGCACGCGCACGCCGAGGCGAAGGCCGCGCTGAGGAGCGGCAAGGACGTCGCAGCGGCGTTCCAGAAGCTCGAGAAGGCGATCGAAGCAGCGGAGCCCGCGCTGCGTTCTTTCGCGGGCCTTTGAGCGCACGACGCGGCCCCATCGCATGCACACCGCCCTGCTGCTGATCGCCCTGGCCGGCGGACAGGAGCTCACCGATCCCGCGGCGTTCCATCCCGCGGACGCGGAGCTCTATCTCGCGATTCCCGACGTCCGAGCCGCGGACGTCGCGTACCGCGCGGCACCGCTGAACGAGATCGTGGGGGACGAGCGCGTCGCAAAGCTCCTCGATTCGCTCGGCGTGCCGCTTCCGGAGCGCTTGGCGATCGCGTCGCTCGGCGAGCTGCTGGCCGAAGTCGGCTACGTCCCCGCGGATCTGGGCGCGCTGCTGTCGGAGGCGCTCGCCGGAGCCGGAGCCTTGTCGATGTCCCTCGCGGGAGCGGTGGGGTCCGCCGGATGGGAGCAGGACTTCGAGCGGCTGCGGCGAGCGCGCGCGGATCTCGGCGCGCTCGACGAGCGCATCGACGCCTACCGCGCGCGCACCGGTGCGCTCCCCGGCACCCTGGACGCGCTCGACGATGCGGACGCGGTGGAGCGTGAGGACCCGTGGGGCGGACCGTACGTCTACGAGCCGTCCGCGGACGGAGCCTCGTTCGAGCTGCGCACGCTCGGCAATGACCAGGAGCCGGGCGGACGCTTCGCCGCTCGCGACCTCGAGGTGGGATTCGATCTGGCCGAGCGGCTCCTCGCGTGTGCGCTCGCGCGGGTGCGTCTCCAGCTCGTGTTCGACGTCGGCGACGTCGAGCGCGTCGACGCGCTACGCGCCGCTCTTGCCTCCGCTCCGGGAGTGCGCATCGACGAGTCGCCGCTGGCGCGGTTCGAGCACGCCGGGCTCGAGATCCCCGTCCACCGCGTGACGCACGCGGACGTACCGGACTTCGAGGCGTGGCTCGCGACGTTCGGGCAGCACGTCGTGTTCGGTGTCGGTGCGGACACGCAGCGCGAGGCGGTGCTCTTCGCGGGCCGCTCCGCGGCCGGAGCGGGAGCGCTCGCAGGCGACGCGCGGTTCACGCGCGCGCGGGCCGAGCTCGGCGAGCCCATGGGGACGACCGTTCTCGCCGGCTACCAGTCGGTGTCGTTGCTCGAGCTGATCGCCGCACTCGTCGAGCCGCTCGACGCCATCGACGAGCGCGCGACCTTCGCGCGCGGTGTCGCGCGACTTGCGTCGTTCTGGTCGGGCGGCGTACCGGTCTCGTCGGCCTGGCGCACCGATCTGGCGAACGACGTGTTCACCACGACCACGTTCACGCACGACAACGCGACGCCCGCCGGCGTCGACCGCTGGCTCGCGGCGCGCGAGCTCGACCTCGCGGGTGGTCCCCCGATCCCCGCGGACGCGATGCTCGTCTACGCGACGACGGTGGACGGCGAAGCGCTCGGTGCGCACGTGCTCGAATGGCTCGGGTCCGGTTCGGGCTTTGCGCCGGAGCAGTGGATCACGCGCATCGAGGAGAGCCACGGCGTGCACGTGGGCCGCGATCTGTTTGCGAATCTGGGCGGGCGCTTGTTCGCGGTCGTGCAGCCTCCGTCCGGCGTCGCGGTGCCGCAGGCGTTCGCCTACCTCGAGGTCGCCGACGCCGAGCGGTTGTGGCCCGCGTTGCAGAGCTTCGCGCGCTTTGTCGGTGAGCAGCTCGCGGGCGAGCTCGAGCTCAAGGAGCGCACGTACCGCGACGTCGAGCTGCTCATGCTCGAGCTCGCCGCGTCCGACGCCGTCCAGCCGACGTTCGCGATCCTCGACGGACGCCTCGTGGTCGCGCTCGACTCGAAGCACGTGAAGCGCGAGATCAAGCGCCTCGAGGAGCGAGCCGAGGAGCGGGCCGAGAAGACCGCCGAGGAGGGCGCGGACGGCGCAGCGAACGCGGATCGCGCCCATCCGATCTACGCCGCCGCCGCGAAGGCCGATTCGCAGCGCAGCGAGTTCTTCATGGACTGGCCCGGGCTGATCGCCGCAGTGCACCGCCTGGCCGCGACGTTCGGGCCGATGGCCGCTGGCTTCGCCGATCTGCCGATCGACCTGACGCAACTTCCGCCGGCCGACGTGCTCACCGGTCCGCTCCGACCGAGTCGCAGCCGCGCGGTCGCCGCCGAAGGCGGCACGCGGACCGTCGCCGTCTCGTCCTTCGGGCCCGAGACGCCGTGGCTGCTCGCGGCCGCCGCTGTCCTCGCGTCGCGCGAGGAAGGCGGTGCCGACGGCGCGCCGGCTGAGGGAGCTGACGAAGAGCCGGCGGTGGAGCCCGACGACGCAGCCGACGCGGTGGCGCGCACGCGCCGCGGGTTCCTCGAGCTGCGCAACGGGCTCGCGGTCCACCGCGTCGAGTTCGGCCGCTATCCCGCGGAGCTCGAGAGCCTCGTGGAGCCGACCGAGAGCTACCCGCGCGGGTTCCTCGACGGCGCCGCGTTGCCGGAGGACGGTTGGGGGCGTTCTTACCGCTATCAAGCCAGTGAAGGGGGCCGAAGCTACCGACTTTGGTCCGCCGGGCGGAACGGAGAGGACGAGGGCGGGGCGGGCGACGATCTGACCGCCGACGGATGAGCGGGGCGGGGCGGGCGGAGCCGATGCCGCAGTGGCGCAGACGGATGCGGATCGCGCGCCGCCGCATCGGGAGCGCGCTGCTGCCGCTGCTCGGGCCGTCGGCGCTCCGCGCGCTGGCGGGCACCTGGCGCGTCGAGCGGATGGGGGAGGAGCACCTGGGCGGAGGCGGCCGGCTGCTCGCGATGTGGCACGGCCGGATGCTCGTCGGCCTGCCCACGCACCGGGACCGAGGCTGGTTCGTGCTCGTCTCGCCGAGCGACGACGGCGGTCTCGTGACGCTGCTGCTCGATCGCTTCGGGTACCGGGTCGTGCGTGGCTCGTCGAGCCGCGGCGGCGCGCGCGCGCTGCGCGTCCTGTCGCAGGCGTTGCGTGACGAGCGGACGGTCGTCATCACGCCGGACGGGCCCCGGGGGCCGCGTCACGCGATGAACCCCGGACTCGCCTGGATGGCGCGCGAGTCGGGGCTGCCGATCGTTCCGTGCGGCTTCGTGTGCGATCGCGCGTGGCGGCTGCGGAGCTGGGACCGATTCACCATTCCCAAGCTCGGAGCGCGCGTCGCACTCGCGTACGGCGAGCCGGTGCGCGTCCCGCGCGACGCGGACGACGCGGCGCTCGCGGAAAGGACCGAGCGCGTGCGCGGCGCGATCCTCGCGGCGGAGCGCGGCGCGTTCGACGCGCTCGGCGTCGCCGACGACTGGAGCGACGCGTGATTCGCGTCGGTACCGCCGGCTGGTCGTATCCCGATTGGGAGGGCGTCGTGTATCCGCGCCGCAAGCCGCCGGGCTTCCACGCGCTGGCGTACCTCGCGCGTTTCGTCGACTGCGTCGAGATCAACAGCACGTTCTACTCGTTGCCTCGTGCGGAGCACGCGGCGCATTGGGCACGCCTCGTCGAGCCGCGGCCGTCGTTCCGCTTCACCGCGAAGCTGCACCGCGACTGGACGCACGGGCCGCCGCTCTCGGACGCGAGCGAGGCGGAGCGGCTCGCGGAGGAGTTCTCGGCCGGAATCGAGCCGCTGCAAGCGACGGGGCGGCTCGCCGCGCTGCTCGTGCAACTGCCGGCCTCGTTCCGCGACGCGCCGAGCGCGCGCGAGCGTCTCGCGCACGTCGAGGCGCGCTTCGAGCACCTCCCGCTCGTCGTCGAGCTGCGCCACCGCTCGTGGTTCACGCCCGACGCCCTGCGTTGGCTCGAGCGAACGAGCTACTCGCTCGCCGCGATCGATCTGTCGCCGTCGCCGGACCATCCGCCCGCGGAGCACGCGACGCCCGGCCGGATCGGCTACGTGCGCGTGCACGGGCGCAACGCGAAGGCGTGGTTCGATCCACGCGCGGGGCGCGACGAGAAGTACGACTACCTGTACTCGAGCGAGGAGCTCGACGAGATCGAGCGGATGGTCGAGCGCGTCGTCGCCGAGTCCGAGGACACGTACGTCGTGACGAACAACCACTACGCGGGGAAAGCGCTCGTGAACGCGATCGAGCTCCTGGCGCGGCTCGGCTCGACGCCGCCGCTCGCCCCGGCCGAGCTGATCGCCACATACCCGCGGGTCGCCGCGGTCGCGCGCGTCGAAGGTCAGCAGATGCTGTTCTGAGCGCGATGTCGTCGTTCCGTCTGCCCGTCGAGCACGAGCCGCCGCGCGTCGTGCGCGGATGCATCGACTTGCCGCAGGACACGGCGCCCCACCCGACGGCAGTGATCGTGCACGGCTTCAGCAGCTTCCTCGGCTGGGGCTTCTACCCGGAGCTCGCGCGGCGGCTCGTCGCGCGCGGCATCGCCGCCGTTCGCTTCAACCATTCGTGCAGCGGCGTCGGCGACGACCTCGAGACGTTCGAGGAGCCGGACCTGTTCGCGCGCGCGAGCTACGTGAGCGAGCTCGAGGACCTCGAGCACGTGCGCCGACACGTGAACGCGCATCCGCTGCTCGACCGCGAGCGCGTCGCGCTGATCGGCCACAGCCGCGGCGGCGGCATGGCTCTCGTGCACGCGGCGGAGGACGGCACCTACCGCGCGGTCGTCACCTGGGCGGCGATCGACTCGATCCTGCGGTTCTCGCCCGCGCGGCTGCGCCGCTGGCGCGAGCAGGGCCATCTGCACCTGCGCAGCTTCGCGTCCGGCAAGCGGCACCCGGTCCGCGTCGAGGTGCTCGAGTCGGCCGAGCGCAACCGCGGACGGCTCGACATCCGCGCGGCGTGCGGGCGAGCACGCCACCCGGCGCTCATCGTGCAGGGCGATTGCGATCTCGCCGTGCCGCCGGAGGCTGGCGACGCGCTCGCATGCGCGTTTCGTCCGGGCCTCGCCCGCGTGCTCCACGTCCCCGGCGGCGATCACACGTTCGGTGCGCGTCACCCGCTCGGCGCGCCGACGCCGGAGTTGGAGCTCGTGCTGGCGGAGACGGTGGAGTTCCTCGCTGGGGAGCTGGGCAGCGCGCAGAGCGTACGATGAAAGAGCGACAGGACGCGCGTCCGCGGCATTCCGCGCGTTGGTCCCCCGGGCGCGTGGGGGCTAGGGACGCCCCCCCCGTTGGACATCGCCCCGCCCGCTCTGTTTCCATACTCGCTCTCATGTCCCGTCTGCGCCGTTTCGCCCGCAAGCTCGCGGTCGCGCTCGTCTCGCTCGTCGCGTTCCTCGTCGTGCTCGAGCTCGTTGCGCGCGCGGCCGAGCCCGGGCCGTTCTCGTTGTTCGACCGCAATCCGTACGAGGCGCACGAGCGGCTGCGCCACGTGCACCAGCCGGGGTTCGAAGGGCGCTGGGACGGGACCTGGTACGAGATCAATGCGCTCGGACTGCGCGGGCCGGAGATCGCGAGCGAAGCCGCCGAGCAGGAGCTGCGCGTCGTCTGCCTCGGAGACTCGTGCACGTTCGGGAAGGGGGTCGTCGAGGCCGACACCTGGCCACGACAGCTCGAGCGGATGCTGCGCGAGGAGCTGCCCGACGAGACCGTGCGCGTCGCCAATCTCGGCGTGAATGGGTACGCGGGCCGCGACTACCGCGAGGCGTTCCTCTCGCTGGGGCTCGAGCTCGAGCCCGACGTCGTCGTCGTCGGCTACAACCTGAACGATTTCCCCAATTCGGTGCGCGCCGTCGACGAGGCGGTGTTCCGCCGCAGCGGTGCACGCGCGCTGCTGCCGCGCGGGACGCGCGATGCGCTCGGGCGCTCGGCGCTCTACCGCTGGCTGCGCGCGACGTACTACGACGCGCAGCGCGGGCGCGACTGGGCGAACGCGGAGCGGTTCGCGCGCGAGGCGGGCCGCGACCGGGGCGACCCGGCCGTGTGGGCCGCCGAGGAGGAGTCGCTGCGCGCCCTGCGGGACGCGGCGCACGCCGCCGGGGCCGAGATCGCGGTCTTCCTCTTCCCGTACGAGAGCCAGGTCTACCGCGACAGCTTCGACCGCACGCCGATCGAGCTCTTGACCGCCCTCTGCGGCCGGCTCGAGATCCCCTTCGTCAGCCTGGAGCAAGAGTTCCGCGCCTGGGCGCACGAGAGCGAGCCGCCGCGGGAGCTGTTCCTGCGCGGCGACCGCTATCATCCCCGGCCCGCAGGCTACCGGCTCGTCGCCCAGCGCGTGCTCGCGTTGCTGCGCGAGCACGGCTGGCTCCCCGTGGACTGAACACGCCCCCCGTTGGACCTCCTCGTGTCCCCCGACACCGCACTGCTCGGAAGCTACTTCGCGATCCTCGCGCTGCTCGGGCTCTACGGCGCGCACCGGCTGGCGCTGCTCGCTCGGTTCCGCTGGCTCGATCGAGCCGGCGAGGCCGACCGAGCCGACGACGACCGTGCGGCGGCCGCCTGGCCCTTCGTCACCGTGCAGCTCCCGATCTTCAACGAGCGCACGGTGGCGGCGCGGCTGATCGAGAGCGTGGGAGCGCTCGACTACCCGCGCGAGCGCTTCGAGATCCAGGTCCTCGACGACTCGGACGACGAGACGACCGCGATCGCCGAGCGCGCCGTCGTCGCACTGCGCGCCCGCGGCGTGGAGGCGCGCGTCCTGCGTCGGACCGATCGAACGGGCTTCAAGGCGGGCGCGCTCGACTGGGGCATGCAGCGCGCACGCGGCGAGCTGCTGTGCATCTTCGACGCGGACTTCCTGCCGGACCGCGATTTCCTGCGGCGCATCGTTCCGCACTTCGACGATCCGAGCGTCGGGATGGCGCAGGCGCGCTGGGGCCACGTGAACCGCGAGCAGAGCGCGCTGACGCGCGCGCAGGCGACGCTGCTCGACGGCCACTTCGTGATCGAGCACAAGGTGCGCTACGACCGCGGGCTGTTCTTCAACTTCAACGGCACCGCCGGCGTGTGGCGGCGGCGCGCGATCGAGGACGCGGGTGGCTGGCAGCACGACACGCTGACCGAGGACCTCGACCTCTCCTACCGCGCGCAGCTCGCGGGCTGGCGCTTCGTCTACGCGCCCGCGCTCGTCGCGCCGGCCGAGGTGCCGCCGACGATCGGCGCGTTCAAGTCGCAACAACATCGCTGGGCGAAGGGCAGCGTGCAGGTCGCGCGCAAGCTCGGGCCGAGGCTCATCTCCGCCGACCTGCCGTGGCGCGTGCGGCTCGAGGCGCTCGCGCACCTGTCGGGCAACAGCGGCTGCCCGCTCGTGCTCGCGCTCGCCGTGCTCCTGCCGCTCGCGATGCAGGTCCGCCTGCCGGCGGCGAACCTGGTCCACGTCTCGCTCTTCACGCTCTGCACGCTGTCCGTCGTCCTGTTCTACGAGTGCAGCCAGCGCGCGCTCGGCCGCTCGCCGCTGCAACGCCTGCGCGACATCCCCGCAGCGGTCGCGCTCGGCATCGGCATGAGCGTGAGCCAGACGCACGCCGTCCTCGAGGGGCTGCGGCGCGACCCGGGCGTGTTCGTGCGCACGCCGAAGGACGGCGATGCGCCGCGCGCGCGGCGCTACGCCGCGGCGCTCGGCGGGCTGGCGGGAGCGGAGCTCCTCCTCGCGCTCTGGTTCGCCTGGGCCGTCGCCGTCGCGGTGCGCCAGGGCCTGTGGGGCTCGCTGCCGTTCCTGCTCCTGTTCCTGTGGGGCTTCACGTGGGTCGGCGGCCTGTCGGTGCGCGAGAGGCTCCGTACGCGGCAAGTGCTCGACGTCTCGGCGGCGACGTGATCCCATCGTCGCATGCTGGCGCTCGCGACCGTCCTCCTCGGCCTGTTCGCGCCGCTCACCTGCGCGGACGAGCGCGACGACCTGCTGCTCGAGGTTCGCAACCAGCGCGACCGCGTGCGCTCCGCGATCTTCGACGCGATCGCGGCGTTCGCCGACGAGCGTGCCTTGGCGGCCTCGATCGACGCGGTCGAGGTCCTGCGCGACGAGAGCAAGCTGATCCGCGCGTACGGCGCGTTTCGCGCGTACCTCGGCAAGGTGGAGCTCGAGGAGAGCGCGGTCGCGTTCGTCGTCGGCGCGGCGCGCGACCACCGGCGCGTCGAGAACCGACGCGCGGCGACGCGCGAGCTGCGTCACTTCGGCGAGCGCGTGCGGCCGGAGCTCGAGGCGATCCTGCGCACGACGCGTGACGCGAAACATGCGTCGTACGCGTGCATGCAGCTGCTCGACGTGCTCGGCGCGCGCGGCGACACCGCGTCGCTGCGCGCGGTGCTCGACCACGCGACGCTGGATTCGCGCGATCAGCGCGAGCGGGTCGCCGCGACGATCGCCCGCTTCGTCGGGCCCGAAGCCGACCGCCTGATCCACGCACACGTGCGCGCGAGCGACACGTCGGTCGCGTGGCGGCGGCTGCTCGTCGAGCGCGTGATCGCGGCGAGCGATCCGGCCGACGCCGGGTCGCTCGGCGAGTCGCTCGTCGGGCCGCTCGTCGAGCTGCTCGACGTCGAGGACGACGGCTTGCGGCTGCGCGTGATCGAGGAGCTGGGCGCGCGCGCCGAGCTCGCCGCCGTGCGCCCGTTGTGGAGCCTGTTGCGCTCGAAGGAGCCCGCCGTGCTGCGCGCGTCGATCGTCGCGCTCGGCCGGATCCTCGTCGACGATCCGAAGTGGCACGAGCGCCTGTTCGAGCTCGCGGCCCACCGCGAGCCCGCCGCGCGGATGGGCGCCGCGGTCGCGCTCGCCGAGCTGCGCACCGCCGACGCGGTCCGGCGCCTGTACGAGCTGCTCGGCGACGGCGACCGGCGCGTGCGGCTCGAGGCGCTCTGGCAGGTCGGCAACCTGCGCCGCGCGGACTCGGTCCCGCTGCTCGTCGAGCGCATGGAGCGCGACGAGCCGCGCCTGCGTCACGACGCCGCGCGCGTGCTGCGGCTCGTCACGGGGCTCGACCACGGCCTCGTCGCGGACCGCTGGCGTGCGTGGTGGAGCGCGGAGGGCGCGACGTTCCGCGTGCCGCGCTACGAGGACGCGCTGGCTGCCGAGCTCGAGCGCCGCGAGCGGCGCGCGGAGAACGCGAGCCAGGCGACGTTCTACGGCCTGCAGATCTACAGCCCGCGCGTCGCGTTCGTGCTCGACACGAGCGGCTCGATGAGCGAGCCGGCGCGCACCAGGCCGCAGCGCACGAGCTCGAAGGAGGGCGACGAAACGACGAAGCTCGAGGTGGCGAAGGACGAGCTGACGCGCGCGCTCTCGGTGTTCCCCGAGGGCGACTGGTTCAACGTCGTATTCTTCGCGAGCCGCGCGAACGCGATGTCCGACATGCTCGTCCAGATGGACGACGAAGCCCGCGCCCGCGCGATGGGCTACGTGCGCGAGCAGCGCGCGGGTGGCGCGACGGCGCTGTACGACGCGCTGATGCTCGCGCTCGCCGACGAGCGCGTCGACACGATCTACGCGCTCAGCGACGGCGCGCCGAACGCGGGCGAGCTCGCCGATCCAGGCGCGATCCGCGCGGAGCTGCGGCGGCTCAACGCGGTGCGCAAGGTGCAGATCCACGGCATCGCGGTCGGCCAGAGCTCCGCGTTGCTCGAAGGCCTCGCGGCGGACTCCGGCGGCGAGTACCGCGAGTTCCTGTGAAGCTCGACGGGCGCGCGCTGACGTTCGACTGCTACGGCACGCTCGTCGACTGGAACCGCGGCGCGCGCGAGGCGATCGCGTCGCTGCCGAGCCTCGCGGGATGCGACGTCGGCGCGCTGCTCGCCGCGCGCCACCGCGCCGAGCGCGCGCTCGAAGCGGGCCCGTTCCGTCCGTACGCGGACGTGCTCGCGCGGTCGCTCGCGGCCGCGGCGCGCGAGCAGGGCCGCGAGCCGACCGACGCGGAGCTCGGGCGCTTCGCCGCCAGCGTCGCGGATTGGCCGCCGTTCGACGAGACGCCCGGCGCGCTCGCGCGGCTCGCGACGCGGTTTCGGCTCGCGATCCTCTCGAACGTCGACACCGCGCCGCTGCGCGCGACGACCCTGCGGCTCGGCGCTCCCTTCGCGGCGCTCGTGACGGCCGAGGAGGTGCGCTCGTACAAGCCGGCGCGCGCGCACTTCGACGAGGCGCTGCGGCGGCTCGAGCTCGAGCGCGAGGACGTGCTGCACGTCGCGCAGAGCGTCTACCACGACGTGCGGCCCACGCGCGCGCTCGGCTGGCGCTGCGTCTGGGTCGACCGCGAGGACGAGCGCGCTGCGGTGCGCTTCGCGTCCGAAGAGGAGGCGCCGACGCGCGTCGTCGCGACGCTCGGCGAGCTGTGCGACGCGCTCGGCTGCTGAGGTGGCCCGAGCTCGGATGCGCCGAGCCGCGCTACTCCTGATCGTTGCCGCGGTCGAGGGCGCCGC
This sequence comes from uncultured Planctomycetaceae bacterium, assembly GCA_964528575.1. Lineage (GTDB taxonomy): Bacteria > Planctomycetota > UBA1135 > UBA1135 > CAZGTQ01. The sequence continues at coordinate 9,033 of CAZGTQ010000436.1, read as the reverse complement.
CCGAGAGGTGCTCGACCAGGTCCATCTTCGTCAGGATGCCCTGCAGCCGGTTCGCGTCGTCGACGACCAGCGCCGCGAGCCCTTCGGCGAACATCTCGGCGAGACGCCCCGCGTCGTCGTCGATGTGGACGGTGCGCACGTTGCGGAACATCACCTCCGCGACCGCGGACGCCAGCGTCGCCTGGCCCTCGACGAGCTTCGAGAGGAGGTCGGACTCGGTGATGATGCCGACGAGGCGGTCGTCGTCGACGACGGGGAGCTGGCTGACGCCGTGCTCCTTCATCGCCATGACGGAGTCGGAGAGCGTGTCGCTGCTCGTCGCCGTCACGAGCCGGCGCCGCGGGAGCGCGCGCAGGAGGTCCGCCATCGAGCTCGTCTCCCAGCGCACCTCGGCGAAGCCGCTCTCGCGCATCCACTGGTCGTCGAGGAACTTCGTCATGTAGTTGCGGACGGAGTCCGGCAGCACGACGACGATGCGCTTGTTCGGTCCGATGCGCTCGGCGACCTTCACCGCGGCCCATGCGGCCGCTCCCGAGCTGCCGCCGCAGAGCAGTCCCTCGTGGCGGATCAGTCGGCGCGCCATCTGGAACGACGCCCGGTCCTCCGTCTTGATCCACTCGTCGATGGTCGAGCGGTCGAGCACGTCGGGGATGAAGTCGTAGCCGATGCCCTCGACCTTGTACGAGCCGATCGGTCCCGGTCCGGCGAGGATCGAGCCGACGGGGTCGACGCCGACGACGTGGACGTCCGGGTTGGCCTCCTTGATGCGCTTGGCCATGCCGGTGATCGTTCCGCCGGTGCCGGCGGTCGCGACCAGGACGTCGAATGCGCCGCCGGTCTGCTCGAGGATCTCCGCGCCGGTGCCGTGGTAGTGCGCGTCCGGGTTGTCGGGGTTCGAGTACTGATCGAGGATGTGCGCGTTCGGCAGGATCTTCTTGAGCTGCTTCGCGACGCCGATGTGGCTCTCCGGCGCGTCCCACGCGGCCTCGGTCGGCGTGCGGATGATCTCGGCGCCCAGCGCCTCGAGCACCACCTGCTTCTCGCGACTCATCTTCTCCGGCATCGTGATGATCATCCGATAGCCGTAGACGGCGGCGGCGAGCGCCATCCCGATGCCCGTGTTGCCGCTGGTCGGCTCGATCAGCGTGTCGCCGGGCTTGATGCGGCCGCTCTTCTGGGCCTCCTCGACCATGCGCTTGCCGATGCGGTCCTTGACCGAGCCGCCCGCGTTCAAGAACTCGCACTTGGCGAGGAACTCGCAGCCGGTCTTGCGGCCGATCGTGCGCAGCCGCACCAGCGGCGTGTCGCCGATCGAGTCGAGGATCGAGTCGAGGATCTGAGCCAACGGAGAGCCTCCGGGGAGTGGGGACAGTCGACGCGGATTCTAGGTTCCGACGGCCGATGCTCGCGACAGAATGAGTGGCGTGACGCAGAGAACGCTCGTCCTCCGCGTGCCCGACGCCGAGCGGGACGGCCTCCGACGGAAGCTGGAGGGTGGCCCGTTCGACTTCCGGCCCGTGCCGCACGCGCTGTTCAGCGCGCGCGGCGAGGGGGTCGTCGCGACGCTGTATCGGTCCGGCAAGCTCGTCGTCCAAGGGCCCGAGCCGGAGCTGTTCGCGGCGCGCTGGGTCGGCGCGACGGCCGTCCCCGTCCCGTCCGAGCGCGCGCACCAGGACCGGGCGGGGATCCTCGACGACGTCGCGCTCGTCGGCTCGGACGAGTCGGGCAAGGGTGACTTCTTCGGGCCGCTCGTCGTCGCCGCGGTCCGGCTCGAGGCGGGCGACGCGGCGGCGCTGCGCCAGGGCGGCGTCGGCGACAGCAAGCGGCTCGCCGACCAGACCGTGCGGCGCCTCGCGCCGGCGCTGCGCGCGCGCTTCCCGCACGCGGAGGTCGTGCTCGAGCCGGGCGAGTACAACGCCGAGCACGCGCGCCTGGGCAACCTGAACCCGCTGCTCGCGGGGCTCCACGCGCGCGCGATCCGCGCCGTCGCGGTCCCCGGCGTGCGCGTGCTCGTCGACCGGTTCGCGAACGAGCGGCTGATGCGTGACGCGCTCGCGGGGCTCGAGGTCGATCTCGAGCAGCGGCCGCGGGCCGAGAGCGAGATGGCGGTCGCCGCCGCGAGCATCCTCGCCCGCGACCGGTTTCTCGAGGGCCTCGCGGCGTTGTCCGGCGAGGCCGCGGTCGACCTGCCGAAGGGAGCGGGCGACGCCGTCGACCGCGCCGCGCGCGCCTACGTCGCGCTCCACGGTCCCGCGGCGCTCGGACAGGTCGCGAAGCTCCATTTCCGCAACGCAGCGAAGCTGGCCGCGCGCCCTTCGTGAGCCGCCACGCATGAGCGAACTGCACTTCTTTTCCGCCGCGGGCAACTCGTTCGCCGTCGTCGACGGCTTCGCGGACGCGCTCCCGGAGAACCCGGCCGCCGCAGCGCGCGCGGTCTGCGAGAACGCGCTAGAGCCGAAGCTGCAAGGGCTGCTCCTCGTCGGCCCGCCGCGCGCGCACGGCGACGGGCGCATGCTCGTGTACAACCGCGACGGCTCGCGCGCAGAGATGTGCGGCAACGGCCTGCGCTGCGTCGCGAAGCTGATGTACGAGCACGGCCACGTGCGCCGCGACCGGCTCGAGATCGAGACCGACAGCGGCCACCGCGTCGTGCGCGCGCACGTGCGCGACGGCGTCGTCGAGGCCGGCAGCGTCGAGATGGGCGCGCCGGAGCTGGTCGAGATGCGCACGGTGCTCCTCGTCGAGGGCGAGCGCCTCGAGGTGTCGATCGTGCACATGGGCAACCCGCATTGCGTGCTGTTCGTCGAAGAGGGCGCGGACGTGCCGATCGCGCGCTTCGGGCCGCTGCTCGAGCGGCACGAGCGCTTCCCCGCGGGCATCAACGTGCACATCGGTCGGCCGCAGGGGCGCGTGCTCGAGCTCGAGACGTGGGAGCGCGGCGTCGGGCCGAGCCCGTCGTGCGGGAGCGGCGCGTGCGCGGCGGCGGCGGCGGGGATCCAGCTCGGGCTGCTCGTGTCGCCGGTGTGGGTGAAGCAGGCGGGCGGCACGCTCGAGGTCGAGTGGCGCCGCTTCGGCAGCGCGCTCCTCACCGGGCCCGTCGAGCGGGTGGAGCCGCGCATGTCCGCGGCCTACGAAGGAGCGAGCGCATGGACATCCGTGTGAGCCACGGGCTCGGCCGCGCCCAGGCGGCGCAGCGCCTGCGCGACAAGGCGCAGGGCTACGGCGTCGAGATCCAGCCGGACGGCGCGCGCGACGACGCCGGCCGCGTCGAGCACGACACGCCGCTCGGACGCGTCGCGGCGACCTACGTGGTCCAGGAGACGTTCGTCGAGATCACCGTGATCAAGAAGCCGGCGTTCATCCCCTCGGGAGCCGTGCGCCGCGCCGTCGAGGAGGCGCTGCGCAAGGTGCTGAGCTGAGCGAGCGTGGGCCCCGGCGAGCTCCCGATTGGGCCAACTGCTCCACATCCTCCTCGCCGTCGTCGCGCTGACGCTCGTCGAGACGTTCGACGCGTCGGGCCTGCCGTTGCCGGCGCTCGTCCTCGCGCTGCTCCCCGTGCCGCACGCGCTGGGGCACGAGACGCGCCGCCAGGGTCTGCACGGCCGCTTCGCGCTCGCCGCGCTCTTGCACCGCGCGCTCGTCTGGTCGCCGCTCGCGCTGCACTTGATCGCCGTGACGTTGCTGGGCTGGCACGCGAGCGTGCTCGCGTGGTTCGAGGTCGAGACGAACACGCTCGGCTGGCCGCACCCGAGCCTGTCCGTCTCGCTGCTGCCGTTCGTCGCCTTCTCGCTGCTCGCGATCGACGCCCGCGCGCGGCTGACGCAGGCGCGCGCGGACGACGTCGCGCGGCGCCGCGCGCTGCAGACGCGGATGTTCCTGATGAGCATCTCGCCGCTCGCGCTGATCGTCGCGCTCTCTTCGCTGCTGGCGCTCGACCGCGAGCTGCGCGTGCAGGTCGAGGAGGTCGCGCTCTACAACGCCGCGTTCGGCGTCGTGCTGCTCGCGGTCGCGGCCGCCTCCGTGCCGGCGCTCCTGAAGCGCACGTGGGACACGGTGCCGATGCCGGCGGGGCCGCGGCGCTTGCTGCTCGAGGAGGTCGCGCGGCGCGCGCGATTCGCATGCCGCGACCTGCTCGAATGGCGCACCGGCAACCAGGAGCCGAACGCGATCGTCGTCGGGCTGACGAGCCGCCTGCGCTACGTCGTCTTCTCCGATGCGCTCCTGCTCTCGCTGGGCCCGCGCCAGCTCGCGGCGGTGTTCGCGCACGAGATCGGCCACGTGCAGCGGCGTCACTTCGCGCTCATCGTCGGCTGGACGCTCGCGTGCTTCTTCGGCGCGCACGCCGTCACGCTGTTCGGCGCTCCGGACGACGCGGCGGCGTTGCCGTTCGTCGCCGCGGTCGGGCTCGCGTGGTACCTCCTCGTCGGCTGGCTCGGGCGCCGCTCGGAGCTCGACGCGGACCTGTTCGCGGTCGAGCTGACCGGCGACACCGCCGGGCTGACCGACGCGCTCGAGCGCGTCACCGGAGCGCACGCGCGGCACGCGCGCTCGTGGCGCCATCCGAGCGTCGCCGAGCGCGTGCTGTTCCTGCGGGCGAGCGAGCGCGACCCCGGCGTCGCGCTGCGGCTGCGGCGCACGCTGCGCTCGTGGGGCCTGGCCGCCGCGGCGCTGCTCGTCGCCGCGGTCGCCGCCGAGGCTTGGGCGCTGGTCGACTCGTTCGCCGTCGACCGCGTCGCGGTCGAGCTGCGCCTGGGCCGCTACGAGCGCGCCTGGGACCGGCTCGCGGCGGTGCCCGCGGACGACGTGCCCGACGAGGTGCGCAGCGCGGCCGAGCTCGGCCGCGCTCTCGCGCTCGAATCGGGCGAGGGCGCCGTCGACGAGCACGTCCTCGAGCACGTCGCGGCCGCGGCGCTGGCGAGCGGCGACGTCGAGCGGGCGCGCGACGCACTGACGCTGCTCGCGCTGCGCGAGCGCGCGGACGCCCCGGCCGCGGCGCTCGTCGCGAGCCACCTCGCCGCAGGCGAGGACGAGGCGGCGCGGGAAGCGTTCGACGAGGTCGCCGAGCCGTGGCGCGAGCTGCTCGAGCCGCTCGTGCCCGCTCCTGGCGAGCCCGCCGATCAGTAGCCCAGGCCGTTCTTGCGCAGGTGGATCGCGGGGTCGCCGGCGCGGAGCTGCTCGGCGTGCTCGACCGTGCCGAAGACGACGACGTGGTCGCCGACCTCGTGCTCGCCGCTCACCGCGCACTCGAGCCACGCCAGCGCGCCGTCGAGCACCGGGGAGCCGCCCGGCGCCGCGCTGTGGGCGACCGCGTCGAAGGGGCCGCCGCCGGGGCCGGCGGGCTTGAAGAACGGCTTCATCAAGTCGCTCGAGGCGGAATCGAGGATCGAAACGGCGAAGCGACCGCTCTCCCGCAGCGCGGCGAGGGGGCCGCGGGACTTGCCGACCGCGACGCAGACCGTGGGGGGCTGGAAGCCGACCTGCATCACGAACGAGCCGACGAAGCCGAGCGGGGCGTCGCCGTCGCGCGTCGTGACGAGGTAGAGGCCGGTCGGGATGCGTCCCAGGGCGAGGGCGAGGGGGGTCAGCTCGGTCTTCTCCATGGCTGCGATCCTACACATGGCTGCGATCCTCCACGTGGCTGCGATCCTCCAGAGCGGCGCGATCCTAGAGCGCGGATCCTGGCTCTGCGGGGTGGAAGGCCGGACGCGGGCAACGGATAATGCGCGTTCCACCCGCTGCGCGGCGGATCAGGCGGATCCGCGCGCCGTCCGGAGCCGAGCGGCGAGACTCCCTCGCGGCTCGAAGTCGCGGGACGCTGCCCCACCGGGGCGGTCCACCTCCTTCCGTCACCGATGACCGACATCGAAGCCCAGTCCGCGCCCAAGCCCGGCGGCCGTATCGAGCCGCGGCTGATCGAGCGCGAGATGAGCGAGTCGTACCTGACGTACGCGCTCAGCGTCATCCACGCGCGGGCTCTGCCCGACGTGCGCGACGGACTCAAGCCGTCGCAGCGCCGCATCCTGGTCGCGATGAACGACCTGAAGCTGCGGCCGAGCGCGAAGTACCGCAAGTGCGCGAACATCGCGGGCACGACGTCGGGCGACTACCACCCGCACGGCGAGTCGGTGATCTATCCGACGCTCGTCCGCATGGCGCAGGACTTCTCCCTGCGCTACCCGCTCATCGACGGTCAGGGCAACTTCGGCTCGATCGACGGCGACCCGCCCGCCGCGATGCGCTACACCGAAGCGCGCATGCACGGGACGGCCGTCGAGATGATGGCCGACCTCGACAAGGAAACGGTCAACTACGGGCCGAACTACGACGAGCGTCTGCAAGAGCCGCTCGTCCTTCCGGGCCGGTTCCCGAACCTGCTCTGCAACGGCGCCGACGGCATCGCCGTCGGGATGGCGACGAGCCTGCCGCCGCACAACCTGCGCGAGATCTGCGCGGCGCTGCGCGCGGTGCTCGACGACCCGCACGTCACGGTCGCCGAGCTGTGCAAGCTCGTCACGGGTCCCGACTTCCCGACCGGCGGCATCCTGATGGGCCGCAGCGGGATCCTGCAGGCGTACACGACCGGCCGCGGGCGGCTCCTCCTGCGGGGCCGCTACCACGTCGAGGACGTCCGCAACAAGCAGCAGATCGTGGTCACCGAGATCCCGTACCAGGTCCGCAAGATCGGGATCATCGAGAAGATCGTCGAGGTCGTGAAGGACGGGCGCATCACCGGCATCTCCGACGTGCGCGACGAGTCGGACCGCGACGGGATCCGGCTCGTGATCGAGCTGAAGAAGAACGAGGACCCGCAGGTCGTCGCGAACCAGCTCTTCCAGTACACGTCGCTGCAGACGACGGTCAGCATCATCAACCTCGCGATCGCCGACGGCCGGCCGCGGACGCTGACGCTGCGCGCGCTGCTCGACGCCTATCTCGCGCACCGCCGCGAGGTGATCCGGCGCCGGACGCGCTTCCTGTTGCGCAAGGCGGAGGAGCGCAAGCACATCGTCGAGGGCCTGCGGATCGCCGTCGACCACATCGACGAGGTGATCCGCCTGATCCGCGCGAGCGCCGACCCCGATGCGGCGAAGGCCGCGCTCTCCGCGGCGTTCTCGCTCTCGCGTGCGCAGGCGCAGGCGATCGTCGACATGCGCCTCGGTCGCCTGACCGGGCTCGAGCGCGACAAGCTCGAGGAGGAGTTCAAGAAGCTCGTCGACGAGATCGCGGACCTGAACGACATCCTCGCGCGCGACGAGCGCGTGCGGCGGATCATCCGCGAGGACCTCGACGAGATCGAGAAGAAGTACGGCGACGAGCGGCGCACCGAGATCTCCGAGGAGGAGATCGCCGGCGGCTTCGAGATCGAGGAGCTGATCACCGAAGAGCTGATGATCGTCACGTTCTCGCGCGAGGGCTACGTCAAGCGCGTCCCCGCGGACGTGTACCGCGCGCAGGCGCGTGGCGGGCGCGGCGTGAAGGGCTCCGACGCGAAGGAGGGCGACGTGCTCCGCTCGCTCTTCGCGGCCGGCACGCACGACTACGTGCTCTTCTTCTCGAACCGCGGCAAGGTGTACTGGCAGAAGGTCTACCAGATCCCCGAGGGCTCGCGGACGTCGATCGGCCGCGCGATCCGCAACCTCTTGCCGCTCGAGGACAACGAGGCGATCCACAACGTGCTGCGCGTGCGCAGCTTCGACGACGAGAGCTGCGTCTTCTTCTCGACGCGTCACGGGCTCGTCAAGAAGACGAAGCTCGAGGCGTACTCGCGTCCGAAGAAGGGCGGCATCAAGGCGATCCTGCTCGAGGAGAGCGACGAGCTCGTTGCCGTCGACCTCGTGCGCCCGGGCGATACGGTCATGATCGGCACCGCGGCCGGACGCATGATCCGGTTCGACGAGGCCGCGGCGCGCAAGATGGGCCGCACCGCGCGCGGCGTGCGCGGCGTCCGCCTGCGCGAGGGCGACCACGTCGTCGGCATGATCGTCGGCAACGGCGACCGCACCACGGTCGTGACCGCGTGCCAGCGCGGCTACGGCAAGCGCACGCCGATCGACGACTACCCGATCAAGGGCCGTGGCGGCCAGGGCGTGATCAACATCAAGACGAGCTCGCGCAACGGCCCGGTGATCGGCGTCGCGGCGTGCGGCGAGGAGGATCACATCATGTTCATCACGTCGGGTGGCATGATCGTGCGCTCCGCCGTCGGCGAGATGCGCCCGATGGGCCGCGCGACGCAGGGCGTGCGCCTGGTCAACCTGAAGGCGGACGACCAGCTCGTCGCAATCGAGATCGTCCAGGCGGAGGACCTCGCGGAGTACACGAACATGGCGGAGAGCCTCGTCGTCGAGGACGAAGTGGCGCGGGGCGCGATCGAGGCGTCCGAGCTCGGCCCCGACGGCGAGGAGCTGGAGGCGATGGACGAGGAGGACGAGATCGACGACTCCGACGAGTCCGACGATTCCGACGACGCCGACGACGCCGACGAGTCCGACGACGAGGAGGACGAGTCGTGACCCTTGCGGATCGGTTCCAGGCCGACCTGAGGGACGCGATGCGCTCGGGCGACACGCTGCGGCGCGACACGCTGCGCATGACGATGGCGGCGCTCAAGAACCGTCGTATCGAGCTCGGCCAGGACCTCACGGACGAGGAGGAGCAGGGCGTGCTCGTCAAGTCGGTCAAGCTGCGCCGCGAGGCGGCCGAACAGTTCGAGCAGAGCGGTCGCAACGATCTCGCGGAGAAGGAGCGCGCCGAGGCGAAGCTCCTCGAGCTCTACCTCCCCGCGCAGCTCTCCGACGACGAGGTGCGCGCGCTCGTCCAAGCGATCATCGAGGCCCGCGGCCTCACGTCGAAGAAGGACATCGGCCAGTTGATGAAGGCGTTCATGTCCGAGCACAAGGGCGCGGCCGATGGCAAGACGGTGCAACGGCTGGCGAACGAGCTGCTCGGGTAGCGCGGCGCGCGTCGCGCGCGTCGTGCTGCTCGTGCTCGTCCCGCTCGCGCCGAGCTGCGGCTTCGAGGTCGGCCGCGCGG
>CAZGTQ010000435.1:0-2089 GCA_964528575.1 uncultured Planctomycetaceae bacterium | reverse complement strand
GCGGCCGAGGCGTCGCTGCGGCGCGAGCAGGAGAGCGAGCAGCCGGACTTCGGCCCGGTGCGCGCGGCGTTCGAGCGCGTGCTCGCGCTCGCTCCGGCCGGCGGCTCCGAGGCGGTGCTCGCGCAGAACCGGCTCGAGACGGTCGAGGCGCTCGAGGCCGCGGCGGCGATCCGCGCACGGCTGGCCGAGGAGCGGCTGCGGCGCGAACGCGAGCTGCTGCGCCGCCAGGACGATCTGTGGAAGCTCAGCCGCTCGAAGGATCCGTTGGGGCGGCGCTTCGTCAGCCGCGGCGTGCTCGAGCGGCGCGTGCTGCCCACGGGGGGGCCGCGCTACTGGCTCCTGTGGGGCGGCGAGCCGGTCGCGGAGATCCGCAGCCCCGACGGCCGCTACGACCTCGACGTGTTCGCGGGCGCGGAGATCGGCGTCACCGGCCCGGTCGTGCGCGAGGCGAGCGTCGGCGACGACCGCGCGATCGGCCCGCTGATCGACATCGAGCGGATCGAGGTCGTCGGGCGGCGCTGAACCGGCGCTGAACCGGGCGGCACCGGCGGTTGCATCGGGCGCCGCGAGGGCCCAGGAGGCGGGTGAGCCCGGCCTGCGGCTCGGGCAGCTACGATGCTCACGATGAACTGGCTGCGCCGCCTCTGGATCGGGATGAAGAGCGCCTTCCTCGGGCGCGGACGCCCGCTCTGCGACGACTGCAAGTACGACTACGGCGACGCGTGCAGTCGGCCGGAGCGGCCGAACGCGTACTCCTGTCCCGACTACCGCCGCCGCTGAAGGCTACGCGTCGCTCGGGAGCGTCGCTGTGGCCGCGATGCGCTCGCGCAGCGCGGGGAGCGTTCCCTCGGCGATCGCCGTCCGCGCTCGCTCGAGCAGCGCGTGGTAGAAGCGCAGGTTGTGCAACGTCAGGAGGATGCCCGCGAGCATCTCGCCCGTGGTGGACAGGTGGCGCAGGTAGCCGCGCGAGAAGCGCGCGCACGTGGGGCAGTCGCAGTCGGGATCGAGCGGGGCGGTGCTCTCCCGCCAGCGGCGGTTGCGCAGGTTGACGCGGCCGGTCGACGTGAACGCTTGGTGGTTGCGGCCGTGGCGCGTCGGCGTGACGCAGTCGAACATGTCGATGCCGCGCGCGATCGCGTCGACGAGATCGAGCGGCATGCCGACGCCCATCAGGTAGCGCGGGCGGTCGGCGGGGAGCAGCGGCGCGCTCGTCTCGATGGCGAGCAGCATCGCCTCGCGGTGCTCCCCGACGCTCACGCCGCCGATGGCGTTGCCGAACAGGTCGTGCTCGACGACGCGCTCGACCGACTCGCGGCGCAGGTCCTCGAACGCGCCGCCCTGGACGATGCCGAACAGCGCGTGGCCGCTCGCGAGGCCGCCGCGCTCCTTCCAACGCCCGACGCAGCGCTCGAGCCAGCGGTGCGTGCGCTCGGTCGCGGCGCGCACGCTCTCGCGCTCGAGCGGTGCCGCGGGACACTGGTCGAGCGCCATCACGAAGTCGGCGCCGATCGTCATCTCGATGTCGACGGTGCGCTCGGGCGTGAGGCGCACCGGCGCGCCATCGACGACCGACTTGATCGTGACACCGTCGTCGTCGACCGACGTGATGTGCCCGAGGCTGAAGATCTGGTAGCCGCCCGAGTCGGTCAACGTCGGCCCGTCCCAGCCCATGAACGCGTGCAGCCCGCCGAGCGCGCGCACGACGTCCTCGCCGGGGCGCAGGTGCAGGTGGTAGGTGTTGGCGAGCACGACCTGCGTGCCGATCGCGCGGAGCTGGTCGGGCAGGATGCCCTTCACGGTGCCGCGCGTGCCGACCGGCATGAAGAGCGGCGTGCGCACGGTGCCGTGCGGCGTCGTGAGCTCGCCGGTGCGCGCCGCCGTGCGCGGGCAGCGGCAGCCGACGCGGAACGCGAACGGGGAGTCGCTCATGCCGTCGCTGCGCGCAGACGCTAGCCCGGGTTATTCATGAGGCTTTGCCGAGATCGTCGTAGATGCCGCCAGGTTGGCCCCTCAACAATCGTGACGGTTGCGGCCGACGGGCGCGGAGGCGACCCTGATCGGGTCGTCGAGCACCCGGCGGTCGCAAAGT